>NZ_JBFRCG010000013.1:0-344536 GCF_040965595.1 Paraburkholderia sp. EG287B
ACGTGGTGCTGGTGCTCGGGGCGAACGACGTGGTGAATCCGGCGGCGAAGAATGACCCGAAGTCGCCGATCGCGGGCATGCCGATCATCGAGGCGTACAAGGCGCGCACGATCATCGTGAACAAGCGCTCGATGGCGGCGGGCTACGCGGGCCTCGACAACGAGCTCTTCTACATGGATAAAACCATGATGGTGTTCGGCGACGCGAAGAAGGTGATCGAGGAGATGGTGAAGGCGGTGGAGTAAGCGGGAGCTAAAGGACGAATCATGACGACTGAGAATAGCAATAGCGGTATCGCAGACACAACCGAGGTAGAAGTCGGGTATCTCGAAGCGGGCGGGGATGCTTCAAATAGTTCACGCCTGCATCAACGATCGGACGCTGCCCAGCGCGGTGGAAAGTCACCCCAGTGGGCATGGGCCGTCTGCCGCAGCGAATACGACTGGATGGACGTGCACTTGCCGTTCTTCACATCGGAATGGTTCTAATTGCTTTCTTGAAAAGCGGCATCGAGATCGCAATTTTCACAACTCGCTTGAACCGCTAGCACAACGCCTGACCGTTGGTCAGGCGTTGTGCATGGAGTTCGGTCTGGTAAGTTTCCGCGTGGACTGCAACGTGCCGTGCTCGAAGTTCCCGGCCGACTCGGTCTGTCTTGGTGAGTGTCCTCCTCGCCGTCGCCCAAAAAATCCGTTCGTCGCTTTACGGCTTCGGGTGCGTCTCGACGTCGCGGTGTCCCCGCTGAAAATTGCCTAACACAACGGCGCAAAAAAAACCTTGGCTCGGTGTCCCGCAGCCAAGGTCAAACTCCACACGCTCTCGCGAAGTGTGCCGGAGGAGAAATATGTGACCACTTTCGATCTTCTTGGTAGGCGTCTCGTGCGAACTCGCCCTCGGATCGAGGTATCCCAATTAATGCAACGATTAGTTCAATTAAATTCTCTGCGACCGCTGAAAAATGCAACTTCCTGTTTCATATATTGCAACTGTGTTCAAAAAGACGCACTAAAGCATTGACTGTCCGCCGTCCACACTGATAGTCTGCCCCGTTATGAAATTAGCGTCGTCACTACACAGAAATGCAACTGTTCGTCCAATATCGAGCTCAGGATCGCCGAAGCGGCCAAGTGCGATTTCACCGAGATAGCGCGTGCGTTCCTGGGGATTGGCTTCGAGGTAGGCTTCAGCGGCTGGCGTGAGCGCTGCCGGGCAAATGACGTTGACGGTAATGCCATAGGCACCCCATTCGCGCGCGGCAACACGTGAAAGTCCACGAATGCCCTCCTTGGTTGCGGCGTACGCGCCGAATCCCTTGAGCCCTTCGATGCCTGTGCGCGAGCCGAAGTTGACGATGGCGCCGCGGCCCTGTGCCTTCATGTGCGGCAATACGGCCTGCATGAAATACAGCGTGCCGTACAAGCCGGACTCGAGTGTGTTGCTCCAGTCGTCGTCAGTAACGGATTCGAGCGGCACACCTGGGCTGCTGCTTTGTGCGTTGTTAATAAGCGCGTCTACGCGACCGAAACGCTCAATGGCAAGTTCGCCCGTGCGCACGGCGTCGGCTCGATTGCGCGTGTCACCAGGCACGACGAGCACTTGCGAGCCGAGGGCGCTCAATCCCTCGGCAGCATGCGTGAGTTTGCTCTCCGTGCGGCCAGTCAGCACCAGACTCGCGCCCTGGGTGGCAAGCGCGCGGGCAATGCCGAGTCCAACGCCTTGCCCGCCTCCGGTCACGATGACGACCTTTTCTGCCAGTTTTTTCGTGTGCATGTGTGATCCAGAAGTGAAGTTTGATGCCGCAGTTCGACACGCGAGCGTGCCACGTGGATGGTCCGGAAAGCGTTGCTCCCGCATTGCAATTTTGTGAACGTCGTTCAACTATATCTCAACCTTGATGCGGAGGCGCCCTGGCGTATTCCCGAATTCAGGCGGTGCAAAAGTGTGCCAAATTGTGATCGTTGTAAAACTATGTGAATAGTTCCCGTATAATCGATACAGTCAATTCATGGGGAAAATCATGTTAAAAGAGACCTCAGCGCCGGCGGACCGGGATGTCAGCGGGCCGCGCTCGCTGACCCGACTCCTCGGAATTTTCGATGTGCTGGCGAAGTCTCCGGAAGGGATGTCGCTGGCAGAACTGAATGTTGCCCTCGAGTCGCCGAAGAGCAGCCTGCTCAATCTACTGAGGCCTCTCGTGGCGGAAGGGTTTTTGATGCACGACGCAGGCCGCTATCGCCTGGGGCCTTCGATCTTCCGCTTGTCCGCCGGCGTGATGGCCGCGTGGAATTTCTCGAAGATGCTGCGCCCATTCCTGGTGGATCTCTCGAAGAGCACCAATGAAACCGTGTATATCGGCGTCCTTGATCACGAGCACAAAGAGATCACCTATGTCGACGTGATCGAGAGCGAGCAATCCGTGCGCTATTCGATGCACATCGGTTTGCGTCGTCCGCTCTATTGCACGGCCGCGGGCCGCGTGCTGCTCGCCCATGCGCCGGACGCTTTCGTTGCCGACTACATGAAGACGGTCAAGTTCGAGCGCCGCACACCGCAAACGATCGCCACCAAGAAGGCACTGCGTGACGAACTCGATCACATCCTCGAATCCGGTTTGTCGGTGAGCCGTGGCGAATTGCTGCCGGACTCCGCGGGTGTGTCGTCACCGATCTTCGGGCCGAACGGTAACGTGATTGCGGCGATGGCGATTGGTGCGCCGCTCGAGCGTTTCGATCGCGAACGCCCGCAACTCGAGCAGAACATGATCAGGGTGGCGCAGCGTGCGTCTGCATTGGGTCAAGCCGAAGATGAGTGACCGGCCAGCGTGCCGAACATTGAAGCACATGCTTCAATGTTCGGCACGCAAGGCGAATTTGAAGAAGCGTTGGACCGGCGCGTAACGGATCGTTCGCAACGACGATCAACGGGCGTGACGCTTCGGCAGCATGCAAGCGATCAACAGTCCAACAATCGAACTGCAGGCAATGTAGACGAACACCGAAACATAGCCACTGTCGGCGGGAAACGACGCACCATCATGTTCCCCCGTCGCGCCGCGTAGCAGCACGAATACCACCTGGGCGCCTATCGCGAAGAAGCACGAGAAGAAGACATAGAGCATGCCCGTTGCCTCGCCTGTCTGATGCGCAGGGGTCGTTTCCACGATCTGGTTGTACAGCGCCGTGCTCGCGAAGGCGAGCCCGAACGAGCACAGGACCGCGCCTGGAACGAAGAGCAGCAGGCTGCGATGAAGCACGATCAGTGCGGCCCAGGCAAAGACCAATATGACCATGCCGATCAAGGCGGCGCGACGCGCCTTGTAGCGGGCCGCGACGCGGCCGCTCCACGGGCTCGCGACCATCGCGACGATGTTGACGCTGAACATCAGCAATCCGGCCGCTGTTGCGCTCAGCCCGAATCCGGCGTGCGTGCCGGCAGGCTGCTGGGCGAGCAGCGAGAAAACCTGTCCCAGTTGCATGGCGCCTGCCGCGAGGAATGCCATGCAGGCATTCGCCAGGATGACCTCGCGCGCCTTCAGCAGACGCACGTTGATGAGCGGATGACGCGCCTTGAGTTGATGCCGCGCCCATAGTCCCAGCACGACCATGCCGCCGACGATCAAACCCCAAAGCCGCGCATCGCCGAGCCCCCACGCGCGGATCTGTTGCACCGCGAAGAGGATCGCGCAGAGTGCTGGAGCGAACGCAAGGCCTCGAAGGTAGTCGATCCGGACGCTGGGATGCTGTGGCGACGCCGGCGTCCACGCGCGCACGGCAGCGACTGCCACGATGCAAAGCGCGACTTTGAACCAAAAGCCGCCTTGCCAGGAATAGTGATCCACGACGACGCCCGCACAAATGTAGACCAGCCCCGCGGATACCATGCCTGCAGCACTGATCAGGCCCACCGCGCCAGGCAGCCTCGCTGGTGGCAGGTTCTCGCGGACCAGGCCGATGGAGAGCGGCGTAATGCCTGCCGCGATCGATTGCATCGCGCACCCAGCGACGAGCATGCCGACATGGGTTGCACATGCGGCGACGACCGCGCCGGCGGCAGCGACCGACATCACCACGAGCAGGATGCGACGGTAGCCCAGCAAGTCACCGAGCCGCCCGCTCACCGCGGCGAAGACGGCCGAGCCGAGCCAGTATGCGGTAACCGTCCAGCTCACGGAGTTCGAAGCGGGAAAGGCTTTGTAGAGTGTGACCAGCACCGTATAGATAACGGTGATTCCCGACGAGGCTGCCACTGCGGCCAGCAGGATCGCCATCGTGAACCCGCGCGGCGGACCGGCTACGGGTTGTGCTCGGTGTGCCTGCTGCGAGAGGACTTCAACTTGCATGAGCGTCTCCGGTTGTATGTATCGTTTCGAGTATACTCATATACGAACGATGTTCGTATTGATGATTTTCGGAAGATGCCATGTGCGAGCTTCGGAAATGGCGCGGGCGCCGACCGATATCAATTCGATATCGACGTTTCTGGGTTCGATATGAGAGTTTTTGGGCTGATGGCTTGAGCCGATACTTCTCTCAAGGGCGCACGTTCAGCAGCGCTCCCCCACAATCAGGAGAGAGTTCATGCAAGCGTATCAAGGGAAGATCTACGACGCGGACACGCACTTCTACGAAGTCGAGGACGCATACAGCCGCCATTTGCCCGAAAAGTTCAAGAAGGACTGGTCGTTTACCAGCCGTGTCACGGCCGACGGCAACCGCTGCATGTATGTCGGCGACCGCAAGGTGGAAATCAGCGAAGGCTACACCTCTGCCGAGGGGCACGTGCCGCCGCCGGGCAAACTGCATGAATGGCTGCGCGCGATGAAGGACGGCAAGGACAACGTCGACATGCGTGTCGCCCCGACGCCGGACATGTTCAATCGCGACGCACGCCTGAAGAAGATGGACGAATTCGGCGTGGAGGCCTGCACAATGTACATCGGCGAAATGGTCGCGTGCATTTCGTACCTCAACGAGCCTGCCGCCGCAAATGCCGTGTTGCATGCGTATAACCAGTGGATGCTCGACGACTGGGGCTTCAACTACAAGGACCGGATCTACACGACGCCGGTCGTCACGCTCGACGATCTCGACGCCGCTGTAGCCGAGGCAAAATGGCTGGTCGCGAACGGTGTCCGCGTAATCCTGATGCCGATGGGGCCGTTCAATGGCCGTGCGCCGGCCGACCCGTATTTCGATCCGTTCTGGTCGATCCTCAATGAAGCGGGCGTGCGTGTCACGTTCCACGTGTCGGAAGCGATCTACATGAAGGATCACATGGCGGTGTGGGGCGAGCCGGTGCAGCAGTCGCGCCAGCGTCAAACCGCCTTTGTCTGGATGCACGGTTACGGCGAGCGTCCGGTGATGGAAACGCTGTCATCGTTCATCTTCTACAATTTCTTCGAGCGTTTCCCGCGCGTCAAGCTGTGCAGCGCGGAAAACGGTGCCGAATGGGTGCCGTCGCTGCTCGTGAAAATGGACAAGTGCCGGGGCATGGCGAAGAATGGTTACTGGCCGTGCGGTCAACTGAAGAAGCGCCCGAGCCAGATCTTCAAGGAAAACGTGTTTGTGGTCGCGTATCCCGAGGACGACATCGGCCAGATCATCGCGCAAACCGGATCGTCGGACTTTCTGTTGATGGGCTCCGACTATCCGCACGCGGAAGGCGTCCCGGAGCCGAAAGACTTCGCGGCGGAAGCGCTCAATGGGCTTACCGAAGAAGACACGCGCAAGATCATGTACGACAACGGCCGCAGGTTCATTCCGCTGCAGGTGTAATCGAAGTCGCGCGGGGCGCCGGTGCAGCGGGAATCGCATCCGGCGTTTGCGCGGCGGCGCGACCCGTCGTCCCGCGCGGTCTCTTCTTTGTGAACAGGTAAGCCATGAATATTTCGGACTATAAGGCGTTATTGCTCGAACGCGACGGCGGCGTCCTGACCGTCACGCTCAACCGCCCCGAAACGCTGAATGCGTTTGACGAGCAGATGGACATCGAGATGTCGCGGCTCTTTCTCGATGTCGCGGAGGACGACGAGACCCGTGTTGTCGTGTTGACGGGCGCTGGGCGCGCATTCAGCGCGGGCGGTGATATAGAGCACATGCAGCAGGTCATCGACAACCCGGCGTTGTTTCTGGAAGGCATGCAGCGCGCCAAGAAAATCGTCTTCTCGATGCTCGATTGTCCGAAGCCGGTCATCGCGAAGATCAATGGTCATGCAATTGGTCTGGGCGCGACGATCGCGTTGTTCTCGGATCTGAGCTACGCGGCCAATCACGCGAAGATCGGCGATCCGCACGTGAAAGTCGGCTTCGTAGCGGGCGATGGCGGCGCGGTGATCTGGCCGCAGCTCGTCGGCTACGCGAAGGCCAAGGAGTACCTCCTGACGGGTGACCTCCTCACCGCAGAAGAGGCGGCGCGTCTGGGGCTCATCAATCACGCCGTGCCGGCTGACGAACTCGATGCCGTTGTCGATGCCATGGCGAAGCGGCTGGCAAACGGAGCCGCGCGTGCGATTCAATGGACCAAGGCTTCAATCAACATCGGACTCAAGCAACTCGCGCATTCGATTCTCGATGCGTCGATCGCCTACGAGGCGCTGTCGAATTTGACTGAAGACCACCAGGAAGCGGTCAACGCGTTTCGCGAGAAGCGTGAGCCGGTTTTCAAGGGACGTTGATTTTTTCGCGCCCGAAGCGGCGAGGGAGTGATCGGACATGCAACGGGTAGTAGTGGTAACCGGTGGCTTCGGCACATTGGGACGCGCGGTGGGCCGGGTATTTGCCGACAATGGCTGGAAGGTCGCGCTGATCGACAAGGCGCCTGCGCCGGAGGGCGCGAGCGCGGAGCAGCTACACGCCTCCTGGTGGCGAGGCGGCGTGGAACTGACTGACCTGGACGCGGCGCGCGCGGCGTTTTCGGCGACTGTCGAGCAGCTTGGCAAGCTCGATGCCGTCGTCAACATAGCGGGTGGATTTCGCTGGGAAACGCTGGCGGACGGCTCCCTCGAGACGTGGGATTTGATGTATCAGATGAACGTGCGGACGGCCGCAACGGCATCGAAAGCGGCGTTGGACTATCTTGCTGTCGGCGCGCACGGCGGTCGCATTGTCAACATTGGCGCTGGCGCCGCACTCAAGGCAGGTATGGGAATGGGTGCGTACACGGCGTCGAAGTCGGGGGTGATGCGTTTGACGGAGGCGCTAGCCGAAGAGCTCAAGGATCGTTCAATTACCGTGAACGCGATCCTGCCGGGCGTTATCGACACGCCGCAAAACCGCAACGACATGCCCGATGCAGACTTTTCACGTTGGGTACGGCCCGAGGAAATCGCGAACGTGATTCTTTTTCTCGCTTCCGAAGCTGCGTCGGGGGTAACCGGTGCATTGATTCCGGTTACTGGGCGCACCTGAAGATTGGCAGGCCACCAACAGCAGTTGACGCCTGATACAGGGGCGCTAACTGCAAAACTGCATTTCAGGTGAGGCGCGCGAGCGAATCGTTGCTGAATCCGAGAAACGGCTCGCCAAGGCGGGCACGCCGGGCCCAGTTCGGGTCGTGCAGAAGCGAACGACCTACGCCAACAAGGTCAAACTCGTTGCGCGAGAAACGATCCAGCAGTGGTGTTAGGTCGGGTTGTGCCGATGTCTCGGCTTCGGCCATAGAATCGTAGTATCCCTTATTAATGCCGATTCCGCCCACCGCCATAGAATACCGGCCGGTCACTTTCTTTACCCAGCCTGCGAGATTCATCTCCGAGCCCGGGAATTCCGCGCGATTGAAATAACGCGTACTCGCCTCGAAGATATCGACGCCAGCATCTGCGAGCGGTGCGAGGATCTGTTCGAGCTCGTGCGGATCGTTGGCGAGGCGCGCCCGGAAATCCTGCTGTTTCCACTGTGAAAAGCGGAATGTAATCGGCATCGTATAGCCGATCGCTTCGCGTATCGCGCGCACGACTTCGGCGGAAAAGCGGCTGCGCGCCACGAGATCCTTACCCCATTTGTCCGTGCGTTGATTGGTCTCAGCCCAAAGGAACGCATCGATCAGATAGCCGTGCCCTCCGTGGATGGCAATGCCGTCGAATCCGGCGGCCTTCGCAAAAGTTGCGCTTCGACCGTAGGCGGCGATGACGTCCGCGATCTCGGTGTCGGTCATTGGCCGGGTTGGTGGCATCACCCGCTCCATGTAGCCCGCGTTGAGCGAAGTCGTGCATCCGGACGGCCCCCACAGTCCCGATGGCCGTAGTGGCGCGGCGGCGGGGAAGGGCCCTGTGTTCGCCTCTTTCATCGGTCCCATATGCCACAGTTGCGGAAAGATGACGCCGCCGCTTGCGTGAACTTCATTCGTCACACGCCGCCACGCGGCAACCGATTCTGCTCCGGCGAGTACGGGAATTGAATTCTCGCCGAGTCCGGCTTCGCCCAGGGCTGCCGGATGATCGACACCAACACCTTCCGTGATGATAAGGCCAGTCTCGCCCTGCGCGCGCCGCTTGTAGTAAGCGGCAACGTCACTGCCGGGCAGTCCATTGGGCGAAAAACCGCGAGTCATGGGTGACATGACGATACGGTTGGCAAGCGTGACGCCTCGAACAACGAGTGGCGTAAAGAGCGATCCGATGTCCATATTCATTCATATAATTGACTTGTGTGCGAATAATGATACGCTATGTCTCACCCATGAAAAAGGAATTATTGGTGCCGGCCACCTACGGCGCGAAGAGGAGAGTGGCATTGGAACAAGCACACGCACTGGCGGTAGACGCGCTTGAAGAGAGCGAAGAAAAGCCCATTCCGGAGGGCTTTGCATTGATGCCGGAGTTTGGCCCCTTCCATCAGATGTTCGGTCCTACTTATTTTCGCAAGAGCGAGCGTGGACATGTCGTCGGTATGTACGTGCGCGAAGCGCATCGGAATCTCGGCCAGATGATGCACGGCGGCGCCGTTTGCATGCTGGCGGATACGGCCATTACGTGGGCAAGCAAGTATTCGCGTCAACCGGCCGTAAGGGTGTTGACGACGGGCTTGATGGTCAACTTCATGGGCAACGCTGAACCGGGCGACTGGGTGGAAGCCCATGTCGACGTTCTGCGTTCTGGGAAACGGGTGATTTTCTCGGACTGCCGGATCTGGGCCAATGCGAAATGCATTGCCCAGGCATCCGGGCAGTTTCAGGTGATGGGGGAAGTCGGCAGCTAGTCTGCCGGCGAGGCAGGCGCGCGATGAACGTTACTGCATTGCCCTGGCCCGAACCTTATCGAGCGTTGCGCGATACTTCCAGGCGGTCAACAGGATCCGATGAATCCTCTCGGCCCTACGCTTGCGTTCAGCGCGCGTAGTCTGGATCGCAAGGTGCACTTCGGGGGCGCCAGTGACCAGCGTGAGGAGATCACGTGCCGCGTTCGCAGGATCGTCGATGTCGATCGTTCCATTGGCCGCTGCCGCTTCCAGAACGGCCGTAAGCGGCTCCAGCATCGTCACCACGAACTGCAGAAACTGCCTTGCGACATCCGGAAAACGTATCGCCTCGCCAATGACCATGCGTGAAGTGTGAATGCTGTCCGGTATTGCCATGTGTTCGACGAGCGCATCGATCAGGGATGCCAGGTTGGTCGAAAAATCGCGGCCGGGCTCCAGGTGCTGATCGATCTTGCCGCGCAAGTCGGACATACCGCGCCAGACGATAGAGCGAAAAAGCTCTTCCTTCGTGCCGAACTGGCGGTAAACGGTAGTTTTGCTGACACCGGCCAGTGACGCGATTTCATCGACCCTGGCGGCACCGAAACCTTCCCTCATGAAGACCGTTTTGGCGGCGTCGAGCAGGCGCTCGCGCAACTGGACCGCGTCGTCGTGGGTGGGCCGGCCGGCCGTTCGAGGTTTGCCCGCCGCAGCGAGCCGCGAGGCTCCGTCGGGAGCCTGAACTGCCATAGGTTTGGACATCGTTGAGCTTTTGATGACGGAATTAGTGCATCAGTATACTCACGAGCGCCAGGGGGTGCCAATACTGGCACCCCCTGGCCCCCGCAGTTGCTCGCGGCCGAAATCAAACGTTGATCATCCCACGCACATACGATTCCATCGTGCCCGCGCAAGAGAGCTTGTCTTCGCCTTCTTCGAGGTCGGCATAGCGGCCGACCCGCCTGACCAGCGGTCCCTGGAGTCCGTCGGTGCTCCCCTCCGGCGAGAAGTCCACAGTGACTTTGTCGCCGGTGATGAAGCCGCCCCAGTATCCCTCGGCAAGCAGGTCAAAAAACGCGAAACGGCCCTCGGCAACGCCGCGCCCATCCGACGGATTCAGTAGTTGCTCGCCGGCTTTGTCGAGCACGAACGGAACGATCCAGGGGCAGATTGCGTAGCCCTGTGCCACCTCCGACCAGGGGCCAGTCCCGATCATTTCGGACATGCCATAGCTATTCTGGACGTTCTCCGGGCGGATGCCATAGAAGCGTGTGATCTGCTCCCGATAGTCGGTGGGTGCCGAGGTGCCCTTCAATCCGCCGCCGGTCGTGATCACCGTGTCGGGGTGGCAGATTCCATCGGTGATGCCGCGATGGCGGGCGCGCTCCACGAGCGTCCAGTGTAACGACCAGTTGCCCTGTACGAGAACGGGGACGTTGCGCTGCGCGACAAGCTTGTCGAGAAAGCTGTCGATCATCGCGCCAGTATGGCGCTGGCGCGCCACCGCATGCTCCTGAAAAGCCGCGACTTCACTGGGTTTGGCGGAACCGTCGGCGATTGCGCGACGCATGCGACCCATCGAGATCGTTGCGGAAGCAAGCACAGGTTCGTCGAACATCAGCGTGTTTTCGGCGCCAAGTCGCTTCGCAGCGCCAAGTACCGGTTCGATGTGACGATGCGCGCCGGCAGGCGGCATCATCAGGAATACGGGGCGCTTGCCGAAATCTCGGCGGATCAGCTCGTTACCGTGAACGCCGAGTTTCACACACGACTCGGTGACGTTCTCAAGATCGGCTCGCGTCTGGTTGATGAAGCTGCATTTCCCGGATGTGCCGCTCGAGCTGAACACGTAGTGCCCCGCTTCGCGCAACCGTTCCATCCACGCGTCGACGTCTTCCACGCCCGTCATATCCACTTCGCTCACCGGGGTGCTGGAAAGCGTCTGCAGCCAGGCCGCCAGGTGCTTCCAGCGGCCGTTGTCGATGAATTGCTCGGGGTAGCTCTTGTAGATCTGATGCGCGAACAGGAGAGGAACCATGTCCTCATGGCGGTTGATGGTTTCAACACCCATATCGTCCGCGCGGCGGCGCAGCAGCCTGATCTGGTTGCGGCGCTCGGCGAAACGCTCCTTCATGGCGGCGAGCTGAATCTCGCGAAGGTTCTCAGGGTGATTGCGGAACGGATCGGCGTCACCGCGAAGCATTGCGTAAAATGAGTCCAGTGCGGACATGTCGTCTCCCGGGCAACGAGCTTCTGCGGCGTTAGTGATCAAAGTCAGTGGAACTCGACACGTCGAGCCACGCTTCAAGATTGTCCTGTACGGACGCGAGCTTCTTTCGGACGACGTCGACGGCATCCGGGCCGAGCGGCAACCGCAACGGCGGGTTCTCCGCAGACACCGCGCGCACGACGGCGGCGGCGGCCTTGGCTGGATCTCCCGCCTGCGTGCCGTGGTAGCCACCCATCATCTGGCGCATTTTGCCCACCGTTTCAGCGTAGGCAGGCGATTCGATCTCGCTCCATTTCAGCGAGCCACCCGCGAAATTCGTGCGAAAACCGCCGGGTTCGACGATGGTCACGTGAACTCCGAACGGCTTCAGTTCTCGCGCGAGCGATTCGGACAGGCCTTCGATCGCGTGTTTCGAGGCGCAATAGAAACTGCAACCCGTGATGCCGATAACTCCTGCCACCGAGGAAAAGTTCACGATATGCCCGCGCTTTCGCTCGCGAAAATGGGGCAGCACGGCGCGGATCACGTTGACCGTGCCGAACACGTTGGTATCGAAGAGCTGACGCGCTTCCTTGTCCGATACTTCTTCGAGTGCACCAAAGAGGCCGTAGCCCGCATTGTTCACCAGAACGTCGATGGTGCCCGCCCGGCCAAGGGCCTGCTCGACGGCGCAGGGCACCGAAGCGGCATCGGTGACGTCGAGTAACACGCCGTAGGCGCGCCCGGGCGCGAGATTTTCGAAAGGCGCTATCTGCGTGTCGTTACGCACGGTGCCTACCACCTTGTCACCGCGTGCGAGGACCGCTTCCGCAAGGGATCGGCCGAAGCCGGACGAAACGCCTGTGATGAACCACACGGCCGGATTTGTCGTTTGCTCAGTCATTGTTGAATAGGTCTACGTAGTATGGGGAGGAGTTGGCTCATTTCGCGGTACGGGCTTCGGTCATATCCGCGATCTCTCCGCGGACATAGGCGTCGATCGTTCCGGCACACGACAGCTTGTCATCGCCGCCGGGCAGATCCTTGTAGCGCACCACGTCGCGTATGACGGGTGTTCGCACGCCGTCGATGCCATGGCCGAACTCCACGGTGACCTTGTCCCCGCTGATGACACCGCCCCAGCGGCCGTCGGCGAGCAGATCGATCATCGCAAGCCGTCCTTCGACGACACCTTTTCCGTCACGCGGATTCAGCAACTGTTCGCCGGTGGAATCGAGCACCAGCGGGACGAGCCAAGGCGGTACCGTCCACGCCTTAGCTTCATGGAACCACGGGCAGAACCCCGATACTTCGCCCATGCCGTATCCATCGTTGAAATTGGTCGCGTTGAAATTGAAGAAGCGTTCGCACTGCTGCTGGAAATCTTCCGGCAAATTCGCACCCTTCTTGCCGCCGCCGATACTGATGATCGTGTCGGGGTGGAAGTCACCGTCGGGAATGCCTCGTTCGCGTGCCGTGGCTACGATCTGGTAGAGCATGCCCATCATTCCCATGATGAACATCGGTTCGTGACGCCGCTCGAGCAACTCGTCGATGAAGCGCCGGAAGTCGGCTTGCACACGCTCGGTGCGTTCACGATTTTCGTTCTGGAAGGCTTCGATTTCGCTGGGCAACGCGGTGCCGTCCGCAATCGCTCGACGCATGCGCGCCATGCGTGTGGTCTGGGCGGCGCTTTGTGGCACGTCCGACATGTAGTGAATGTCGCCAGGCAGGGCAATCGACTCGGCGAACTTCGCCATGCGCTCAGTGCCGGTGTAGGACCCGGAAGACGGCGTCAAAAGGTACGCGGGATAACGGCGCGACCGGTCGTGCATCGCGCTTGCCGCCCAGCGAATACCCTGGTCGAGCAGGCGCCAGCCGAGCTCACGGTCGGTTTCACTCTGGTAGATGAACGACTGCTTCCCCGAGGTGCCGCTCGAACTCATTACGTAGTGGCCGTTGCGGCGCAGCTCGTTGATCCAGCCGTCGAGATTGTCGACCTTACTGTAGTCGATCCCATCGATCTTGTTCGTCGTAAGGGTTTGAAGCCATGCCGTGAGGTGACGCCATTTGCCGTTTTCGATGAACGAATCGGGATAGCTCTTGTAGACGGCGTCGGCGAATAGCAGCGGAACCGCGTCGTCCAGCGTGCCAAGTTCCGTTACGCCTGCTTCGCTGGCCCGCTTGTCGAGAATGCGAATCTGTTGGCGGCGCTGCGCGAAGCGTTCCCGTACGGCTTGCAGCTGAACGGTATGGAGGTTCTCGGGCGCATTGCGAAAGGGGTCCTGAAGATCCGTGTATTGCAGGAGGGAGGAGAGGGCATTCATTGTCGCGTCTCCTGCTGGTTCGGCCCCGATTCCTCCGAGACCCATTTCATGAATCGGTGGATCGGGAACATGCCGTCATGGGGGTAGCCACCCACGCCATCCGAAATCGATTCGCCCAAAGCGACCATGCGCTGTACGCCTGCGCATGCAAGGGCGTCGCGCACCTCGGTTACCCGATGCGGCGGATAGATACCGACGGTCTGCGTCGCGACAGTCGCGTAGCGCGCCCCGTCGCGCAAACTGCCCACGGGAACGACGTTGACGGTCTTGCAGATTGGGTGGAAGTCAACCATCTCGTCCGAGCGAATGACGAGACCTTTGCCGTCGTAGCCACCGAACACGCGATAAAGCGGCTCCATTTCGCGCAGCACGTCGACGGCTTCGCGAATGTCGCTCGGCACCAGCGGGCCCTGGCCATCGCCATAACGGTAGTCCTCGCCGAGCGCGAGCGCGAGTTGCTCGCAGTAGCGGTCGGCGTCGTCTTCGTCGCCTTCGATGAACTGATAGCGGCTTGCATTGCACGCATCCTGGTTGAACGACAGCACATCGGCGGCGCCCGCACGTGCGACCTCGCGCAGAACCTCGTCGGAGCTGAAGGCTTCGCGGCCGATCAGGGAGATGGACACCTTTGGGTCGAAGGCAACCAGTTCCAGACCCGGCCCCGCATAGCGCATGACGTGGCGTACCGCGCTATCGCCTCCCCAAACGACGATCTTGTCGAAGTACTGCGGGCGATAAAGAATGGACTCGACGTTCTCGTCGCCTCCGCGCCAGTAGGCAGCGGAAAAGGACTGCGTGACGGGATGGTTCGGATCGATTTCGGCCATCGTGCGCAAAATCGCGGTGGCCGTAAACAGGTCGTTCGATGGCAGTTTGAGCAGATGCACGCCTTTCGTCAGCGCGGCGCGCATGACGGTCATAGCCGCAACCATCGGTGAGTTTCCCGCCAGAATATGAACGAGCCTCGGCGGGAAGGCGCGCAGACGGCTAGGACGGCCGCGCAGCGTGCGTTCCACCCAGCCGTCGACGAGTCTCGCGTCGCCAAGGCTCACACGCAACTCGTCTTCGATTACCTCGCGCAAAAACAGGTTAGGTATGTCCCGATAGCAGTTTTCGAGGATCCGGCGTCCCAGGGGACTAACCTTGATCATCGATTCGAGTGCGGCCTGCATGAGCGGATTGACGTCGAGATGCAGGCGGGGACCGAGCTCGACGAGAAAATCAATAATCTGCTCGACAGGCACATCAAACGCAGGCCCCGACTCCGCACGCGGCCAGACGAGATCATCCAGTTCGATTTTGGGCGTGCAGAAACCCTGACCGAGATCTCGCGATACGTGCTTGATCGCATTTCCGGTGATCATACGGCCGCGGTAGACATGCGGAACCGGCAGCGGCGCGGAAGCCGACGCTTGCGTCGATGTCTCGGCCGGTCTTGCGGTCGTTTCAGTGTGCTCCATGAACTGCTCCTTTTTCAATTGGGTCAAGCGCTGAGCTTTGGAGGATTCGTCGCTCAATTCGGGCATGGACGTAGCCGTTCAGCTCAGGTTGACGATCATTCGCTCGAGAAGACGTTTGACGGTTGCGACTTCGTCCATCGTGAAGCCGTGAAGCTGGCGGTTGCTCGTTTCCACAATGTGCGGCAGGGTCTCGCGCAGCAATCCACGGCCGTTTGCCGTCAATGCGAGTTCGACGCTGCGTCTATCGGAAATGCTTCGGATGCGCTCGATCAATCCACGCTTCTCGAGTGAATCGAGCTTCCGGGTCATTGCCCCGCTGTCCGCGAGAAGAATGCGGCAGAGGGCGGTGGGCGTGCGTGCGCGCTCGTCGTAGAGCGCTTTCAGCACGCCCCACTGGAGAGCCGAAAGTCCGCTGGCGGCAAGCTTCCGGTCGATTTCGCTGCCCAGCAGAAGGTGAACCAGATTCATCTTGAAGGCCACGCTCTCTTCGGTTCGGTATTCCTCCGGGGCGAGCATTCTTGCTGGTTCGGCACCGGCGAAGTCATCGGCCAGTGTGGGTGAGTCAAGAAGATTCATCAGGTACCTGCCAAAAAAGTATCTGCATCTGGAGGCAACTATATGCACGCCATTCAAAATATGCAACGCTCGACGAGGTGTGGTTTTCCCCATGTTGCGGTCGAACGACTCTGTGCGCGACGATGCGCACGCGTCTTGCGTATCTCAATCGCCGGGGGGAAATCTTGTCTGCACTTGCTGTGATGAGTGACATGGCGTTGCCGGTCACGGTGGAAGGCGTGACCGCGCAATGGCTCACGTCGGCGCTCGCGTTTCGCTTCGTCGGCGTGGAAGTGACTTCGTGCAGCCACGTAGCCGTGCTGCCTGGAACCTCGACGAAAGTGCGCGTGGCGCTCGAGTACAACGATGTGGGCAGGGAGATGGCGCTGCCTTCGCGCATGATCGTAAAAGGTGGCTTTCAGGATCACAGCGAGTTAATGCAGGACATGTACCGCAACGAAATGCGCTTCTATCGTGATGTTTTGCCATTCATAAATATGAACGCGCCGAAATGCTTCTATGCGGGCGCGGATCCCGATCGATGGCAATCTGTCGTTGTGATGGAAGACCTCGAGCAGCGCGAAGCGCGCTTTTGCAGAGCGCAGCGATCGCAACGCTACGAAGAGATGGGGCGGCGTCTGAGTGCGATGGCGCGCTATCACGCGCAAACATGGAACGGCGCCGAATTTGAAATGGGCGGCCGCTTTGATTGGGTGGGGGAGCGATTTTCCGACTGGTCGCTGGAATATCAGAATCGCTATCTGGAACCGGATGTGTGGGCCCACTACGTCTCGCTACCGCGAGGTGCCGCGGTGAGCCGATACCTGCACGATCGTGAATGGATGGTCGCAGCGCTCGCAGACATTGCGAGCCAGCACAAAGGCAAGCCGGTGTGTCTCATTCATGGCGACACGCATCTGGGCAACTTGTACGTTGAATCAGACGGAACGCCAGGCTTTTTCGATGCTCAGGTAAGCAGGGCGCCGTGGAGCCTGGAGGTCGCCTACCACATAGGCTGCGCGCTCGATATCGAAGACCGTCGCGCGTGGGAGCGGCCGCTGCTCGAACACTATTTATCGCAGTTGGCAGCCGGCGGAGTCGAGGCGCCCTCGTTCGACGAAGCTTGGGAGGACTATCGACGCGATCTCGCATACGGCTACTTCATCTTCGCCATCAACGAGACACGCTTCCAGACGGAGGCGGTGAACACGGCCTACGCGGCGCGCTTTGGCGCGGCATTGGTGGATCACGGCAGAGTAGGACCAGGTGATCGCATAGGCTGATAATGCAACTATATGTTGCATTATCAGCCTCATGAGACTAAGCTTGATCGAAAATGCCGACTCCAGCGCGCGCGGATGGACAGCCATACCGGGTACGTAAGCGCGCGAATGCTTTGAGTGGCGAGCGACCACATCATTCGACTACAGCATGCCTTCTCCAAAAGTCTTTTATCAGCGTTTGAGCGGCAAGATCGCGATCGTCACTGGCGCGGGGTCACTCGGGCAGGGTTACGGCACGGGCAAGGCTATCGCCTGTCTTTTTGCGGCTGAGGGCGCGTCCGTTTGCCTGGTCGATCAGCAGTACGAAAGGGCTGCCGAGACACTCGCGTTGATTACCGAATCCGGCGGCGAGGGGTTCGTCTGTACAGGTGATATCACGGACGCGGCCGTGTGCACGCGAATCGTCGAAGAGACTGTTGAGCGATATGGCCGCCTGGACATACTCGTGAACAACGTCGGAATTTCAGGTGCGCCGGGACGGTTGCAGGATATCGACGAGGCGTCGTGGGACCGTGTGATGAATGTGAACCTGAAGAGCGCGTTCCTGATGAGTCGCAGTGCGGTGCCAAAGATCGTGGCGCGCGGAGGCGGGGCAATCGTCAATATTAGTTCGGTTGCTGGCATACGCAGTCACGGGTCAGCCGCGTACGGTTCATCGAAGGCAGGCATGGTTGCGTTCACGCGCGAGTTAGCTGTGATGTACGGCCGTGATCATGTGCGTGCCAATGCCATCGCGCCGGGGCACATCTTTACACCCATGGTGCAGAGTATGCTCAATGAAAAGGCGCGCGAGCGGCGCCGCAAGATCGCACCACTTCCACTGGAAGGAGACGCGTGGGACGTTGCGTCTGCCGCGCTGTTTCTCGCCAGCGACGAGTCGCGGTTTATTACTGGCACATGCCTGCCAGTGGACGGCGGCGTGACGGAGGTTGCGGCACTTGCTGCTTACGACCTCGTTGGACAATAGCTGGGCCGTGCGCGCTGGGCGTGCACGCCGATTTGTTGTGTTGTTCTGCGGGCGGATTTTTCTGGTAACTTAGCGTTGCCGAAATGACCCCGCTACAGGAAACGGCACCTGTATGGCGTTGACGCGAGCCGTAGAGCTACCGATCACGTCATGTCGCCCATGGCTCGTTACGAGCATTTGCCATCTGGCACGCGGGTCTCGACCGATCGATGATGGTATGGGTGCCCGCAAGACCGCCGATTCACTTTTTGCCGCACTCGCGGACGCTACCCGGCGACAACTGTTGTCGTTGCTGGGCGCAGGCGCGCAAAGCGCGCCCGCGCTGGCGCGCGGACTGAACATATCGCGCGCGAGTGTGCTCGATCATCTGCGTGCACTCGACGAGGCGGGCTGGGTCGATGTGGCTCAGGACGATAGCGGCGAGGCGCTCTATTCGAAGCGCGCGCACGCCGAAGCGCAATTCCTCGCGGAGTGCGTCGCGTTGCAGACACCGGCAAGGCCCGAAGCAGGCGACGCCCTCGACGCTCAAGCCGCGGCGTGGGCGCGCGAGTGGCCGGCCGAAGACGCGAACGTCTATCTTATCGGGCAACGGCTGCTTCGGTTGTCGACACACATCGACCAGGCGCTCAAAGAGGCCGCCGCGAGCCAAGGCATCCTGGCCGCCGAGTTGTTGCTGCTGGACGCGCTGCTGGTTTCGGGGCCACCTTATACTCAGTCCCCGACGCAGCTTCAGAAGCCGCTGGCGATGACGCTTGGCGGCATCACGAAGTGCGTGAGCCGCTTGGAGCAGATGGGCTTGGTGGAGCGAACGCCGGACCCGGCGGATGGACGCGGAATTCTCGTGCGAATGAAGCCGCGAGCGCGTAAAGTCCTGGAGAACATTCTCCGCGAAGGGGCATACGGAACCGACTGGGTGGCGTCCAGCCATATGGCGCCGGCACGGCGGGCGGCGCTCTCGATTCTATTGCGCGAACTTCAGCTTTTCGCCGACGCGGAGGCTGCGCGTCGAAGCCGCGAGCGCCGCTGATATCTTCTCGTCGATCGCGGTCGCGCCAATATCTCGTTGTGCTGCGCAGCTGTTCGCTACGCAGCACTCACGCCGGCACCCTTTGCCGGCCATCTCCCTCATCTTCCTCCTGCCACGTTGAGCTGACCGGGCCTGCGCCGCATGTCTTTTGCAGCGCGATCGCTCGTCAGCAACAGCCGCCGAGGCGATTTTCCTACGCATTCTCCGTAAAAACACCTGGTGGAATCTAATTACTTTCCCAGTAAAGTAAATTCCATGTGCTCGACATGAGCAAATCACTCACGCAAAACGGAGATGCGATCGATGAGAGCCGCATATTTCACGGGCGTAGGTTCGCCGCTAGAAGTTAGGAGTCTTGCAGATCCAACCCCGGGTGTAGGCGAAGTTGTGTTGAAGATTCACCGCTGTGGGATTTGCGGATCGGATCTTCACATGACGGACGGGCACGCGCCGCACTTCACTCTTCCGGAAAATTCGACACTGGGTCATGAATTTGCCGGAGAAGTGATTGCGGTTGGAAAGGGTGTGGAGAAGCTGAGGGTCGGAGATCCTGTTACGGCGCTCCCGTTCACGGGATGCGGACATTGCGTTACCTGTCTTGCGGGAAAGCCTAACTTTTGTGCGGAGTTCAAGGGCGCCGCGGCGGGGTTTGCGCAGTATGCCGTCGTAGCGGAGCGTGTCGCGACGAAGCTTCCCAAGACGCTGAGCATGGAGGACGGTGCACTCATCGAACCGATGGCGGTTGGCTTGCACGGCGTCTCGCTCGCGAAACTGACGCCGGGCGCGAAGGTGCTGGTGATTGGCGCAGGCCCCGTGGGGCTCGCAGCGACTTTCTGGGCGCGGCGACTCGGAGCGGGGCGCATCGTTGCGACCGCTTCCTCACGACGTCGCGAGGCGCTCGCGCGGCATATGGGCGCCGATGCGTTCGTTGTACCTGACGCCGGGCAAGATCTGTCGACACTGGCCGCCGATGTGCTTGAAGGTGCACCGGACGTCGTATTCGAATGCGCGGGACAGAAGAAACTGATCGCGCAGGCGATTCAGTGTATCAAGCCGCAGGGCGACGTGATCGTGCTCGGCTTTTGCACGGTCCCCGATCAATTCATTCCCGCTGCGGCGGTGTGGAAGGAAGTGCGGATCCAGTTCGCTGTTACATACAGCATGCAGGAGTTCACGCATGTCGCGAACGTGTTTGACGCCGGCCATGTCGAACCGCGCATGATGATCACGGATCGCATTTCGCTCGACGCACTACCTGAAGCTTTTGAAGCACTGCGCAATCGCTCGACGCAATGCAAGGTGATGGTGAATCCATGGCTCAGCTGAAATCGTGGAGGGACTATCTTGCCAGGCTCGGCGAGGCCGAGAGTTTGCTCGAGTTGACCGAAACGCCTGACGACCCTCAAACGCGGGCGGATTTGTATCGTCAGTTCCAGATGAACCTCTCGCTTGCGTACTTCATCTATTTCCAGTCCGATCCACTTCATCCCGACTGGCTGCCCTTCCTGAACTCGGTGTTCATGCTGCAGCCAAATCCGGACGACACGTACTTCATCGCCCCACTACGCGGCGACCTGCGATACCGGCTGGTGGGAGAGCGTGGAAGCGTGCATCTGCTGACGCTCGATATCGGCCGCGGCACCATGGGAACCACCGACGAAATCCATCCTCCGCTCGGTCAATTCGATCTCGACGATCTGGAGATCGACGACGACGGGAACTTCGAGGTGCTGTTGAGTGCGGAGCGGCCGGCCGGTTACGAGGGTAACTGGCTACCGCTACATGGCGACGCCGACTTTGCGATGCTGCGCCAGCGTTCCTATGCGTGGGGTACGGAGCGCGACGCGCGTGTCGCCATCGAGTGTCTTGACGCCCCGTTCACGAAGCCACCGATGGGGTACGAGGACATCGCGCAGCGAACCGGCGAACTGATGAACTATGCGGGCCGGTTGTCACGCCGTTGGCTCACACATATGCAGCAACTGCGTACACGTAGCAAGGTGAACGAATTCGAGTTCTTTGCCTTCGGCGGCGGTCTCGCGAAACAGGCTTACTGGCAAGCGATTTTTGACTTTGGTCCCGACGAGGCGCTGATCCTTGAAACGGCATTGCCGCAGACACAACGCTACTGGAACGTGCAGTTGAATGACGCGCTATTCAACACGCTCGACTTTATCGATCATCAAAGCAGTCTCAATGGACATCAGGCTCACGTCGACGAAGACGGGCATTTTCGCGCTGTGATTGCTCATCGTGATCCGGGTGTGCCGAACTGGCTCGATACCTGCGGTATCAATCGCGGCACGGCGATAGGCAGATGGTATGCATGCAGTTCGGAGCCTGTCCCGACGCTCAAGCGTGTGTCATTGGCCGACGTTCGCAATTACCTGCCAGCGAAAACTCCTGTTGTTGACGAGAGCGAGCGTGAGAGGCGCTTGCGGGAACGGCGCATCGGCGCGCAGTTGAGGCGGCGTTGGTAAGTAGAACAAATGTTTTAAGGAGATGCCATATGTCATTGCGTGGACAATTCACAGGCGCGGAGGATGCGCTGCATGATGCCGCTAGCGGCGCAGCCGGCTTGAACGATTTCGGAGTCGGCGCGGAGTACATGCCGGGTCTGACGCAGCTTTTGATTGCGCTCGACGACGACGGTCCGCGCTTCGCACTCGGAGGGCGCGAGTTCGTCTGGAATGCGCTGGTCGGCGCGCTGATTTCGCGCCTGGTGCTCGTAGAGGGCTTACGCAAACATGCCGGCGCCGTGCAGAAAATTCCGCGGCGCCCGCTCGTCATAACCGGAATACCCAGAACAGGCACAACAGCGTTGCATAAGCTGCTCTCGGTGGATCCTCAGTTCCAGGGGCTGGAAAAATGGTTGACGGTCTTTCCGCAGCCTCGCCCCCCGCGGGAGACGTGGAGCGGCCATGCACAGTTCCAGGCGACCGCGGCCGGGCTCGAAGCCTTCTTCAACGCCGCGCCTGAAATGCGCGCAGCGCACAACATCGTGGCCGATGAGGTGGACGAATGTCTTGAGATCCTCAAGCAGGGATTCTGCAGCAACCTCTGGGGGTCGTCGTTCCGCGCGCCCCAATACGATAGCTGGTGGCGCGAGCAAAGTGAGTTGCCCGCATATCGCTACTTCGCGAGGGCCATCGGCTTGATTGGAGCGCGCGATAGCGAGAAGACGTGGCTGTTGAAGAATCCCGGTCACATCATGCAGTTGCCGACGCTCTTCGAGGTCTTTCCTGATGCTTGTGTCGTACAGACGCACCGCGACCCGATGCAGGCACTCCCTTCGCTCGCAAGTGTGCTGACGATGGCGCGCCGCGTCTCCGAGGGCAAGCGGGTCGACAAGCACGAGATCGGCCGGCGGGAAGTGGAGAACTGGGCGAGAGCGAGCGAAGCGGCAATCGAGGCGCGTGCGCATTTACCAAAGAAGCAGTTCATTGATATCCGGCAGAAGGACTTTCAGGTCGACCCGATCGGCACGGTGAGGCGGATCTATAGTCACTTCGGTTTCAGACTGAGCGCGGAAACAGAGCAAGCGATGCGCGAGCGTGTCAAGCAGAATCCGGAGCGTGCTCACGGCGCCCACGGCTACACACCTGACGAATTCGGTCTTGCAGCGGGAGCGATCAGGGAGCGCTTCTCCCGCTACATGGCTACCTACGGACTGGACAGATGAGCATTCCTTCCCTTTCACCATTTTCCGGTTTCCTCCAGATTGCCTATGTCACGACTGATGTGGACGAGGCGATTGCTCGCTTCGCTGCTGAACACAATGTCCCGGCATGGGCGCGGTTGCCGAGAATTGAAATCGAGTCGATGGGCGGGCGCCACTGCAAGCTGAATATCGCGCTCGCGTTCGTAGGACAGACGCAACTGGAGTTGATCGAACCGCTTTCCGGCGACGATCGTATTTACCGCGAGGCGCTGCCTCAAACAGGCTTTGCAATTCGCCACCATCACTTCGCGCAGTTAATCGAAAGCGAAGCCGCATTCGATACGCAACGTGAGCAAATGGCCGCGAGCGGCGTGCCCATCGTTGTCGACGGCCAGTCGCCGGGCGCGGCCCGCTACTTCTACACGGATCACCGCGCGACGCTGGGGCACTATATCGAGCACATCTGGTACACGCCCGCGGGCCTCGCAGGAATGAAGCAATTGCCGCGCAACGGGGAGGTGCGATGAACGTACTCGAAGAGGCGCTCGCGCTGGATGACGACCATCGTCTTGCTGCTCGCATCGCGACGGCGGCCGGGGATGCGTTGAACGCGATACGCGCATCGGCGGTGCTTGCCGGCAAACCGCTGGGTGCAGTCGGCGACGCTACGGCGAATGAGCTTATCGCGCGAATCATCGGCCACGCGCGCCCTGACGATGGTTTTCTCTCGGAGGAATTCGCGCCGGACCCGAAACGCCTTACTTGCGATCGCGTGTGGATCATCGATCCCCTCGATGGCACCCGCGAGTATGGCGAGCGCATCGAAGGGCGTAGCGACTGGGCGGTTCACGTTGCTTTGACTGTCGGCGGCATGCCGGACGCATGCGCGGTCGCGCTACCGGCCCTGGGGATGACGTTCGCAACCGGATCGCCCGCAACCTTACCCGCAGCGCCACAAGGGCGCCTGAAGATTCTCGTTAGCCGCACCCGGGCACCTGAGCTGGCGCGGAAGGTGGCGGAACGCCTGGACGCCGAACTCGTGCCGATGGGCTCGGCAGGCGCCAAGGCGATGGCGGTCGTGCGAGGGGAGGCTCACGCCTATCTCCACGCCGGTGGCCAATACGAGTGGGATTCGTGTGCACCGGTGGGGGTGGCGCTCGCAGCTGGACTTCACGCAAGCCGCATTGACGGCAGCCCGTGCGTTTACAACGGCGCAGACGCCGCGATGCCGGATCTGCTCATCTGTCGTCGCGAGGTCGCCGAATCGATACTGGGCGTTATCGCGGCCTCGCAATGAATCGTTCTTCCAGAAGGACCTGTCATGCCTACTTTGACTCACCTGCGACGGCTCGAAGCCGAAAGCATCCATATCATGCGAGAAGTCGTTGCAGAAGCAGAGCGACCGGTGATGCTTTATTCGATCGGAAAGGACAGCGCCTGCATGCTCCATCTCGCGAAAAAGGCTTTTCATCCCGCACCGCCACCGTTTCCGCTGTTGCACGTGGATACCACGTGGAAGTTTCGCGACATGTACGCGATGCGCGATCGCATGGCGCGTGAGACGGGAATGCAAATGATCGTTCACCAGAACCCGGAAGCAAAGGCACTAGGAATCAATCCGTTCGATCACGGATCGCAAGTCCACACGGATATGTGGAAGACCCAGGGTCTCAAGCAGGCCCTCGACAATCACGGTTTCGATGTGGCCTTTGGCGGAGCACGCAGAGACGAAGAAAAGTCGCGCGCGAAGGAACGCATCTTTTCGTTTCGCACTGCAACACATCAATGGGACCCGAAGAACCAGCGGCCCGAGCTATGGCGCCTGTATAGCGTGCGCAAGAGCAAGGGCGAGTCGATTCGTGTGTTTCCGATCTCGAACTGGACTGAGCTTGACATCTGGCAGTACATCTACCTTGAGAACATCCCGATCGTGCCATTGTATTTCGCGGCGAAACGTCCGGTAGTGCAGCGGGACGGTGTGCTCGTAATGGTCGACGACGACCGTATGCCACTCAAGCCGGGTGAAAGGCCTGAGGAGAAGATGGTGCGCTTTCGCACGCTCGGCTGTTATCCGCTAACCGGTGCGGTGGAGTCGTGCGCCACGACTTTGCCGCAAATCATTCAAGAGATGCTCCTGACGACAACCTCGGAACGGCAGGGCCGCGTCATCGATCATGATGGGGCGGCTTCGATGGAACGAAAGAAGCAAGAGGGGTACTTCTGATGGCACACGTCTCCGAGCTCATTGGAACCGACATCGAGCGGTACTTGAAACAGCACGAAACGAAGAGCCTGCTTCGATTCATCACATGCGGGAGCGTGGATGACGGCAAGAGCACACTGATAGGCCGTTTGCTGTACGAGTCGAAGATGCTGTTTGAGGACCAGCTCGCGGCACTCGAAGCCGATTCCAGGAAGGTAGGTACGCGTGGCGGCGCGATAGACTACGCGTTGCTGCTGGATGGCCTGGCGGCCGAACGCGAGCAGGGCATTACCATCGATGTCGCCTACCGGTTCTTCTCGACGGATCGCCGCAAATTCATCGTTGCCGATACGCCAGGCCACGAGCAGTACACCCGCAACATGATCACGGGTGCGTCGACGGCCGACCTGGCCATTATCCTGGTCGATGCCCGCAAGGGCATGCTGCAGCAAACTCGCAGACACAGCTATCTTGTGTCGCAAATCGGTATCCGCAACGTGGTGCTCGCGGTCAACAAGATGGACCTCGTCGACTACTCGCGCAAACGATTCGATGAAATATCGTGCGAATACTGTGACTTTGCGGAGAAGATCGGTATTCGAGGGGTAACGGCCATCCCAATCTCCGGCGTGAACGGCGACAACATCATCGGGAAAAGCGGAAAGACTGCGTGGTACGACGGGCCTTCATTGATGCATCACCTCGAGACTGTCGAGATCGACGAGGCGCGCTTGCAAGCTCAGCCCTTCCGGTTGCCAGTCCAGTGGGTCAACCGGCCCAACCTCGATTTTCGTGGTTTCGCTGGAACGATCGCATCCGGCGCTGTGCGTAAGGGGGATCGCGTGCAGATACAGCCCTCGGGACGGGAGAGCACCGTCGCCCGAATCGTGACGGCAGATGGCGAGCTCGACGTGGCCTACGCTGAACAGTCCGTCACGCTCGTGCTTGCTGACGAAGTGGACGTTTCTCGCGGCGACCTGATTTCGACAGTCGATTCACCCGCACAGGTCGCCGACCAGTTTGAAGCGACACTCGTGTGGATGAGCGACGAGCCTATGCTGCGCGGGCGCAGCTATTTGCTCAAACTCTCCACGCGGACCGTTACGGCAACCGTAATGCCGCTCAAGTACAAAGTGAATGTCAATACGCTCGAACACGTGGCTGGCGAGACGCTTACTTTGAACGAAATTGGTGTCGCGGAAATTGAGCTTGACCGCACGATTGCCTTCGATCCGTACGAGCATAACCGCGAAACGGGCGGTTTCATCGTGATCGATCGCATGACCAACAATACGGTTGGCGCGGGCATGTTGCGGTTCGCGTTGCGCCGCGCAAGCAACATCCATTGGCAGGCGCTTGAGGTCGACAAGCGCGCGCGGCGGGTGCTGAACGGGCATCAAAGTGGCGTTGTCTGGCTTACCGGACTATCGGGGGCGGGCAAATCGACCATTGCCAATCTGCTGGAGAAGCGCCTGCATGCAATGGGAAAGCGCACCTATCTACTCGATGGCGACAACGTCAGGCATGGGTTGAACAAGGATCTCGGATTCACGGCCGAGGATCGCGTGGAGAATATCAGGCGCGTCGCCGAGGTGGCGAAGTTGATGGCCGATGCGGGCGTAATCGTGATCACTGCCTTCATTTCGCCGTTCCGTTCCGAACGAGGCTTGGCGCGCGATCTCATGGAAGATGGCGAATTTATTGAAGTTTTCATCGATACTCCCCTCGAAGTGGCTGAACAGCGCGACCCGAAGGGCCTCTACAAGAAGGCCCGCCGCGGCGAGCTGAAGAACTTTACCGGCATCGATTCGCCCTACGAGCGTCCGCAGAATCCGGAAATGCGCATAGACACCACGAAATCGTCTCCTGAAACGGCCGTGGAAGCGATCTTCGACAAACTCCAGACGGTGGGCTTCCTCGACGTATTTCGAGGTGCCCCACTCTGAGCCGGCGGCGGTGTGTGCGCGTGGAGGCGCTTGTTCATGTGGCGCCTTCACCACCGTCCAGCGTTCATATTGTTATACGTCATTCATTTATATATACTCCTCGCTGTCACCTACGGGAGATTCTGGAAGCGATTCCCGTGTTGATGGCGCCCTCGACGGGCGAGAGTCCAACAAGCATGGCGGCGTTACGAGGCCAGGGAGAGAGAGTGGGGATGGCGGAGGAGAATCAGCAAGGGCACGGCCCACGCGAGTCGATGGAATACGACGTGGTGATCGTCGGTGGCGGCCCCGCCGGGCTGTCTGCCGCGATCCGCCTGAAGCAGCTGGCCGCGGAGAAAGGCGCTGAGATCGGCGTCTGCGTGCTGGAGAAAGGCTCGGAAATCGGGGCGCATATCCTCTCGGGCGCGGTCATGGATCCGCGTGCCCTGAACGAGCTGATTCCGGACTGGAAAGAGCAAGGCGCGCCGCTGAACGTGCCCGTGACCGAGGACAAGTTCCTTTTTCTTTCCGAAACGGGGGCTAAGGCTGTGCCGAACTGGGCACTGCCCGACAACTTCAAGAACCACGGCAACTACGTCATCAGCCTCGCCAACGTCACGCGCTGGCTGGGCCAGCAGGCCGAGGCGCTGGGCGTCGAAATCTTCCCGGGCTTCCCCGCTGCCGAAGTGCTCTACAACGACGACGGGTCGGTCAAGGGCGTCGCCACCGGCAACATGGGGGTCGGCAAGGACGGCGAGCCCACCGAGAACTTCCAGCTCGGCATGGAGCTGCACGCGAAGTACACGCTGTTCTGCGAAGGCTGCCGCGGGCATCTGGGCCGTCAGCTGAACGAGAAGTTCAAGCTCGGCAAGGATTCGGATCCGCAGGTCTACGGCATCGGCATCAAGGAACTGTGGGAGATCGATCCCTCGAAGCACCAGCCCGGCCTCGTGATCCACACCGCCGGCTGGCCGCTGGAAAGCGACACCTATGGCGGCTCGTTCCTGTACCACACCGACAACAACCAGGTGATGGTGGGCTTTGTCGTGGGTCTTGCGTATCAGAATCCGTACCTCTCGCCGTTCGAGGAGTTCCAGCGTTACAAGACGCACCCGGAAATCCGCAAGTATCTGGAAGGCGGCAAGCGCGTCTCGTATGGTGCGCGCGCGATCACGGCCGGCGGCCTGATGTCGCTGCCCAAGCTCGTGTTCCCGGGCGGTGCGCTGGTGGGCGACGACGCAGGCTTTCTGAACGCCTCGCGCATCAAGGGCAGCCACGCGGCGATCAAGACCGGCATGCTGGCAGCGGACGCCGCATTCGAAGCCGTGCAGGCGGGCCGACAGAGCGATGAACTCGCGGCCTACCCGGAAGCGTTCAAGCAGTCGTGGCTCCACACGGAGCTGTACAAGGCGCGCAACTTCAAGCAGTGGATGAGCAAGGGCCTGTACCTGGGCACGCTGATGGTGGGCATCGAGCAGAAGCTGCTGGGCGGTAACGTGCCGTGGACGCTGCATCACCAGCATCGCGACCACGAGATGCTGAAACCGGCTTCGCAGTGCAAGCCGATCGAGTATCCGAAGCCGGATGGCAAGCTCACGTTCGATCGGCTCTCCTCGGTGTTCATCTCGAACACGAACCACGAAGAGAATCAGCCCGCGCACCTCACGCTCAAGGACATGACGGTGCCGGTCGGCATCAATCTCGCGACTTACGCAGGTCCCGAGGCGCGCTTCTGTCCCGCAGGCGTGTATGAGTTCGTAAAAGACGATCAGGAAGAAGATCGTCTGCAGATCAACGCGCAGAACTGCGTGCACTGCAAGACCTGCGATATCAAGGACCCGACGCAGAACATCGTATGGGTTACGCCTGAAGGTGGCGGCGGGCCGAACTATCCGAACATGTAAGCAGTACGTGGTTAAGTCTCAGAGGCAAGATCCAGCATGAAACTGACTCGGTCTGTCGAGGAACTGCGAGCTCAATTGCGCGGGCAAAACCGCACGGCATTCGTGCCGACAATGGGCAATCTGCACGAAGGACATCTGTCGCTGATTCGTCTCGCACGACAGCATGGAGATCCTGTCATTACCAGCATTTTCGTGAATCCGCTGCAGTTTGGACCGGGTGAAGATTTCGAGCGTTATCCGAGAACCCTCGAGGCGGACATGGAGAAGCTCCAGAAGGAGAATGTATACGTCGTCTTTGCCCCTACGGAACGGGACCTCTATCCGCAGCCGCAAGAGTATCGCGTGCAGCCTCCAAATGGGCTTGGCGACATGCTAGAGGGGGAGTTCCGGCCGGGCTTCTTTCAAGGCGTTTGCACGGTCGTAATGAAGTTGCTGTTATGCGCGCAGCCGCGCGTGACAGTGTTTGGAAAAAAGGACTATCAACAATTGATGATAGTTCGGGAAATGTGCAAACAGTTCGCAATGCCCACGGATGTCGTGGCCGGCGAAACCATCCGCGACATCGACGGACTTGCGCTGTCCTCTCGCAATCGCTTCCTGACGCCGGAGCAACGCGTGGAGGCCCCCACGCTATATCGGCTCCTCAACGAGGTGCGCGAGGACATTTTGAGCGGTCGACAGGATATCCAGCGAATCGAACGGCGCGTGTTCTCAACGCTGGTCGATCGCGGCTGGAAACCCGACTACATCTCGGTTCGAAAGCAGGCCGATTTACGCTCTCCAATGGAGCAGGATGTAGTCGATCAAAAGCTCGTCGTGCTGGCGGCAGCGCGCCTCGGCAGCACACGCCTTATTGACAACCTTGAGATTTGAACCCTTGATGCTATGCCTTGCCACGGTGACTGGGGGGTAGGGCGAGAGCGCAACTCAAAGGCGCACCCTGCGCCTGTCTGACATTGGCGTTTCGTTATGACTGAACCAGCAATTCATGATGGCGGCTCTCGCAGGCAGTCGGTTCTTGTGACCGGAGCGGGCCGGCGAATCGGTCGCGCGCTCTCCCTTGGCTTTGCCGCGCGAGGATGGGACGTTGCCTTGCACTATCACGAGTCGAAGCGCGAAGCGCAAGAGGTTGTCGATCAGATCGCGGTGCGAGGCGGAAGGGCAATTTCCCTTTGCGCGGATCTTTCGAAAGAGGAACAGGTGAGGCAGCTTGTACCCGCGTGTGTGCAAGCATTCGGACGTCTCGATTGCGTCCTGAATTGCGCGTCGCGGTTCGAGGAAGATACGGCACAGACTTTTACTTACGATCTCCTGCTGGCGCTCATGAAGATCAACGTCGCTGCGCCGCTGGCTTTGGCGCGCGGACTCTACGACGCGATACCGGACTGTGCAGTTGCCGACGAGGCGCAGCGAGGCGTTGTTGTCAACGTTCTGGACCAGAAGCTTTACAACATGAATCCAGACTACATCTCCTATACCTTAACGAAAGCAGCGTTGGCGAATGCAACGATAGCGCTTGCGCAGGCGCTAGCGCCAAAGGTCAGAGTGGTCGGATTGGCTCCCGGACTTACGCTTGTCTCCGGCGATCAAACGCAAGAGCAGTTTGAGACGGCTCACCGAATGACCCCGCTTCGGCGCGGGTCGCGGCTTGAAGACATCGTCGATGCAGCCGTCTATCTTGCCGAGGCACGTGGAGTGACGGGGACGACCTTGGTCGTCGACGGAGGTCAACATCTTGTATCCAGCCAGCGCGACGTGATGTTCGCGAATATTGAGTAGGCGCGCGGGACAAGACCTCACATCTCGCGGCGAACAGGGCGGATAGCGGTGCAGCGCGACAAGAGAGCGCGTGGAAGGCCGAGGGACATGATGAAGCGAAAAGTACAGGGACTCGTAACGCGGGAAAAGATCCTCGACAGCGCGGAGATTTTATTTTTTGAGCGTGGCGTCAGTGCTACGTCTCTTGAAGACATCGCTCACGCGGCTGGTATGACCAGAGGCGCAATCTATGGTCACTTCTCAAACAAATGGGCCCTCGTGACAGCTTTGTTCGAGCGATCAGCTTTGCCTCTGGACCCGTTCACAATTCCGCCCGAGAAGTCTAATGGGGCAACGCTTGGCGCATTGCGTTCAAAACTTGAGAGGAGATTGGCCGACGTCCTTCACTCCGGCACACAACGGCGCCTGTACTCCATCGCATTCTCCACAGCAAAATCTGAAGGAGATACCGTTGTTTCCACATCGACGCTGGGGGAAGCTGCGCGAATCGCGCAGTCATCTATCGAGTCTGCGTTAAGGCTCGCAGCGGCAAATCGTGTGGCCACTGATCACGTCGACTACGCTGTGGAAGCGGTATACATTCACTCACTATTGACGGGTTGCTTTCACCTGAGTTTGCTTATGTCATCGCATCAGGGCGCGGAGCAAGCCCTTGCGTCGGCTGTTGTGGGAAGGGCGCTTTCGACCCTGCTCTGACAATCTTGGCGGGCCGTTCTCTTACTACTTCTTCGAGCAGCAGAGCCGTTTGCCGGTCAACGATCGATGTGATCCAGCTGAGCCGATGTGTATCGATGGATCCCCAGCCTAGAGAAAGCATCATCGATCGCCGTGTGAGGTGAATTGCTATGAGCTGGCCGGTAATGGTTAGCGCGCGCAATAAAGCCTCTTCGTCGCCGGCATCTCTGCCCATCAGGCGGGCAACTATTTCGCTGCACACCGGTATCAGGCGCGTCTGAAGACGATCGCGCAATTGAGCCTCGGGAAACTGGGGTCCCAGGCCCGCCTGTTCCCGCGCCATGAAGAGCCTCCAGCTATCGGGCTCAGCCGAGGTGAACAGGTATTGAGCAAGATGTTTCTGGATTTCACGGAACGCGCGGATTAATTCATCGTCGTCCCCGTCTGTATCAAGTACGGCCCGCGCCGCGTCGACGGGGCTGGCGAGGTGATCAGAAATCGTGGTGGCGATGTGATCGACACACGCCAGATACACGCCTTCCTTGTTCGAAAAGTAGTAGCGCAATGCGGGTGGATTGACACCTGCTAGCTCCGCTATGTCTCGCGTCGAGGCTCCTTCAAATCCGCGCAAACCGAAAAGCGTGAGTGCTGCAGCAATGATTCGGGCTCGCGTTTCATTGCCGCATACATAGCCGGTCGCTGTTCCGGAACGCCCTCGACTCTTGGTCATTGCAACAAGTTATCAGTCTTGTAAAAGGAGCAGGGAGTAAATCGGCTTGATCCGTTGGCAATTGGCCGTGGACAACAACCTCCGACAAGTCGATCTGAATGAATTCCAAAGACGGTACGCATGTTCCACCCGCAATGATGTAACCGGTTAAGCAACCGGCCATTCTGCACCTGGTTTGAGCGGTTTTGCGATGTTGTAATAATAGAACGACATACGCATAATCGTACCTAGGGCAAATCTCGACCCCGTTGGCTGTGTTCGCCTGGTGATGGACGATAACCTTGCGTGTGCTTGCCGAAGAATGCGGTGCAGTTAATTCGGCTTAGGCGGCCGCCCCATAAGGCTTTCGGGCGCCTGCAAGTTGGCACACCAAGCCGAAACAATTGACGTCACTAAGCCGATATTTTTGCGTCTTGCAGCTGGGAGAGCGCTTGCATGGCATGCAAGAGGTGAGCGGTTCGATCCCGCTTACCTCCACCAACAGAACGCGCGGCCTTCGGGCACGTTGCTTCATCATCCTGATTCACTTCCCCACGCCGCATCGAAATTCACGCAGCCATTTTCAATGGATCGCCTTCGCGCGCGCACCGTTCACAGCGGCAACGCATGCGTCGACAGAATCTCCTTGAGCACCATGAAGCTGCGGACCTGCCGCACGCCCGGCAAATACAACAACTGCTCTGCATGCAGCTGGTTGAAGCTTTCGTTGTCGCGCGTGCGCACCAGCATGAAGTAATCGAATTCGCCGGTCACGACGTGGCACTCCACGCAGCCTGAAACCTTCTGGGCCGCTTTCTCGAATGCGGCGAACGCTTCGGGTGTCGAGCGGTCGAGCACGAAGCCGATCACGACGAGCATGCCTGCGCCGAGCGCCTTCGGATCGAGTAGCGCGACGATTCCGCGTATCAGCCCCAACTCCTTGAGCCGTTCCACACGCCGCAGGCACGCCGGCGGGCTGAGCTTCACTTTGGCCGCGAGGCTGACGTTGGAAATCGATGCGTCCTGCTGCAAATGCCGGAGGATCGCGCGATCGATGCGATCCAATGCGGGTGGCTCATGCGGTGTAGCGGGAGAGCGTCTGGTTAATTTCATTGCGTCCGTAAGCCGTCTTACAAATTAAAAGTGTTCAGAAGTCAACGCGAATGCTTTAAACGTAGGTCGTCGATATTTTTTTAGCAAGCTCATTTCGCGGCAACGCGCCTAACATTTCTCCATCGGATTGCGCGTACCAGGCGCGTACCGACCGTTGACCACGCCCCGCATGAGCCGACCTCCCGGAGATATTCGATGAACCTCCAGCGTTTCCCCCGTTATCCACTCACGTTCGGACCCACGCCCATCCAGCCACTCAAGCGCCTTAGCCAGCATCTGGGCGGCAAGGTCGAGCTCTACGCGAAGCGCGAGGACTGCAACAGCGGACTCGCGTTCGGTGGCAACAAGACGCGCAAGCTCGAGTACCTGATTCCCGACGCGCTCGCTCAAGGTTGCGACACGCTGGTCTCGATTGGCGGCATCCAGTCGAACCAGACGCGTCAGGTTGCAGCCGTCGCCGCGCATCTCGGCATGAAGTGCGTGCTGGTCCAGGAGAACTGGGTCAACTACTCCGATGCCGTCTACGACCGCGTCGGCAACATCCAGATGTCGCGCATGATGGGCGCGGACGTGCGGCTCGTGCCAGACGGCTTCGACATCGGCATTCGACCGAGTTGGGAGGAGGCGCTCGAGAGCGTGCGTGCGGCGGGCGGCAAACCGTATGCGATACCGGCGGGCTGCTCGGAGCATCCGCTCGGCGGCCTCGGTTTCGTGGGCTTTGCCGAGGAAGTGCGGGCGCAGGAGGCGCAACTGGGCTTCAAGTTCGACTACATCGTCGTGTGCTCGGTGACGGGCAGCACGCAGGCGGGCATGGTGGTCGGCTTTGCGGCGGATGGCCGGGCGGACCGCGTGATCGGCATCGACGCTTCGGCCACGCCGGAGAAGACCCACGCGCAGATCACGCGCATTGCGCGTCATACCGCCGGGCTCGTCGATCTCAACCGCGATATCAGCGAAAAGGACGTGATTCTCGACACGCGTTACGGCGGCCCGGAGTACGGGTTGCCGAACGAAGGCACGCTGGAGGCGATTCGCCTGTGCGCGCGCCTGGAAGGCGTGCTGACCGATCCCGTGTATGAGGGCAAGTCGATGCACGGCATGATCGACAAAGTGCGCCGCGGCGAATTCGAGCCGGGGTCGAAAGTGCTGTATGCGCATCTGGGCGGCGTGCCGGCGTTGAGCGCGTACAGCTTCATCTTCCGCGACGGCTGAGTTCAAGCGCGGGTTGCCTGGCGCGCGAGGCGGGCGCCACGGTCTTTGACTTTGATCACGGCGTGCAGGGCGAAGCGCATCGACAATGGCGCCCTACACGTCGTGGGAGTGCCGGGCCCTGTTGCCTCTCCTGCGAACTCCGCGCCGGGCTTTTTAGCCCGGCGCTTTTTTTTTTTGCGGGATTCGAATCGATCTGACAAGAGCCGTTCAAGCGACTTCACTCGGGCAAGCACCAACGAGCGGAAAACCTGACGTTGTTGAAAGGCGTTACGACATGAGGCCGTAAGCGGTTCGATGGCTGCGGCGTTGGTGACCGTCGTCGGAATGCGGCCGTAACGTGAAGCACTTCACGCATAAGGAGTGCTGTGTAGTGTTTGATTAACGCGGTGGGTGCCACCACAATCATGAGGTCAGGTCGGGAACAGGCGCCGAGTGACTCACGGACTGACGGGCGGCTCCCTCCGCGTTCACCCCCAGGGAGCGCGTAGCGTATTCGCACTCCGGCTTCTGGATTGGAAGCGAAAATGGCTACCATTCGGGACACTTCCAGATTCGGCCTCTTCCTGTACACCGGAATGGTTGCCCTGGCGTATTTCGCCGGTGCAAAGCTGGGCCTTTCGTATGCGGTAGTGGGCGGTGCAATCTCTCTCGTATGGCCTTCCAGCGGCATCGCCCTCGTTGCGCTGCTCGCACTCGGTATCGAAGTCGCCCCGGGGATTGCCGTTGGGTCCTTCCTCGCCAACGTGTCGGGCGGCGTGCCTGCAGCCGTGGCCGCGGCGATAGGCATCGGCTCCATGGCCGGGCCGTTGACGGCGGCGCTGTTGCTCAACCGCGCGACACGATTCCAGATCACCCTCGCGCGCATCAACGATGTGCTGGCCTTCATCGCCCTCGCTGCGGTGACGAGTACGGCAGTCAGTGCGCTGGTCGGCACGACCGCCCTGCTGGGAGGGGGACTCGTGCCTGCCGCCGGGTACCCCGCAGCCTTTCTGAAATGGTGGCTCGGCGACATGATGGGGGTTCTCGTCGTGGCGCCGGCCCTGTTCAGCTTCCTTACGTATTCGAACCCTCTCCGCTCCGCACGGCGGATCATGGAAGCGTGCGGACTGATTGCTGCGACCTTTTGGGTCAGCTACCTCATCTTCGGTGCCCCGCAACTTGCCGGGCACGGCTACTACCCTGCAGCGCTCGCGATTTTTCCATTCGTTATCTGGGCGGCGCTGCGCTTCGATCGCCTGGGCGCCAGCATCGTGACGCTGATGGTCTCGGTGGTGGCCATCTGGGGCACGACCCACGGCACGGGGCCCTTTGCTGCCGAATCTGCTGTGGACAGCCTCGTGAGGTGGTGCGCCTTCGCGAACGTCGTGGCGGTGACAGGACTGTTGCTGGCGGCGGCACGCGCTCAGGAACGGGGCGCCCATGACCTGCTGCAGGCGGCCCACATCGAACTCGAGCGACGCGTCGAGGAGCGCACCGAAGACCTGGAGAAGGCAAACAACGAGCTAACAGAGGAGATGGAGCGACGCCGTTTGCTGGAAGGGGAATTGATCCGGATCGGCGATCAGCAGCAGAGACTCATCGGCCAGGAACTGCACGACGGACTTGGGCAACACCTGACCAGCCTGGGACTGTACTGCGCGGCCTTGAATCAGAAACTGCAGACCCAGGGCCACCCGGCCGCCGCCGACGCCGCTATCGTCGTCGGCCTGGTGAAGCAGGCGTCCCTGATGACGCGCAGGATTGCCCACGGCCTCGATCCGGTCGCGATGGAATACGGTGGACTTGCGGACGCACTGCAAGCGCTGGCGGAGACGGCTCGCGCGCTCAACGGCGTGGATTGCAAGCTGCGGATCGCGCCGGATGTGGACTTGCTGGACCCGCTGCTGCAGATCAACCTGTACCGAGCCGCACAGGAAGCCGTCAACAACGCGCTGAAATATTGTCATGGCCACCGCATCTGGATCGACCTCGAGCGGGCGGGCGGTCTGCAGACGCTCTCGATCAGTGACGACGGGGTCGGTATCGGCCCGGAGGAAATGGAGCGAGCGTCGGGTCTTGGACTGCACAACCTGCGCCACCGGGCGAGTCTTCTGGGCGGCTCCTGCACGGTGACCCGCAACGGCCTGGGCGGCACCACGGTCGCCATTAGCTATCCGCTACCGGAGGGCACTGGCCATGCACAGGAAATGCGCTAGCCCAGGCCGTGCGACTCAAATCCTGATCGTAGATGACCACCCCATCATCCGGGACGGGATGACGCTCCTGCTCAATCTGCAAGAGGACCTGCACGTCTGCTGTGCAGCGGGCAGCGCCGACGAAGCGCTCGCGGCGATGGCGTGCCTGCCCGACATGGCCATTGTGGATATCAGTCTGCAGACCGACTCCGGCCTCGAACTGGTCAAGACGCTGCGGCACCGCTATCCCGATCTGGCAATCCTTGTCCTCAGCATGCATGACGAAAGCTTGTTTGCCGAACGCGCACTGCGCTCCGGGGCAAACGGGTATCTGATGAAACTCGAGGCCACGGAGCATGTCGTGAGCGCCATCCGCGAAGTGCTGGCGGGCAATATCTACATGAGCGCCGCCATGCACGGGAAGCTGGCGCGGGCGCTTGCCGTCCCACATAAAAAGCCCGAGGGCCAAATTGCGAACCTTTCGGAAAGGGAATTCGAAGTTCTGCACCTGATCGGACTCGGCTTCAGCACCCGCGATATCGCAGAGAAGCTGAGCCGGAGCGTGAAGACGATCGAAGCGCACCAGGCCAATATCAAGGAAAAGCTGAGCATCCGCAGCGGCAAGGAACTGACGCGGTTCGCAATTCAGTGGATCGAGAACCAATAGGGCTGAGCCTGCCCGCTGAATAAGGCAATCCCCTAGCCTCTTTTAGGACGGGCGCCTGGTTCATGCACATGGGGTCGGCGCTTACAGTCGTATCTACCCAACAGCGAGCACTCTGCCGCCGGTGCGTTTGCCGAAGCCGTACAACAGCAAGCGCATGGCGATGCGAGCCTGCGCGACGCTCGCCGTCGCAGCCCCCCAAGCGCGGATCGTTTGCATATGTTCAACCCAGTCGTGATCAAGGCAAGTGGGGTTCGCTTTGAGCATGACCTTGTTCGTTACAGGAGGAAATCAGCGGAGTTGTGCGGCCAGCTCGCTTGAACGCACCCTGCTTCACTGCATCGATGGGTCGTTGACGCCGGTGCATACACGAAGACTTGTCGAACCGTACGTGGCAATCGTTGGAGGTAGCTCATCATGAAATACCTTGCTCAAACTGTCGTTATCCTTTCTATCGCGGCTGCTCCGGTTCTCTCGTTCGCACAGTCGAACGGCCCCGTGACGACTGAACAGGTTCGCGCCGAGCTGGTCCAGCTCGAACAGGCTGGCTACCACGTCGGTGACGGCGACAACGCAAGCTATCCAGCTGATATCCAGGCTGCCGAAGCACGCGTGGCCGCGCAGAACGGCGGGAGCAGTTACGGCGGGATGGTCAGCGGATCGTCAGCTTCCGGCGCGCCAGCGGCGGCCATTACCGGTTTGAAGCCGGTTTACTTCGGTCAGTAAGACACTGCGTTGACGGACTGTCTCGTGTGGTCTCGCAGCACGTCGCACTAACGCATCACACGGTACGCGAAAGCCCCTCTCCCGAATCGAGAGGGGCTTTTTGATTGCTTCGCGGAGTTTGGGGGAGAGAAGGCAGGGATCGTCTAGGCGAGCAGCAGCAAGGCGTCCGCGAGCGAGAGTACCGTGGTGCGCGAATCGAATGCGGTGGAGAACAGGTGTTCATGTACCACCGGATCTGGGTCGTAGCAGCAGTCCTTGACCGTGTACAGGCGGAAGTCCGCGTCGCTTGCATACGCGACCGACGACAGCACAACACCGGTCGATGCAATGCCGACCATGATCAGCGAATCGATCCCGTGTGCGAGCAGTCGCGCCTGCAAATCGGTGCCGAAGAACACACTGGCCCGGTGGGCAACGATGACCGGTTCGCCAGCCCGCTGGCCCAGCTCCGGCGAGGTCTGGTCGTCGACGAAGAGACCGAGTTGCTTGATTCCTTGCCCGTTCTTGTTCAATGGGCTGACTTCCGGATAGCCCGGACTGAAGCGGAGGTTGGCGAAATAAACGCTGACGCCTTTGGTCCGCGCCGCGTCGCAGAGCTTGCGCGTATTGGCAAGCAATGCCGGCGCGACCGAAGGAAAGAGCCCGAGAATGTCGGTCTGATAGTGCATGACGAGAAGCGCGGTTTGGGCCGGCGCGATTGCCGGAATCGACTCCATTCACAATTCTCCTGCCTTTCGACACGCGGTTCCTGTTCACGACGCGAGAACGTCGAACGCGGAGAATCATCCATTGGCAAAACGACGCTCCGCTGCCGTGGAAATAGTACTTTATGTCGTCACGCATGGTTAGCCATGCAGACGAAGTATCGTCTGCGTGTCATCCTCAAGCCTGAGAATGGGCGTTGACCAGGCTTCGATCGGGCCGGCTTATGCCTGTTGCATGATGTGCGCTTCCGAGGCTGCGACGTCGGCCCGAGCGTGGGAGAATGCATGGTCGAGTTGGACTGGACGCCATAACCTACGGTGGGTGGCGCGCGTGGTTTGTTTTGCTGTGTGTATCCTTCACCGGGCATACGCGGCCCGACTTTCTAGCGAGTGCAAATCATGCACCAGGACCTGATCAACGCCTTGACCATCATTGGCGCCATTTCCCCCGTCGGTCGCCTGAAAATCGAAACTAAATTGCGCGATCTGTCGCAGCAGGAACAATTGCAGATCGTCGCCTTGATCAAAAGCGCCGATAACCTCGCGTACTTCTGGCAGGGCAACTGGGTGCAGGCGGCGCGCGCCTGGCTGCTGGTGCGTGTGGTCGAGTGGATCTCGCTGGGCTCGTTCGTGCCGCCCAATGACCAGACGCAGATGATCGGGTGGGTCGGGCAGCTGCGCACCATGGCAGAAACGGTGGTACGCCAGCAGTTGCTCGAGCTGGTCACCGGCCGCGCCACGCTGGATGCACTGGCGCTGGCGCAGTGCAATCTCGACCGGCAGTCATGGCAGCCGAAGGTGGCCTTTACTGAACCGCTGAAGCACAACGATAACAAGTTCTGCTATCTCGTCCATGCCATGCGTCCGAGCACCGGGTTGATCGCGCCGACCAGGGACACGCTCAAAATGCACGAGTACACGGTGAAAAAGCTGGGGCGTTTCATCGAGAAGGGCAGCGACGGCACGCTAACGCTGAAATCGGCCGAGCTTTACCTGACTACCCCCAGCACGATCGAAGCCGAGATGCTCAGTTGCTCGCTGATCTGCGAAAACCGCAAAAAGCTATATGGCAACTTCAGCTTCGGTTTCATCCTCCAGGCACCGAGCACCAATATCTGTATCGCCAGTCCGAGTGATCTGGCGATTTCCAACTCCCAGGCGCGTGCCGCTGTGCTGGCCATGCAGCCCACGCCATTGCACCGGCTGGTACAGGTGGACGCCTTCCTGGAGTCGCTGCTTGGCCTGTATCAGCAGCCGCTGAAGTCGCCGTCGCAAATCCTGGCGCTCAGTTCGCCCACCGGGCACAACGAAGTCGTGGTGCTGGGCTTTGCCGGCAAGGAGCGGGTGAAGATCGCCGGCATCTTCATCAAGGTCACCAGCAAGAACATGCTATGGCAGTCCTTCGTGAATGACGATGCCGCGCACTGCCTGCGCGGCATGATTCTGACGTGTGCCGATATGTGTGGGGTGCCCATCGTGCCGATTCAGGACGATAACGACAAATGCCCCGGCTCGGAGATCTGCTTCCACGAATGGCTGGAAGGCAGGAAGGCCTCGCCGAGGCCCGGGAGCAGTCCGTCGATCCAGGCGACGCCTTCGCTGTCGACCGCCGGTTCCTCGTCGCTGGTGCTTGGTGACACGGTTTCGGTCTACCGCGATCGGGACCTTATCCGCGAATATGACATGATCGCTATTCGTCAGGATGCCAGAATGTACTTGCAGCAAGGCATGACTCCGGAGCAGGTGCATCGGCACTTGCACGATCAAGGTGGGTTGCCGCATCAGGTGGTGGAGCGTGTGCTGGAGTCGCTGGGGCATCGCAATTACATGTGAGCGGTGTGTGCGCAGGGATCTTTGCCGGCCGTTGTGCAGGTTTGAGTCGGTCCGCATTTCGCCTGCCCCTATGACACTGGAAATATCAACAGGGGTACTCATGACAAACAAAGTCTTGCTGATTCCCACACCGACGGCGGCAATTCGTGCGTCAGGATTGACACACATTGATTTCGCCGATGGTTATTCCGGCCAGGCAGATCGAACCTACGTCGACGCCGAACAAGCCGCGCGCGCCGTGTTCGCCGATCCGCCACACATGGTCCGATGTCTGATGGCCTTGCGCAACGGAATCGTGGCGCCGTTCGGACTAAGGGCAAGTGTTGACTTTAGCGATCGCGGGCTCGGGAAAATTGACGTGTTTCCGATTATTTCAAGTACGGGCACAGAGGTCGTCGTCGGTGGTAACGACAAGCATCTGGATTTTCGGATCTGGATAAGCATTCAACCGAGTCCGAAGGGATCGGAAGTGACGATTTCAACGTTGGTAAAAATCAACAATCTCCTTGGTCGAGCCTACTTGTTTGTCATCATGCCCTTTCATAAGCTCCTGTCTCGCTCGATGCTGCAACGGGCGGTCAATCGGCGCGAGAACGCGTCTTCGGGAGCCATGTAGGTCGAGCGGAAAGTAGCCTGGGCTTGCGTCGAGCATTGAACGACGAAGATTGCACCGGGGGCAACGCCGACACCGTCGTTGCCCCAGCCGGTCAGTCAATCGTAGGCAAGACGAACCGTTCATTGAACGTAAGATTGACGCCCACGAGCGGTCCGCCGGTTTGCTGGAGTCTGCCGCCAACCGCGAGGGCGCCGAGATCGAGGCTGTAGAAGCCGATCTCCTCGATCAGGTCGCTCACCCGCTTTTTAGCGTCCGCATCGTCCCCGGACACGAAGAACGCGGTCTTGCGCTTCGACGGCGAAAAGTCCGAGATCCACGACATCGGAACCGTGTTGAACGCCTTGACAACCTTCGCTCCCGGCGCGAGATCGGCGACGATCTCGCTCGACGTGCGACCGGCGGTGTCGCCTAGCGTCAAAGGCTGAATGCTGGCAACGCGGTTGGTCGTATCCACCAGGATCCGGCCCTTCCAGTTGCCGACTGAAAACAACGCTGCCTGCACGTTCCACCATTTGGTGGCAAGCACGACGAGGTCCTGCTCGGCGGCCTCCTGCGCCGTTCCGGCGGCGGCACCGGAACCCAATTCCACCACAAGCCCGGCGAGCGACTCAGGCCCACGCGAGTTACTCAGTACAACCTGGTGACCAACTGATAGAGCGTGTCTGGAGATCGTCTGTGCGACAGGGCCGGCGCCGATAAAACCAATTTTCATTTCGAAATCCCTTGCTGTCATGGGGTTGATTGTTCGTGGGGTGCGATCCAGCAACCGCACTCAACGTACAACCCATGCTAGCCATGTTACTTGCAAAATACAAGTAAACAGGAAAATTCACTTGTAACATGCAAGCGATGTTAAGATCCAGTCATGAAAACGACGTGCAAAGAAGACGTGCGGTCCCATTGCGCAGTGAACTACGGCGTGGAGATCTTCGGCGACAGGTGGTCGCTCCTGATCGTCCGCGACATCGTTTTCACTGGCAAGAAAACGTACGGCGAATTCCTGAAATCGGAAGAAGGCATCGCGACCAATGTCCTGGCTTCCCGCCTCGCCTTTCTCGAGGAGCAAGGCATTCTCGCAAGGGCGCCCAACCCCGACGATAGACGCAAGGACTTCTATACGCTGACCGAGAAGGGACTGGATCTCATTCCCATCCTGCTCAACATCGTTCTTTGGAGCGCGAAGCACGATTCGAAGTCGTACATGCGGCGACAGAAGGAGTTCGTTGCTCGATTGAATCGAAGCCCCCTGGAGGTGAGCGAAGAGATGAAGTCGTTGGTCCGCAATGGCGGGTGTTTCTTTCCCGAGGGCGAGCGGTAAGCAAGACGGCAGGTGCGCCCTGTAGTGGTTGGACCCTGGAAGCGGCCGCTACAGCTCGGCTAGGGTGATCGTCCGCTTCGGATCGACTACGGGCGCCCGTTCCGGTCCGCAATATTCTTTTCGCATACTGCGCATGCCCGCGACGATCATCGCACTCGATGGAGTGCACTCGCCGCGGCCACTTTCGCCATTTCGGCGCAGGCCATATGCGATGATGCCAATACTCCTTACATTTGCGCATCGCCATGCCATCCTCCAGCGCAACACGAACTACATCGCTTGCGTTCAACAGCGTGGCCACCATACTGGCTTCGATGTTTTGCTTTGCCGTGGTGGATGCACTGGCGAAGACGGTCGCGCTGCAATATCCCGCCAATGAAGTCACGTTCTTCCGAATGCTCTTCGGTCTGGTGCCCGCTGTGGCGATGTGCTGCCGGGGGCGCCGTTCATTAACGGAGCGCCTCGCCAACATCGACATCAAAGGGCAGACTGCGCGTGCGCTGACGCTCCTCGGCGCATCGGGACTCTTCTTTGCCGGCTTGCCTTACGTCCCATTGGGAGAAGCGGTTGCACTCGCGTATTCGGAAACGCTCATCGTGATCCTGCTCGCCCCTTTGATTTTGCGAGAGCGATTGACGGGAAGTGGCGTCGCCGCGGCGCTCGTCGGATTCTGCGGCGTGCTGCTCGTGGTGCGCCCGGGTGGCGGTCAGTCAAGCTGGCTCGGTCCGATGTTCCTTCTCCTCAGCGCTTTCTTCGGGGCGCTCTCCATCGTCCAGATCAAGCGCATACGATCTACCGACGACTCGGTGACGACGGTTCTGTTTTTCACCCTCGTAGGGACGGTCGTTACCGGTCTTACTGTCGTGTTCAACTGGCGCACCCCATCTGTGGAGGCGCTCTTGATCATGGCACTCCTTGGCGCTTTCGCGACCGCAGGTCAGATCTTGATGACGGTCGCTTTCCGCCAGGCGGACGTCGGGAAACTCGCACCGTATAACTACACGAGCATCGTCTGGGCGGCGCTATTCGGTTACGTCATCTGGGGCGAACTGCTTCAGCCCTTGTCCCTCGTGGGAATTGCACTCATCGTCGGCAGCGCCATTGCGGTCTCGGTTGGCCGGAAAGACAAGGAGGGGCCGCTCGCCTGATGAGGATGAGTCATGCGCCGGCGTTCGGCCAGGAGGTATGACGTCGGGTAGAAGAGGCGCAATACTGCATTTTTACCAAATGAATATGCACAGTATGCACGCCGCTCCGAGACGCCTCGATCTGAACCTGCTGCTCGTGTTCGACGCCCTCTATCGCCATCGCAGCGTGGCGGCGGCGGCCGACGAACTCGCCCTGAGCGCGTCTGCGTGCAGTCACGCGCTGTCGCGCCTGCGCGGCACGCCCGCACTGAGGACAATTCAGCACAGGGATTCGTCCCGGATCTTATGATCAGGGATGGCTATTTTGCTGATCGACGCCTTCCATGACGAACGACATCCACTTTCGCGCGGCCTCGCCAGCCGACGCTGACCGCTGCTACGAAATCGAGATCTCCGCCTACGAAGGCGACGAAGCGGCAACGCGGGAGAAAATCGCGACGCGTATCGCCCAGTACCCCGAAGGTTTCCTCGTCATGGAACGGGGCGGCCGGATCATCGGCTTCATCAACTCGGGGTGCGCCTACGATGTCGTGATGTCGGACGAAGCGTTCAAGGAACTCGTCGGGCACGACGCAGCGGCGCCAAACGTCGTCATCATGTCCGTCGTCGTCGACCCCGCGGAGCAAAGCAAAGGCTACTCGACGCTTTTGATGGAGACTTTCGTTGACCGCATGCGAGCGATGGGCAAAGCCACCATCCACCTGATGTGCAAGGACCGGCACGTCGATCTGTACCGGAAGTTTGGCTACGAGTACGTGAGGCCGTCCGCATCCGACCACGGTGGCATGGCGTGGCACGAGATGATCCTCGTGCTCTGACTCAGCGATTCTGCTCGGAAACCTCTCCGGCGTCGGCATCGGTCGCGCGCGCATCGTTGCGCGAAACCCCCGCGTTCCCGGCTGACGCTGTTGCCGCGCCCGTCTTCGCCGGCGGCAGCGGTCCGGCCGGCTCGTCACCGAGCAAGGGACGCTCGGGATGCACGAACAGCCATAGCAGCGCACCGCAGGCGGCCGCCGCGCCGATCACGATCATGCCGCTCGCCCAGCTGTGCGTGACCTTGACGATCAAAGCCAGCGTCATGGGGCCTGCGACGTTCGAGAGGGCCCCCCACACGTTCGTCCAGCCCGACATGACGCCGGCGAACGCGCGCCCGAGATCCTGCGTGGCCGACCACACGACCACCTGCACGAATCCCACCGCGGCAAAGGACAGGCACAGCAAGCCGATGACCATCGCGATCGAATCCGCGCGCGAAGCCGCCGTCAATGCGAGCGCGCTCACGACGAATCCGGTCATCGCAACGGGCGTGCGCGCCCGATAGATCGAGCCGGTCTTCCGAAGCAGCCAGTCGCTGAACGCGCCCGCGACGAATACCGCCATGAACACGGCGACCCAGGGCAACGATGCGTACAGACCCATCGCCTTGAGCGAGAGTCCGCGCGCACGCATGAGGTAGGTTGGCAGCCACGTCGTATAGAAGCTCTGGATCAGCACCAGCAGGAAGTACTGGACACCGAAGACCCAGAAGCGCCACCGCCTCAGGCAGCGCCTGAGCGCACCCCTGGCCGCCACGCGCTCGGGTGGCTGGCCGGCTGCGATGTACTCGACTTCTGCCTTCGTGATGAGCGGATGTGCGGCCGGCGTGTCGCGGTAGCCGAACCACCAGATCGCGCCGAGCAGCAGGCCCAGTGCGCCGAACCCGAAGAAAACGGCATGCCAGCCGAACCGCGCGATGGTCCACGCCGTGAGCGGCGCCGAGACGATCGGGCCGAGATAGAGTCCCGCGAGCAGCAGGGCGTTGCCTTTTGCGCGCTCGCGGGCCGGAATCCAGCGCTTGAGCGCGACGACACTGCTCGACCAGTCCGCCGACTGCGCCCCGCCCAGCACGAGCCGGCAGCCGAAGAGCCAGGCGAACGAGGTGCCCAGCGGAGTGGCGAGCATCATGAGCGACCAGAGCGTGCTCGTGCCGAACAGCACCTTACGCGAGCCGAAGCGTTCGGCAGCGCGGCCGGCCGGTATCTGCCCGATTGCATAGGCCCAGAAGTAGATCGTGAGAATCATCGACATCTCGACGATCGACAGGCCCAGTTCGTTCTGGATCGTCGGGGCCGCGACAGCCATGGCCGTGCGGTCGAGCGTCATCACGAACGTCAGTGGCGCAACGAGCAATGCCACGATCTTCCAGCGGAGATGGTTCACGGTGTGCAACATCCCTTGAATGAGAGACCGCGAATTACGCCTCGCGGTCGGCGTGATCGGGGGCGGCGGCTTCGAACCCTACTGGATCGCGCTCGGCCCACTGACGCGCCCAGGCCAGCAGCGGCTGCAACGCGGCCAGAAGATTCCTGCCTTCGGCTGTCATCCGGTAACCGCCGTCGCCATGCTCGACGAGACCGGACGCCCGCATTTCCGCGAGCCGCGTATTGAGCAGGCGGGCATTGGTGTCGCACGCTTCCTGGAGCGCGCGAAACGTCAGCGCCTCGCCGCGAAGTTCCCACAGGATCCGCAGTGCGGTACGCCGCCCGAGCAGGTCCAGTACGACCATGATCGGCCGTCCGGTGGTCGAGCCGCGTACGGGTTGTCCTGGCTGTGGAATTTTCATGCTTTACTTTTTAAAGCATCGAATCCAGGCTGTCAACCGGTGAGCGCGCAACAGGCGAAGCGCCGATCCAGCGCTATGCATGATGCGAAAAGCGCTGGCCGAGTTCGCGCAACCACGTGAGAAAGGTGTTGATCGCAGGATCGTCGAGGCGTGCTTCGCGGACATAGCTGCAGTAGCACCATGCCGGTAGGGCGGGGCCGTCGAACGGAAACACAAGACGGCCCTCTTTGACGTCGAGCGCGACCAGTGCGGTAGGACCCATTGCGATGCCCAGACCGTCGATGGCGGCTTGCAGGGTCAAATAAAAGTGATCCAGTTGCTGGGAATGGCGCGTGGCAAGGCCCGGGTGGCCGCTCGCCGCAAGCCATTCCGCCCAGAGGCCGGGATAGGTCGCCGTGTGCAGCAGGGTGTGGTGCGCCAGGTCCGCAACGCGGCGTATCGGGTGAGACTCCAGCACCCTGGGTGAACACACCGGCAGCCGGACTTCCGATAAAAACTCCTTGACCGCATACCCCGCCGACTTCTGCTCGCTGCCGCGAATCGCCACGTCGCACTCGTCGCCGAGCTTTTCGATGGGCTCATCCGAAGTCGTCAGCCGGACTTCCACCGCCGGATTGGTCAGCTGGAAGCTGGAGAGCTGCGGCAATAGCCAGCGCAACGCGAACGTCGTTGGCGCGTTGACCCTCACGATCTGCGCGCGCGTGGCCCGAAGCTGCTCACTGGTGGCCAGGGCGATGCGATCCAGCGCCGCCGATACCTCGGCCAGGTAGGCGCGCCCCGACGCGGTCAAGACGACCCTGCGGCCGCGACGCTCGAACAGGTCGAGTCCAAGCCAGTCCTCCAGTTGCCGAACCTGTCGGCTAACGGCCCCGTGCGTGACGCAAAGCTCCTCGGCCGCCATCGAAAAACTCTCCGCGCGGGCGGCGGCTTCGAATACGCGCAGGGCGTTCAACGGCGGCAAACGACGCGACATCAGCCCAAACTCCTATGTGACTTTTCCTGACAAGTCCCGTGAGTTTACATCGCTTTTCGTGGCAGCAGCGTAGCCCTATATTGAGGCCCTTTGCAGCAGTTCCGGTTCTGGATCTGTTCGATTAACTCACCAGGGGAAATCTCGCATGTCGAATGTCGTCGTGGTCGGCGCGCAGTGGGGCGATGAGGGAAAGGGCCGGATCGTGGACTGGCTCGCGGAGAAGGCGGATATCGTCGTCCGTTACAACGGTGGCCACAACGCCGGGCACACGCTGGTGGTGGACGGCCGGACCTACAAGCTGGCGCTGCTACCCAGTGGCGTCGTGCGCGGGAAGCTGGGCCTGATCGGCAATGGCGTCGCGCTCGACCCCGAGGCGCTGTTCGCGGAAATCGACCGTATGGCGGCGCTGGGCGTGCGCGTCACGCCGGAGGTGCTGCAGATCGCCGAGACGGCCACGCTGGTCCTGCCGGTGCATCGCGCGCTCGACGCTGCCCAGGAACGGATGCGCGCGAAGCCGCTCGGCACGACCTTGCGCGGCATTGGTCCGGCATACGAAGACAAGGTCGGGCGTCGCGGCCTGCGCGTGTGCGACCTGGCCGAACCGGAACTGCTGGCCCAGAAGCTCGACGTTCTGCTCGAGCACCACAACGCCTGGCTGCGCGGCTCGGGCCAGGCGCCATTCCCGCGCGAGCCGATGCTGAGCGGCCTGCTTGCCATGGCGCCGCGCATCCTGCCGTTCGTGGGCCGCGTCTGGGAGCAGCTCGATCGCGCTCATTCGTCGGGCAAACGCGTGGTATTCGAAGGCTCGCAGGCGGTCATGCTCGACGTGGATTGGGGCAGCTACCCCTACGTGACGTCGTCGAGCACCGTTGCCGCCGGCGCGGCCAGCGGTGCCGGCATCGCGCCGTCGCAACTGGGGCGCGTGCTTGGCGTCAGCAAGGTCTATGCGACGCGGGTCGGCGAAGGCCCGTTCACGTCGGAGCTGGACGGCGCACTCGGCGACGTGCTGCGGCAGCGCGGCGGCGAGTACGGGGTCAACACGGGTCGCCCGCGCCGCTGCGGCTGGCTGGACACCGTGCAACTGCGTCAGAGCTGCAAAGTCGCGGGCATCAACCAGCTCGCGCTGACCAAGCTCGATGTGCTCGATGGCTTCGAGTCGGTGCAGCTCTGTGTGGGCTATCTGCTCGATGGGGAGCGGATCGACTACATGCCATCCACGAACGCCGAGCAGCAGCGCCTGCAGCCGGTTCTCAGGCGCTTCGATGGCTGGGCCGGTTCGACCCGGGGCATCCGCTCCTATGGCGACCTGCCGCCACAGGCAGCGGCGCTGATCGAAGCGATCCAGAACGAAGTCGGCGTGCCCGCGGCGATGGTCAGCACCGGTCCTGAGCGCGACGATGCGATTGTCCTGCAGTCCCCATTCGCGTAATGCCCGAATGTCGGCCTAACCTTCGCCGGCCATCCTCGAACGGATCTCGGCAGCCGAGAGGTCGCGCTGATGGGTGGCGATCTGCCAGGTGTTTCCCCACGGGTCTCTGACCATCGCGCGCCTGTCGCCGTATGGCAGGTCGGCCGGAACCTCGAGCGAGACCGCGTTTGCCGCAATCGCGCGCTGATAGGTCGAATCGGTGTCCTGAACGTAGACGTACAGAAATGCCGGCATCGGCTCGCGCAGGCCGTCCGAGCCGCTCACCATCACGACGGAATCGCCGATCCTGATTTCGGCTGGCAGGCCGTCGCGGAACGCGCCATGCGCCTGAAACACCGTCTTGATGAAGGCGACCAGGTTCTCCGCGTCGCGTACGACGATCCGGGGCGTCACGGTGTGCCATCCATCGGGCTGAAAATTCGCCATGTCGGGCAGCCTCGCAAGAGATTCGCCCGGGCATTGTCCGCCGGGTGCCGGCTTGGCGCTAGCCGCGTTTGCGCAGCGGCTCGAGCAAGCCCTTCAGACCGTTGTGGTCCAGCTCTTGCATCAGCGCGAGCAGACGGCCGATCTCGCCCGGCGGGAACCCTTCGCGGGCGAACCAGTTGAGGTAGTGCCCCGGCAGGTCGGCGATGAGCCGGCCCTTGTATTTGCCGAAGGGCATGGCGAGGGTGACAAGGCGTTCGAGGTCTTGGGCTTGCATGACGGTATTGTGCACGGCCTCGCGTTTGCGCGCGAATGCCACTATCCGGCGCGAAGCTCGGACGGATCGAGGAAAAAGTCCCGGTTGCCGGCCATGCGCTCGACCATGAAGTCGATGAACGTCTTCACACGCAGGGACTGTTCGGTTCGATGGCGGTAGTAGATATAAATCGTGCCGTACTCGGTGACGTGCTGCATCAGCAACGGAACGAGTCAGCATCGCTGCACCGGGTACCGGCGCAACCAGCCCGGCGACCCGACGAAGCTGGCCGCCGCCTTGATCACGCTCGTCGACGCGCCGGAACCGCCATTGCGCCTTCCGCTCGGCACGGACACGCTCGCCGCCATTGCGGCGAAAAACGCTTACGTGACGCAGGAAATGCAAACGTGGCAGGCGTTGTCGGCATCGACTGACTTCGCTGCCTGAGTGCCCTGGCAAGTCGGCCTGCGGCCCGTGCCGTTCCTCACGGCGTCCCGTTTGCGCAATGCACGGCAAACCCGGGCCGTTCGGCCAGCCGTTCGAAATAGGCAGAAACAGCCGGCAAATGCGGATGCTCGAACGGCGTGCCGAACCAGCGGTTCACCGACAACCCGACGGGAATATCGGCAAGCGAGAATTGCGCGCCGGCGACGAACGCGCCGGTCGCCTGCAGCCGCGCGTCGAGAATGCGCATGTGCCAGGTCCAGTTCTCGATGGAAAGCGCGATTTCGCCGGGTGTCTGGTGAGCCGGCGACGCTCTGACCAGGGCGAGAAATGCATAGCTCCACGAACGGTTCAGGTCGGTCGCCTGCCAGTCCATCCATTGATCGACGCGAGCCCGCTCAACCGCATCGACAGGATAGAGATGCGCGCCGCCATAGCGCGACGCCAGATAGCGGATGATGGTGTTCGACTCCCACAGAACGAAATCGCCATCCCTGATGACCGGCACGAGCGCGTTGGGATTCAAGGCGAGGAACTCCGGCGTATACGTCGAGCGAAAGCCCGAGCCCCAATCCTCACGCTCGAAAGGGAGGTTCAGTTCGACACAGGTCCAGAGCACCTTGCGAACGTTGATGGACGATGCTTTGCCGAGGATGTTGAGCATATCGAGAGGAACGAAGAGGGAGCCGCGCCCGTGCACGATACGTCATGCATGTGGCCACGGCCATGTACAGTTCCCCGAACCTGCGCCGCTGCAGTTCCCGGCAACGCTTGCAATCCGCACGCAAGCGGTGCATGGTTCAACGACTTCCCCCGGCTCGAACCAGGAGACTCAACGATGTCGCTCGCGCTATATGGTCACCCGTTTTCCTCGTACACGCAGAAGGTGCTCATCGCGCTATACGAGAACGACACGCCTTTCGAGTTCCGCGGCGTCGGTCCGGATTCGCCCGAGCATACGGCGCAGTGGCTGCAACGCTGGCCGCTGCGCAAGTTTCCGGTGCTCGTGGACGGCGAGCGCAACGTTGCGGAAACCAGCATCATCATCGAATACCTGCAGCTCGCGCATCCCGGGCCGGTGCGCCTGCTGCCCGCCGATCCCATGGCCGCGCTCGACGTGCGCTTTCTCGACCGCTTCTTCGACCTGCATGTCATGACGCCCGTGCAGCGCGCCGTGGATGGCGCGTTGACTGGCAACCCGGCGAGGCGCGACGAAGGGCGCGCCTTCGCGGAGGAAAAGCTCGAACTCGCCTACGCATGGCTCGAAGGCCACCTCGCGGGCAAAACGTGGGCGGCGGGCGAGGACTATACGATGGCCGACTGCGCCGCGTCTTCGTCGCTTTTCTACGCGGACTGGACGCATCGCATCGCCCCGGCGTATCCCGTGCTGCGTGCCTATCGCGAGCGTCTGCTCGCGCGGCCCTCCTTCGCGCGGGCCGTGAACGAGGCGCGGCCGTATCGTCCGCTCTTTCCGCTCGGTGCGCCGGATCGCGATTGATGCGACTTCACTAAGGGGTGCGAGGTAAAGAGGCTTGCGCGATGCCATGCAAGCCTCTTTCGCTTTACAGACAGCGGAATCAGCCCACCGAAGGCTCCCCCTCGCCGGACTGCTTGCCGGGGCGGTCGGCGGGCGACTGCTTGCGCGACTTGTCATCGCGCTCGGGCATCGCGCTGCGCTGGTCGTCGCTGTGCTCGGTGTGTTTCTGCTGCGGTTTTTCGCTGGCCTGGCTGGCGCCATGTCCATGGGGCTTTGGGGTGCTGGCGGTCATCGTTCCTCTCCCGTTCCGGTAGACCCGCCTGACCCCGCAAGGCCCGCGCCCGGCGCGTGAATCGGCCCTAAGCGCTTTCGCGCTCCTTGAGCCGTTTGCGGTGCGCGGCAACTTTCGCGCGATTCCCGCAGATCGCCATGCTGCACCAGCGGCGCGCGTGCCCGCGTGTGTGGTCGGCGAACAGCAGCGTGCATTTCGGGCCCTCGCAGGCTTTCACGTGCGTGAAGTCCTGCTCGCAGACGAGTTTCGCCAGCGCCTCGGCAATGGGCATCAAGAGCGATTCCGGCGCATTCCAGCGGCGATCCACGCGGTATTCGAATGCCGCCGCGCCCTCACTGCCGGCCGCAACGACTTCGCCATAGCGGTCGTCACGCGCGAGCAACTCATTGAGCGGCGCGAGTTCGCCCAGATCGGCGCCAGCGAGCGGCCGGCCTTTTCGTTCCCGCACGAAGGACCTGAACCACTCGCGTAGCGCGCGCGCCTCGCCCGCCACGGCGTCGAACTCACCCGCGGTGAACTGCGCGCGCAGGGCGGCAAGCACCAGTGCGGGGACCATGCCCGCCTGTTCGAGCCAGGACAGCAAACCTTCGCCGTCGGCGATCCAGTCGATCGGCACGTCTACCGGTGTAGCAACCGAGTTCAGGAAGTCGAGCCCCGGCGCGTCGGCCACGAATATCGCCGGTGTGGGACGGAAATCCATTTTCTTGCCGCAAAAGGGTAATCAGGGTGCATTCAGTGTAACCATCCAAATCGCCCTTGACAAGTTACATCTCTGGTTAGTAACCTCTAAAACATCATCAATACGGTTACGCAAGGAGCGAAGCATGTCTCACGGCAAAACGAGCGTGGTGCTGGCGCACGGCGCCTGGGCGGATGGGTCGAGCTGGAGCAAGGTGATCGAGCGGCTGAACCGGCTGGGCATCGACGCCGTGGCGGCGCCGCTTCCGCTCGCTTCGCTGGCGGACGATGTGGCGGCGCTCGAGCGCACGCTCGAACGGGTCAAGGGGCCGGTCGTGCTGGCCGGCCACGCGTACGCGGGGGCCGTGATCGGCGCCACGCGTGCTGCGAACGTCGCGGCGCTGGTGTACGTGGCCGCGCTCGCGCCCGACGAAGGCGAAACGGTGGCCGACGTGTTCTATCGCGGCAAGACGCACCCGCAGGCACCGCAACTCGCGCCCGACCGGCACGGCTGGATCTGGCTGCCGCAGGAGGCGTTTGCGAACGCGTTCGCGCAGCGCGCCACCGCGCACGAGGCGGCGGCGCTCGCCGCGATCCAGCGCCCGATTGCGGCGGCGTGTATTGGTGAAGCGGTGGCGCGGCCGCTCTGGAGAGACCGGCCGGCCTGGTTTCTCGTCGCGGGCGAGGACCGCATGATCGATCCCGCTACGCAGCGCTTCATGGCCAGCCGGATGAACGCCCAGATCCGCGTCCATGAAGTCGATCACACGCCGAGCGTCACGGCGCCCGATGCCGTGGCCGAGGTCATTGCCGAAGCCGTTCGGTCCGTCTCTTCGCGCTAAACGCGCGGTTTTCCGTTCACCTCTGGAGGAATCCATGACTGCCATTGCCTACCGCCGTGCCGATGTCGACGGCTTCAACGTGTTCTACCGGGAAGCCGGGCGCGTCGGCGCGCCGAAGCTCCTGCTGTTGCACGGCTTTCCGAGTGCCGGCCACATGTTCCGCGACCTCATTCCGAAGCTGGCCGACCGCTTCCATATCGTCGCGCCGGATCTGCCGGGCTTCGGTCAATCGGACCTGCCGGACCGGGAGCAGTTCGCGTACACGTTCGAGAACATCGCGAAGGTGACGGGGCGCTTCACCGAGCGCATCGGCTTCGACCGGTTCGCGGTGTACGTGTTCGACTACGGCGCACCGACGGGCTTTCGCCTCGCGCTCGCGCATCCCGAGCGCATCACGGCGATCATTTCGCAAAACGGCAACGCCTACGAGGAAGGCCTGAGCGACGGCTGGAATCCGATTCGTGCCTACTGGCAGGACGCGTCGCCGGCCAATCGCGAGGCACTGCGTGCGATGCTCTCGCGCGAAGCGACGATCTGGCAATACACGCACGGCGTGCCCGATGCGTCGGCGGTGTCGCCGGACGGCTATTCGCTCGACGACTACTATATGAACCGCCCCGGCGCGCACGAGATTCAGCTCGATTTGTTCCGCGACTATCGGAACAACGTTGCGCTCTACCCCGAGTTTCAGGCGTATTTCCGCACACATCGGCCGCCGTTTCTCGCCGTGTGGGGCAAGAACGATCCGTTTTTCCTGCCTCCGGGCGCGGAGGCATTCAAGCGCGACTTGCCGCAAGCCGTGGTGCGCTTTTTCGACACCGGCCACTTCGCACTGGAAACGCACGCCGACGAGATCGCCACGGCGATCACGGAATTTCTCGCATGATGGTTGGCAATGCTGATCGAATGAGGGGCGGGAAGATGGCCGGAAAAGTCGCAATCGTAACGGGCGCAAGCCAAGGCAGCACGGCACGCGTGGGCCGGTCTGCTGCTCGTGGCGCTGCCGCTCGCGCTGGTTGCGCACGCAACGTCTGCCGTCAGCTACTTCAAGGAGGAGATCTCGCAATGGATGCGGCCCGAACTCGCACATGCCGGTCTCAACGCTTTATTTAAGCTGCGGTTACAGAACGCCCTCCTTCATTCACGTTGCATTGGGTGTCTTGCGCCGACAACGGCACCAATTTCACGCGGGGGGCATTCCGGAGCAAGCGACTAATATAGGAATACCGATTACCCGGTGCGTGAAGGAGTTGCAAACATGAAAAAGCTTGCGCTTATGTTGCTTCCTGTTCCGCTCACCATGCTGGCGCCGGTCGCTCAAGCGCAAAGCAGCGTTACCCTGTACGGCGTGATCGACGAAGCCTTTCAGTTCGTCCACAACGCCGACGCTCAGGGCAACAACCTGTATCGGATGCAAGGCGGCAATCTGCAAGGGTCCCGCTGGGGCTTGAAGGGAACGGAAGATCTGGGCGGCGGCCTGAAGGCGATCTTCCAGCTGGAAAGCGGATTCGATATCAATAGCGGCAAGATGGGCAACTACAACGGCAATACCTTGCTATTTGGCCGTCAAGCCTTCGTAGGATTGACGCACCAGCAGTATGGAACGCTGACACTGGGTCGCCAGTACGACCCGGTCGTCGACATGGTCCAGCCGCTTACCGCAGACAACTACTGGGGCAGCACCTTCACCACGCCGGGCGACGTCGACAACAACGACAACAGCTCTCGTACGAACAATGCGATCAAGTATCTCTCGCCGCAATTCGCGGGCTTCCAGATCGAAGGCATGTATGCGTTTGGCGGCGTGGCGGGCGCGACCGGTTCGCAGCAGACCTGGTCGGCGGCGGCGAGCTATGTGACTGGCCCGTTCAGCATCGCGGCGGGCTACGTCCGTATGACTAACGCCAACTCCACGATTCCTCGCACCGGCTGGACCAGCACTTCGGACGGCACCTTCGATGGCGGCTTTCAGAACCTCGCTTACGAAACCGCCAAATGGGTCGGCATTGGTTCCGTCGCGCTGCAATACGTGGCCGGACCGTGGACGTTCGGCGGCCGGTATAGCAATGCGCAGTACAAGGCCGACGCGCAATCGCTTTTCCCATCCAACCAGCGCTACAACGTCGCGGGCGGTTTCGTGAACTATGCGGTTACGCCGGCGTCGCTCATCGGTGTCGGCTATACGTGGACGCACAGCGCGGGCGACACCTCGGCGACCTATAACCAGGTCTCGCTGGGCGGCGACTACAACCTCTCCAAGCGCACCGACGTGTACCTGGTCGGCGCGTGGCAGCACGCCAACGGCACGCAGCGCGTACCGACCGCAACGGGTTCCATTCTGACCACCGCGGTCGCTTCCGTGGCGGACTACGGACTGAACGGCAGTTCGAGTTCGCAAATCATGGTGAGCCTCGGCATTCGCCACAAGTTCTGATTCCCCGCCGTCTCTCTTCTACGCCCGCCACACCGCATGGCCGTACCGGCCGTGCGGCGGCGGGCGCTTCATGGCGCCTGTCAGCCGCTGTGGCTGGCGGTAGGACCATGGTCTGATTGTCTTCGCCGTGCCACTCCCGCATTATTGAATGGACCACTGCGCCGGGAGCACGGCGCGGTGCTTGCCCGCATTCGGGCGTCGTGCCGTCGGCACGACTGTCGCTTCCCAACCTCCCGCCGATAGCAGCAGGCGTAATCGGCGCGCTCTCGCACGCGCTCAAGGAGTTGATATGGATACCTATATAAATCGTCGGACCGGCGCCCTGTGCGCCGCCGTGCTGCTTGCGATGAGTGCCGCGCAGGCAACGCCTATCGCCTATCCGGCGAAAGGGCAGAGCGCGCAGCAACAGCATGCGGACGAATCGGCGTGCTACTCGTGGGCGAAGAGCAACACGGGTATCGACCCGAAGCAGGTTGCGTCGACGCCACCGCCGCCTTCGGGCCCGGCGGTGGGCGGCGGCCAGCGTGTCCAGGGCGCGGCGCGCGGCGCGGCGGGCGGCGCGGTGATCGGCGCGATCACCGGCGACGCGGGCAAGGGCGCTGCAGTGGGCGCGGCGGCCGGCACGATGGTGGGCGGCTCGCGTGCGCGGCAGGAACGGCGTGCCCAGCAGGCCAACGCCCAGCAACAGCAGCAGGGCGCAATCGACACGTTCAACCGCGCCTTTGCCGCGTGCATGCAAGGGCGCGGCTACACGGTCCAGTAGCGGCCGCGATGCTTGCTGTGGCTCGCGGCGGCGTAAGACCAAGGTCCGATTTGTCCTGTGTGCCGCGTCTGCGACTATGTAACTGAACGATGAGCAACGATGTGCGAGCAACGTCTCATTTCCGCGTGACGTTCGATCCGCATGCGTGAGTGCCGTATCCGGGCTGTCTAAACTCAATGGAGGACAACAATGAAGCGACGGATTTTTGTGCTTACGGCGGCGGCCGCGGCTGGGCTGGCTGCAGCGGGTTGCAGCACGACCACGAGCAGTGGGACGAGCGGCGCGACCGACGCGGCGAAACGCCAGGAGATCGACGCGGCCGTGGACGGCACGATGTCCCGGCTGTTCTCGACGGTCCCGGGCTCGCAGGAACTCGTGTCCAAGTCGCAAGGCGTACTGGTGTTTCCATCGGTCGGCAAGGCAGCGTTCATTATCGGAGGGTCGTATGGCCAGGGTGCGTTGCGCGTAGGCGGATCGACGGTCGGTTACTACAGCACGGCGGCCGCTTCGTTCGGCTTGCAGGCAGGGGTGCAGTCCACCGCCGTGATCTTCCTCTTCATGACGCAGGAGTCGCTCGACAAATTCCGCAACTCGAAGGGCTGGTCGGTTGGCGGCGACGTTGCCGTTGCGCTCGTCAAGGTCGGCGCGAATGGGCAGATCGACACTCGAACCGCAACGGCGCCGGTCCAGGCGATCGTGATGACCAATACGGGCATCATGGCCGATGCGTCGGTCGCCGGCACCAAGGTGACGAAGCTCGATCTGTAACAGGAGGTCGCGATGTCGTACCTCAAATGGATTGTTTCAGCAGTCGTCGTTGCCGCGGCGCAGCTTGCCGCGGCCCAGGGCCAGACGACGGCCAACGTGACGCACGAGCCGGGTAAGGCGACCGTCACCGGCATGCACAAGGTGACGGCGACCATCACGAAGATCGACGCCGACACCCGCACCGTCACGCTCAAGCGTCATGACGGCAAGCTGGTCGAAGCCGAGCTGGGACCGGAAGTCAGAAACTTCGACCAACTAAAGGTCGGCGATGTCGTGACGATGACCTATAAGGAATCGCTCACGCTGAGCCTGAAGAAGGGCGGCGGCGAGACCTCGGTGCAGGAAACGCCGCAGGTCGAGCGGGCGGCTGCCGGCGAGAAGCCCGGCGGCATGGTCGGGCGTGAGGTGAAGGTCACGGCGAATGTCGTGGCGGTCGACACCAAAACGAAAACGGTCACCCTGATGGGACCCGAAGGGGGGACGATGGACCTGCGGGTCGAGGATCCGCAACAGCTTGCAAACGTGCAGGTCGGCGATCAGGTCGAGGCAGTGTATACGGAAGCGTTCGCCGTATCCGTCAAGCCTGCACAACACAAGTAGTCGCGCATGGGGCAGCCGCTTGCGCTCAGGATGCCGGTCGGCGCGCACGGCGGCGCCGCTCTGGCTGTCCTCATTAGTAACCGAACGCTAAGTCAAATGAACAACGTGACACGATCCGTGGCCGTCGTCGACGACGAGGAGTCGGTCGGGCGGGCGATCCAGCGCCTGTTGAAGTCAGTCGGCATCGACTCCGACGTGTACACCAGCGGCGAGGCCTTTCTCGACGCGCTGGCGGCTGCGGCGCCCGACGCGCCGGCGTGCGTGGTCCTCGATATCCAGATGCCCGGCATCAACGGTATCGAGGTACAGCGCCGGCTGGGCGGCACCGGCATCCAGTGCATCGTGATCACGGCGCACGACGATGCGCGCGTGCGCGAGCAGGCACAGGCGGCCGGCGCGGTTGCGTACCTGCGCAAGCCGTTCGACGACTCCGCGCTCATCGGCGCGGTCCATGCAGTGCTTGGCGTGCCGCCACCGGGCTGACGCCCCCGCATGCCGAATCGGTACAGCGACGATGAATCGACGACGCCACGACCGGATTCCGGGAGGCCCCGCAATGAAGCGCGCCGAGCTTCTTGTCTGCCACGACTGCGATCTCATGCAGCGCGGCGCGCCTTGCCCGCCGGGGGGCACGCTGCGCTGCCTGCGCTGTAACGCCGAACTCGAAAGGAATCTGCCGGAAAGCCTCGGCCGTGCGCTCGCGTTCGCGTTGGGCGCGCTCGTGCTGTTCGTGATTTCCAACCTGTATCCGATCGTCGGGCTCTCGGTGAACGGCAATCTCGTGCGCACGACGCTGTGGCATGCGGTCGAGATTCTCTATCTCGACGGCATGTGGCCCATCGCGGCGCTGGTGTTCGCCACGACGATCTTCATGCCGGGCATGCAGGTCGTGTGTCTGCTCGCCCTCCTCGTGCCGCTCGCGATGAATCGCGCGCCGTGGCAGGCGCCGCTCCTGTTTCGTGCGATGTACATCGCACGGCCCTGGGGCATGACCGAGGTGCTGATACTCGGCCTGCTGGTCGCGCTCGTGAAGCTGTCCCATATCGCCACGGTCGTGACGGGCGTTGCGTTGTGGTCGTTCGGCGCGTTGATGCTGGTGCTCGCGGGCGCGAGCGCGGCGTTCGACGCGCGCCAGTTCTGGTCGCGTGTGGCGCGGGCGACGCAGCCGGCCAGCGCGGTCAGGGTGCCCGACGCGCCCGGCGTGACGACGAACTTCGCGTCTGGCGAGGCGGCCGGAACGCGCGGGGAGCACGCCGCAGGCCCGCTCACGGGCGCCGCGTGCGGCATCGCGCGCTGCCATGCATGCGGGATGCTCGCGCGCATGCCAGCGGCGGCGCATGCGGCGACGTGCCCGCGCTGCGGCAGCGCGCTGCATATGCGCAAGGTCGCGAGCCTCTCGCGCACGTGGGCGCTGCTGGTCGCGGCGATGGTGCTGTACGTACCGGCGAACGTACTGCCCGTCATGGACACGAGTTCGCTGTTCGGCACGCAGAAGGACACGATCATGAGCGGCGTGGTGTATCTGTGGGTGTCGGGGTCGTGGCCGCTTGCGCTGCTCGTGTTCATTGCCAGCATCGCCGTGCCCATGCTGAAGATCCTCGGGCTTTCGTATCTGACGTGGACCACGCAGCGCCGCTGGACATGGCTGCCCGAGCAGCGCACGCGCATCTACCGGCTGATCGAGCTGGTCGGCCGCTGGTCGATGCTCGACATCTACGTGATCACGATGCTCGTCGCGCTGGTGCAGTTCAACGCGCTCGCCACGATCAAGGCGGGCCCCGCGGCGATCGCTTTCGGCGCCGTCGTGATCCTCACGATGTTCGCCGCGAACATGTTCGACCCGCGTCTCATCTGGGACGCGATGGAGCGCGAAAATGGCAGCGCCCGGTAACGACAATTCCTTGCCGGACCTGCCCGAGGCGAAGCCGGTGCGGGGCTCGCGCTGGCGCATGCAGATCGTCTGGCTCGTGCCGATCGTCGCGGTGCTGATTGGCGGCTGGCTCGCCGCCAAGGCGATCATCGAGGAAGGGCCGACCATCACGATCAGCTTCAAGACCGGCGACGGCCTCGAGGCCGGCAAAACGAAGATCAAGTACAAGGACGTCGAGATCGGCGTGGTGAAGGCGGTCACGCTCTCGCCCGATCACAAGCGTGTGATCGCGACGGGCGAGCTCGTGAAAGATGCGGCGAGCATGCTCGTCGACAACACGCGCTTCTGGGTCGTGCGTCCGCGTATTTCCGGCGGCACGGTTTCGGGCCTGGGCACGCTGCTCTCCGGCTCGTTTGTCGGCATGGATGAAGGCAACTCCAGCAAGGCGCGCCACGACTTCGTGGGGCTCGAAGTGCCGCCCGTGATCCCGAGCGATATTCCGGGACGCGAATTCGTGCTGCACAGCGTGAACATGGGCTCGCTCGATGTCGGCTCGCCGGTGTTCTTCCGCCGTCTCCAGGTCGGGCAGATCGCTTCGTATGAAATGGACCCGAATGGCAAGGGCGTGACGCTGCGTGTGTTCGTGAACGCACCCTACGACAGGTTCGTGCGCAGCGATACGCGCTTCTGGCACGCGAGCGGGCTCGACGTCTCGCTCAGCCCGGATGGCGTGCAGATCAACACGCAGTCGGTGGTGTCGATGCTGATTGGCGGTGTGGCGTTCGAAATGCCCGACGACGCCAGCAGCGAATCGCCCGAGGCCGACGCCGAATCGAAGTTCGAGCTTTACGCCACGCACGCCGACTCGATGAAGGTGCATGACCGCATAGTCGACACCTACGTCGTGACGTTCTACGACTCGGTGCGCGGGCTGACCGTTGGCGCGCCCGTCGATTTCCGCGGCGTCGTGATCGGCGAGGTCACACGCATCTACACGCGCTTCGACCCGGTCAAGAAACAGTTCAGCATTCCTGTCGAAATCAACCTGTATCCGGAGCGCTTTACGTCGCGCTTCGAGAACGGCCAGCCGGCCGGGCGCCTCACTGCGCAGCCGCGCCAGCTTGCCGAGTTCCTCGTTGCCAGCGGCTTCCGGTTCCAGCTGCGCTCGGGTAATCCGCTCACGGGACAGCTCTACGTCGCGTTCGACGTTTTCCCGGACGCGCCGAAGGCGAAGATCGACTGGGCGAGAACGCCGCCCGAGATGCCGACGGTGCCGCGCACGTTGCAGTCGCTGCAGGATTCGCTCACGCGGCTGCTCGCGAAGCTCAACAGCATCCCGTTCGAGGCGATCGGCGCAAATGCGCAGCGTACGCTGCAAAGCGCGAACGACGTGATGGCGAAGCTCGGCACCGACGTCGTGCCGCAGGCGCACGACACGCTCTCGGCGGCAAAATCCACGCTCAACTCGGCCACCGACGCCTTGCAGCCCGACTCGCAGCTCCAGCAGAACACGAGCGACGCCATGCGTGAACTGGCCCGCACCGCCGCGTCCGTGCGCATGCTCACGGATTATCTCGAGCGCCATCCCGAGGCCGTGGTGCAAGGCAAACCTGGAGGCAAGCAGTGAACCGCCGCAACCCGACCCTGCCTGCCGTTCTCGTCGCTGCGATAGCGTGCCTCGCCGGCTGTTCTTCGCAGTCGCCCACGTTCTATGCGCTGCGCGCCGACGAATCGGGCGCCGCAACGGCCAGCACGTCGCCCGCCGTGCCGACGAGCGCCGCTGCACTCGATGTCATCGTCGGTCCCGTGACCGTGCCCGACATGGTGGACCGGCCGCAAATCGTCACGCGCAATCCGGACAACACGATCCAGATGAACGAGTTCGCGCGCTGGGCCACGCCGCTCAAACTGGACGTCGGGCGCGTCGTTGCCGCGGACCTTGCGCAGCGGCTCGGTACGGCGCACGTCTCGACGTTCGATGGTGCGGCCACCCCGCCGGTCTGGCGCGTTCGCGTCGATATCACGCGCATCGACAGCGTACTGGGAGATTCCGTGACGATCGATGCGCAATGGGTCGTGCGCCCGCCGGGTCACCAGGCGCTGACGCTCGGGCACACGGTGGCGCACGAGCAGGTGACGGGCCAGGACTACGGCGCGCTCGTCGACGCGCACGATCGCGCGCTCGCCACCATCAGCGCCGACATTGCGGCCGCGATTCGCGCGGACCATGCAACCGTTGGCAGCGCGACGGAGTGAGCGCGCCACGCGGGATCTCATGAAGACGTTGCATTGTGCGTGGCTCGCACTGACCGCGGCGCTGGCGCTGGCCGGCCACGATGCGTCGGGCAGCGTGCCGCGCAACGAGGACACGCCAGCGGGACTCTTCGCGGTGCTCGATTACGTGGTCGCGCCCGCCGAGCCGACGTCCGCGCAGAGCGCGGTGGCGTTGCGCGAGGCCGGCGTGGAGCAGGAGACAATCAAGGCGCGCATCGTCGAAGCCTGGTTCTACCGGCTGCGTGCGGACCCGGCCGTAGCGGTGGCGTTGCCCGGCGGCGTGGCGGGCCTCGAGGCGCGGCTGCGCGACGACGCGGCGCGCGAGCGCCTGATCCGCGGCGGCATTGCGCGCCTGACGCCGCAGGACCGGCTCGCGTACTTCACGCTGCTCGCGAAATACATGGGCCGCGCGGCGCGCGGCAATTGCCAGGGCATGGCGAGCGTGCAGGACATTGCTCAGGGCATTTCGATCGGCAGCATGAGCGATGCCGACACGGCCGAATATTTCTCGTTGCTTTATCGCGTGGTGGTCCGTTCCGTGCTCGCCGCGCCGGTCACGCTGCCCGCGCCCGTGGCGTACGAGCGGGCGCTGCGGCATCTGGACGACGCGGTCAACGCCGCGCTTGCTGGCGATCCGCAATCCGTGGCGCGTCTCGAGCGCGTCACGAACGGCGGGCCGGGCGCCACGATGGCCGATATCTGCTGGGCGAGCGCGGTGCTCATGCGCTCGACGGCTGCGATGAGCGCACCCGACCGCGATGCGCTACTGCTCTACATGCTCGGCGAAGACGCACCGGCGCGAACGCCTGCCCCCGAACCCGCCCACGCGCCCTGACACGCAGTGGCGCTGTGGCGGTGTTGCGTGTCACGGCGAAGCCTTCGACCAGCCCAGACCCGGATCGAACGACGTCATCGCTTCGGCCTTCGCCGCGCCATCCGGGCCGAGATCGCGCTCGTAGACCTGGCCGTCGTGGCTCACCATGAATGTCTTGATACCCGTGTCGCCGTACCGCACCGGCCACGCAACGACGCCGAAGCCGCCGAACAGCTTGTTGTCGACCATGTAGTTATACGCGCCGCCGGGCGCGTGCGGACCCTGCGAGGTCAGCAGCTTGTAGTGGTAGCCGTAGTAACCGGCGTTTTCGGCGTTGCGCGCGCCGGCCTTGAGGAATGCGACGCCTAGCGGGCTCGGTGTGGCGTCGGGGCCGGTCGGCCAGTACAGCCCGTCCTGCTTGCCCGGCGAACTCGCGAGCTTGCTGGCGTAGACCAGCATGTTGCTGCCGTCGTGATAGGTTTGCGCATATTCGCGCTGCGCGTCGTAGACCGCGAGCATCGTCTGCATCACGGCAAGTTCGTTGCGGCCAATGCGGCGCACGCGCATTTCCTCGACTCCAGCGTGGGTGTCGAAGTGCCAGCCCTGGGCGGTTTTGACGAGCGGGACCGGAAAGGTCCAGCCGTCGTCGCCAACGGCGATCATCGCGTGATTTGCATCGGTATCCTGAATGGCGTGCGAGGTTTGCCATTCACTCAGGAATTTGTCGCGGATCTCCGCACCGACCGGCGGGATGAGCTGGCGGAAATCGGCGCCGAAGAGCGTGCGCAGTTCCGCTTCGTCGTTGCCGGCCACGGCGTCGCCGAACGCGGCCATCGCTGCGTCGGGCGTAGCGAAGGTGTTTTGTCCGGCGGCCGCGCAAGGCCGCGGCGCGTACGCGAGGAGTGCAATGGCAATCGCCGCTGCGACTGCAGCCGATGCAGCCGGACGGAGAAACTCATGTCTGTTCATGGCCGCTCTCCCTAGCGTCTGCCGCCGCCACGACCGCCGCCACCGCCGCGCATCCCGCCGCCGCCGCTCGGACGATTGAACCCCGAAGACTGCACGCTGGAGCGGCCGCGACTCGCGTCGCGCTGGGTGGCGCCGCCGCCGCCCACACCCTGGAAGGCGCCATCGCGGCCGCCTCCGCCGCCGTAGCTCCCGCCACCGCCGCCGCCAAACCCGCCGCCCGCCCCGGTGCTCACGCGATTGCTCCCGCCGGCATTGTTAGCCATGCCGCCGCGATTGCCTCCGGCACCGTTATTACCGATGTTCCCGCGATTGCCGCCCGCTCCATTGTCGGCGATGTTCCCGCGATTGCCGCCGGCGCCGTTATCGCCGAGATTCCCGCGGTTACCTCCGGCGCCGTTATTGCCAGGATTCCCGCGATTGCCACCCGCTCCGTTGTCGGCGAAGTTCGCGCGGTTGCCCACACTCGCGTTATTGCCCGCGCCCCCGCGATTGCCGGGATTGCCCTGATTCCCGCGGTCGCCATTGCCCAGGCCCTTGCCGCCTGCACCGCCGCCCGTGCGGTTGCCGCGGTCGGCCACGCTGGCGCCGTTCTGGCCGTTCTGGCCGTTGCGGCCGCGATAGTCGCGGCGGCCGTCGGCGCCCGCCACGTTGTTGCCGAATTTCTCGCGCGTGGCATTGTCACGGTAGGCAACGCCCTGGCGGTGGCTCGAATCGTGCTGCCACTTGCCTCCCTGGACCTTCGTGCTGTCGAAGTTGCGATTGACGTTGCGCGCCTTGTCCACGTTGATGTTGACGTCGCCGCCGCCCCAGTTGCAGTTGCCGAAGATCGCGCCCGCGGCCGCGAGCCCGACGCCCCACGCGAAGCCGGTCATCAGCGCGCCGCCGGGATAGTAGGCGGGATAGGGCGGCCAGGCGTACGGCGGGTAGGCCGGGTAGCTCCACGCGCCGTACACGACCGTGGGGTTGTACGCGGGCACGTAGATCACCTCGGGGTTGGCGGGCTCGATCTTCACGATGGTCTGGCTGGTCTGGCCGCCTTGCGCGGGCGGCTGTTCGACCACGACCTTCTGCTGCTCGTTGCTCTTCAGGTTGCCCGAGTCCTGCGCGCGTGCACGCAGGCGCTGTACCGCGGCGAGCACATCCTTTTCCTGGGCGAGGAAGGCGTCACCGAGCTTCTGGGTCCAGTCGAGCTTGTCGTTCATGGGCTCGAGCGCCTGCGGGAACGCAACGAGCGATTTCACGCTCGTGTCCCACGGCTGGTCCTGCACGGCTTTCACGGCTTCGTCGCCCTTCAGCTTCGGGTGTTCCTTGACCCAGCGCGCCGCGTGCACGATCTCGAGCGGGTAGGTCGATGCCATCAGGACTTGCGCGAGCACCGAATCGGGATAGAGCGCAATGGGCGCGACCAGCGCCTCGAGCTCCTCGGGTTTGTAGGGGGCGGGCTGCGGCGCGTCTTGCGCGCGCACCGCCTGAGCGCCTGCCACGAGCAACGCGAGCACGAGCAGGCAGAGCGTGTACGTGCGTTGTTTGATCCATGAGGTCATGGCCGATCCTTCCATTCGTTTGCTCAACCGGACTGCGGGACGGATAGCGACAACGTGAAGGGGCGAGCGCGTGCGCGCATTCTTGTTCGAGCGTGGCGAGGCGGAGGGCCCCACGGGTATAGTCCGGTAAGCCACTCTGTGCTGGCAATCGGACCAGAGTCCTATTGACACCGCAATGGCGGCGCAATGATGCTATTCACTCGTCGAGGCTGGCAGCGCCGCTACCCGGAGATCCAAATGAAGATGCGTTTTGCGCTGTGTGCGATGGCGCTACTGCTGTGTGCGCCCGCCTTCATGTCTGAAGTATTTGCGCAAGCGGGAACGATGGGTACGAAGCAGATGCGGGACGTGCAGCGCAAAGCGGAGCACAAGGCCCGTTCGAACCAGTCCCAGCAGCACGGGCAGCAAAATTCGACGCAGCATCATGCGGCGAGTGCAGGCGCCCCGGCTTCGGCGCCTTGATCGACAACGGCACCCAACGATCCGTCACGCGTTCGAGCTGTGACGGATCCTGCACGGCCATTTAGCGCATTCATTTCCAGATCGAAATAATGGCTGCGGCTATTTCATAAAAAACAGCATAGATAATTCAGGATACAAACCGCATGATCACTATCCATATTGAATGGAAGTGATTGCGCGAGCCATTTACAGAAATCAAATAAAACGTTCGCAAATATTTCCGGCTAATAGTCAGTGTATATAGGCCGGTGAAAGCGCATTCAAGCATGGGGCGCTTGAAAGGCGTTGTATGCGGGAAAAGTTATCGAAAACAATTGCGCACGGAACGAATCATCGGGAATTTCTTTCATATAATTAACGCGCGGTGAAAGCGTAGTGACGCGGTTCCGCAATCATGATCTCATCCGTTCTTTTCTTCAATGACTGACTCATTTTCCGCACCTGCCGGAGCGTTCTTCGAAAATCAAAAGTAGGCGGTAGTCAGTATTGGGGCGCAGCCTGCCCCGCGAATGGCCGGAATTCTGGTGCTCGTCAAATCCGCCCCGCCTGGGCGCTGAAGCGTTTGAAACGTTTCGCAGGCTGCCGCAGCAGGGCAGCGTAGCCGGAGGACACCGTGATCAGGGCAGACATGGGGAACGAAAAACTAAAACTGAACAGATCGAGAGCCGAGCACGCAGCGGCCAGCCTGCTGGCGTGGCTCGACAGGATCAAGCCACGCACGCTTCCGAACGGGAAGGCTTTGGCCGCTCGCAACACCGGCCACACAACGGCGCAGGCCACGCAGGCCATTGCGCAAAGCCTGCATAGCGTTCTCGAAGTCGTGCCCGCGGCGGCGCTCGTGATCGACGAAGCGGGCAGCGTCGCATGGGCCAATGGCATGGCCACCCGCGTGCTCGGCTACGCCCTGGGCGAGTTGACCGGCATGCGCATCGAAAACGTGCTCGTGGCCTGGCGTAGAGACGCGCGCCCCGTATCGTTCGGCGCACTGAAGTCCGCGGACGGGCTGCCGCATAGCGTGACGCGCGTGGCCATCGCGCGCTCGAAGAACGGCGCCGATATCGACGTGCATGTGAGCGCTTCGGCGTCGCTCGCGGCCGGTCCCACGGCGCGCATGGTGGTCGTCATCGAACCGGAAAGTCACGACACGACGCTCGCGGAGTCCAGCAGCGAGCCACGCCGGCTGCGTCGGGAACGGGCGTCCGAAGTGGGCGACATGGCCGCCGCGCTGGCGCACGAAGTCGACCAGCCGCTCACGGCCATTCTCAGCAACGCGCAGGCCGCGCAACGGTTTCTCGCCCAGAGCCCGCCGGCCATGAGCGACCTGCGGGAACTGCTTGGCGAAGTCGTATCCGACAGCACGCGTGCGCACGCGATCATCCGCAAGATGCGCCAGTCCGCGCGCTGCGAGCCGCCCGAGCTGTGCCCGGTCGATGTGGGCAGCCTCGTGCGCGACGTGGTGCGCCTGCTGCGCCGCGAGACGGAGACCTGTGGCGCGGCAGTGGGCGCGCGCATCGACGACGGCCTGCCGCAAGTGCATGGCGATGCGGTTCAACTGCAGCAGGTGCTCGTCAATTTGCTGCTGAATGCACTCGATGCAGTGCACGACTGCCGCGCCGAAGATCGCCGGGTAGGCATCGTCGTCACGACGAGCGAGGATCGCGGCAAGGTGCGCCTCGCCATCCGCGATCATGGGCCGGGTGTCGACGCCGACCGGCTCGTCACGCTGTTCAAGCCGTTCATGACGTCCAAGCCGCAAGGGCTGGGTCTGGGCCTCTCGATCAGCCGCACCATCGTGATGGCGCACGGCGGCCAGCTCTGGGCCGAGCGCAACGTCGATAGCGGCCTGACGTTCCATATCGAACTTCCCGCGGAGGGCGCGTGCGTGCAGACGACTACGCGTTTTTCACCATGAATTCGCCAGCTTCCATCGTGTTCGTCGTGGACGACGACGAGCACGTTCGCAACGCACTCTGCCGCTTGCTGCGATCCGGCGGCTACACGGTGGAGGCCTACGGCAGCGCCAGCGCCTTCCTGCACGGCGCGGATCTGGCGAGCGCGCCTGCCTGCCTGCTGCTCGATCTCCAGTTGCCCGACTTGAGCGGCATTGAATTGCAGCAGCAGCTCGAGGGCAGGGTGCCGATCGTCTTCGTTTCGGGCCACGGCGACATGAATACGGCGGTGCGGGCGATGAAGGCGGGCGCTTCGGATTTCCTGACGAAGCCGATCGACGCGCAGGTGCTGTTCGAAGCCACGTCGCGCGCGCTCGAACTCGCCTGCCATCTGTTCGAACAACGCGAGCAGCGCGCGGAGATCCAGCGCCGGGTGGAAAAGCTCACGCCACGCGAGCGCGAGGTCATGGCGCTCGTGGTGACGGGCCGGCCGAACAAGCTCGTGGCCGACGAGCTGGGCGCGGCGGAAAAAACGATCAAGATTCACCGGGCGCGCGTCATGGAGAAGATGAAGGCGAACTCGCTTGCCGATCTGGTGCGGCTCATGACCACGTTCGATGCCGACGCGACTGAGCTGCACCCGCTTCCGCATACGGGCTGAGGGGCCAGGGGACCAGCGCGCAGGGCACGCGCGCCGTCGTCCCGTCACTTCAAATGGCTATTGCGCCAGTCGCGCGGCGTCATGCCGAAGCGCGCGCTGAACCAGTTCGTGAACGAGCCCTGCTGGGCGTAGCCGAGCAGGTCGGACACACGTCCAATGGGATAGCGCGGGTTGCTCATGTAGCGCACGGCAAGTTCGCCACGCACTTCCTCCACGAGCCGCGTGAAGCTCGTATCGGCGACCCCGAGCTGGCGCTGCATGGTGCGCACGCTCAGCCGCAGATGCGCGGCCACGCCTTCGACGCTGGCCTGCTCGAGCGGCAGCAGCAGGTAGATCGCCTTGCGCACTTCGAGCGCCGTGGAATCGACGCCCGTCGCGTTGAGCGATTCGGCGAGGCTCTCCGCGTAGCGCACCAGTTCCGGGTCGGCGGCGGGGTTCGGGTAGTCGAGGTCGGCGGCCGTGCAGACGATGCCGTTGAAGTCGCTGCCGAATTCCAGCGGACAGCCGAAAAAACGCCGGTGAAACGTGAGGCTGGGCGGCGACCGGTGAACGAAGTGCACCGCGCGCGGTTTCCAGTGCTCGCCCAGCAGCGCGCTGGAGTGGCGCGCGAGCACGCCCACGGCGAGTTCGATGGCCTGGTAGGTCGGCGTGCCCGGATCGACGACCAGTTCCTCGCGGATCGTGACGGTTGCGCCCGCGTCTTCGACGTACACCGCGAGCGCTTCGTTGAGCAGGTGCCGGTATTCGGCCGTGGCGAGCAGCACCTCGCGCAGCGTGCGCTTGTGCGCGAGCAGAATGTTGACCACGCCGGTGCCGAACTTGTGGCGCGTCTCGGCCATTTGCAGCGCGAAGGTCGGGCACGCGGCCTTTTCCGCCGAACGCTCGAGCAACCGGCACGCGGCGGCGGCGGGAATGCGGTGGTCGGGGGTTGCGAGCGCCGCGGCGTCCACGCCCGCCTCGTGGGCAAGCTCGACCGGGTTCAGCCCCACGCGCTTTGCCACGTCGAAATAGCCGCTCAGCGAGACCGAGCTCAGCGTCGTTTCCATTGTCGTGTCTCCTCCTTGCTGCAGCCTCGTCGCGCTTCTTCAGCCCGTCAAACATGGGCTTGCGCTTATCTCGGTGTTAACGCCTGGTGGCGCGAAAAGCTAAAACGATGGCGTGCGATCAGAAAAGTGTAGCGCAGGATTGCCGTATCGTGCATCTCAACGGTTCAGCCACGTTCCGAGCGGTATTTCAGGCTCCTGGCCACGTTGCCAAACGTTGAAATCCCGTCACCCATATTGGAGAACACGATGCAATTCCTCGACGATTCGCTGCACCCCGAGAACCAGGACAAGGTTGTGATTACCACCGCGCCGTATGGCCCGGAATGGATGCCCGAAGACTTCCCGGAAGACATTCCGGTGACGATGGAAGAACAGATCCAGAAGGCCGTGGACTGCTACAACGCGGGCGCAACGGTGCTGCACCTGCACGTGCGCGAACTCGACGGCAAGGGCTCCAAGCGCCTGTCGAAGTTCAACGAGCTGATCGCAGGCGTGCGCGCCGCGGTGCCGGACATGATCATCCAGGTGGGCGGCTCGATCTCGTTCGCGCCGGAAGACGATGGCCAGGCCGCCAAGTGGCTTTCGGACGACACGCGCCACATGCTGGCCGATCTCGAACCGAAGCCGGACCAGGTGACCGTGGCGATCAACACCACGCAGATGAACATCATGGAGCTGCTCTATCCGGAATACCTGGAGGGCACGTCGCTGGCGCATCCGGCGCTCATGGCCGCGTACAGCGAAATGACGGTGCCGGCCGGCCCGGCATGGGTGGAGGAGCATCTGCGCCGCCTGCAGGCTTCGGGCATCCAGCCGCACTTCCAGCTCACGGGCATCCACGCGCTCGAAACGCTCGACCGCCTCGTGCGCAAGGGCGCGTACAAGGGTCCGCTGAACCTCACGTGGATCGGCATCGGCGGCGGCTTCGACGGCCCGAACCCGTTCAACTTCTTCAACTTCGTGCACCGTGCGCCCGATGGCTGCACCGTCACCGCCGAGTCGCTGCTCAAGAATGTGCTGCCGTTCAACATGATGGCGATGTCCATGGGCCTGCACCCGCGCTGCGGCATTGAAGATACGATCATCGACCAGCACGGCAAGCGCTTCACGTCGGTGCAGCAGATCGAGCAGTGCGTGCGCGTGGCGCGCGAACTGGGCCGCGAAATCGCCACGGGCAAGGAAGCGCGCGAGATCTACCGCATTGGCGTGCAGTACGAGACGGTCGACGAAACGCTCGCGGCCAACGGCATGGCGCCGAACCGCGTGGCCGGCGTGAAGAACCTGCCGCTGCGCGCGGCGTAATCGAAGTGAGGCCCGGCGCCGCGGGCGCGGGCCTCGAAACGGATGTCTGGCGCTTGCCTTGCGGCCGCCGGCCGACCTGAGAGAACAACGGAACCCGACGAAGAGCGGGCTAGCACGGAGACAACCCATGCTTACAACGCATGCCGAGCCCACTGCGGGCGAATTGACGACGACCGGAACGAGCGTGCCCGCTTATGCGTGGGTGGTGTTCGCCTTGACGGTCGGGCTGCTGCTTTCGGATTACATGTCGCGGCAGGTCCTGAATGCCGTGTTCCCGCTGCTCAAGACCACATGGAATCTTTCTGACACGCAGCTCGGCTCGCTGAGCAGCGTGGTCGCGCTGATGGTGGGCGTGCTGACGTTTCCGCTGTCGGTGCTCGCCGACCGCTGGGGCCGCGTGAAGAGCATCGTCCTGATGGCGGCGCTGTGGAGCATCGCCACGCTTGGCTGCGCGCTCTCGACGAACTACGGCGAAATGCTGCTTGCACGCGCGTTCGTCGGCATCGGCGAAGCGGCTTATGGCAGCGTGGGGATTGCCGTTGTGTTGAGTATTTTCCCGGTGCGTCTGCGCTCCACGATTACGGGCGCGTTCATGGCGGGCGGCGCGTTCGGCTCGGTGCTGGGCATGGCGCTGGGCGGTGCGGTGGCGGCGCAGCTTGGCTGGCGCGCGGCGTTTGGCGCGATGGCGGTCATGGGGATCGTGCTGGTCGTGATCTATCGCATCGTCGTCACGGAAAAGCGCATTGCCCCGCTGCAGCCGGCAAGCGTGAGCCGCGAGGCGAATGGCCTCGGCATGCGCATGAGCCTGCGCGCGCTGCTCAAGGGCCTGTTTTCCACGCGCTCCGTGGTGTGCGCGTATGTGGGCAGCGGCGTGCATCTGCTCGTGCCGGCGGCCGTGTGGAGCTGGCTGCCGAGCTTTTTGAACCGCTACTACGGCATGGCGACCGGCAAAGCGGCCGCGACCGCCGCGCTGTTCGTGCTGGTGACGGGCATTGGCATGGTGGTGTGCGGCAACCTCGCGGACCGCTTCAGCAAGGATAACGGCGCGCGCAAATGGAGCATCGCCATCGCGTACTGCCTGATCTGCTTCGCGCTGCTCGCGGTCGGCTTGCGCATGCCGGCGGGTCCGGCGCAGCTGGTTCTGATCGGCGCGGCCATGTTCTTCTGCGCAGGCGCAGCGGGCCCCTCGGGCGCGATGGTGGCGAACCTCACGCCGCCCTCGATCCACGCCTCGGCGTTCGCCACGCTCACGCTGGCGAACAACCTGCTCGGCCTCGCGCCCGCCGCGGTGCTCACGGGCATGGCCGCCGACCATATCGGCCTGCTTGGCGCGCTGCAACTCGTACCGTTTGCGCCGCTCGTGGCGGCAGTGGTTTTCCTGATCGGCAAGCGCAATTACGCCGTCGATCTGGATCGTGTGAACGCACTGCGCGAAGAAGCCGGTGGTCACGCACAACGATGAAATTGAACAGGCAGTTTGAGTCCGCTTGACCGGGTTCGAGTCAATGCGTTTGAGTAAAGGATAGGAGATTGAACATGGCGAAAGCAGTGCGCTTCCACGAAACCGGCGGCCCCGAAGTCTTGCGCTACGAGAGCGTCGAAGTGGGCGATCCCGGCCCCGGACAGGTCCGCCTGCGCCATGAGGCAGTCGGCCTGAATTTCGCGGATACCTACTTCCGCTCCGGCCTGTACCCCGTGCCGCTGCCTGCCGGCATGGGCGTGGAAGCCGCGGGAGTGGTCGAGGCCGTGGGCCCCGAAGTGAGCAACGTGGCGGTGGGCGACCGCGTGACCTACACCGGCTTCATCAACACGCTCGGCGCGTACAGCACCGAACGCCTGATTCCGGCGGCCCCGCTCATCAAGCTGCCCGACGCGATCGCGTGCGAAACGGCGGCCGGCATGACCATGCGAGGCCTCACCTCGTCGTACCTCATGCGCCGCATCCACGACTTCAAGGCCGGCGACACGATCCTGTTGCACGCGGCGGCAGGCGGTGTCGGTCTGATCGTCTCGCAGTGGGCGAAGCTGCTGGGCCTCACGGTGATCGGCACGGTGTCGAACGAGGCGAAGGGCGAAGTGGCGCGCGCGCATGGCTGCGATCACATCGTGTACTACGGTCGCGAAGATGTCGCGAAGCGCGTGCGCGAACTGACCGACGGCGTGGGCGTGAATGTGGTGTTCGACAGCGTGGGCAAGGACACCTTCGAGGCGTCGCTCGACTCGCTCAAGCGCCGCGGCCTGATGGTTTGCGTCGGCACGGCTTCGGGTCCGATTCCGCCGTTCAATCCGCAGATCCTCGCGATGAAGGGCTCGCTCTATCTCACGCGCCCGGCGCTGGCGGACTACATCGCCGATCCCGCGGAGAAGAACGAGCTGGCCGGCGAGCTGTTCGGGCACGTTGCGGCGGGCCGCATCAAGATCGAACTGAACCAGCGTTACGCGCTGGAAGACGCGGTGCAGGCGCATCGCGACCTCGAAGCACGCAAGACGACGGGGTCGTCGGTCTTCGTCATCTGAGGAGCGCAGCATGAAAGTCGAACAACTGACCTATGCCATCGGTGCGGAACTGACCAGCGTGAATCTCGCCGATGCCGTTCACGACGACGGGCTCTTTGCCGAGATTCGCGCGGCGCTGCTCAAGCACCGCGTCCTGTTCCTGCGCGACCAGAACATCACGCGCACCGAACACGTGGCGTTCGCGCGCCGCTTCGGCGAGCTGGAGGATCATCCGGTGGCGGGCAGCGACCCTGACCATCCGGGCCTCGTGCGCATCTACAAGAACCCGGAGCAGCCCAACGACCGCTACGAAAACGCGTGGCACGCGGACGCTACCTGGCGCGAGGCGCCGCAGTTCGGCGCGGTGCTGCGCTGCGTGGAGTGCCCGCCCGTGGGCGGCGACACGATGTGGGCGAACATGGTGCTCGCCTACGAGAAGCTGCCGGAACACGTCAAGGCGCAGATTGCCGGCCTGTATGCGCGCCACAGCATCGAGGCGAGCTTCGGCGCGGCCATGCCGATCGAGAAGCGCCATGCCTTGAAGGCGCAGTTTCCCGATGCGGAACACCCGGTGGTGCGCACGCATCCGGAGACCGGCGAGAAAGTGCTGTTCGTGAGCGCATTCACGACGCACTTCACGAACTATCACACGCCCGAACGCGTGCGCTTCGGGCAGGACGCCAATCCGGGCGCGGGCGACCTGCTGCGCTATCTCGTGAGCCAGGCCTATATTCCGGAGTACCAGGTACGCTGGCGCTGGAAGCCGAACAGCATCGCGATCTGGGACAACCGCAGCACCCAGCACTATGCGGTGATGGACTACCCGCCGTGCCACCGCAAGATGGAACGCGCCGGCATCGTCGGCGACAAGCCGTATTGAAGCGCGCAGGAGACCATTACAAATGACGCTGAAGACCACACCGACCATCCTGATGGTCCCGGGGTTGCGCGACCACGTGGCGGAGCACTGGCAAACGCTGCTGCAGCAAAAGCTGCCCAACGCCGCTTCGGTGCCGCCGCTCGAGCACGACAAGCTCAGCTGCGCGGCGCGCGTAGCCGCGCTCGACGCGGCGCTCGCGAAGATCGACGGTCCCGTCATTCTCGTCGCGCACAGCGCGGGCGTGATGATCACCGTGCATTGGGCGCAGCAGCACAGCCGCAAGATTCACGGCGCGCTGCTCGCCGCGCCGGCCGACCTCGAAACGCCGCTGCCGCCGGGCTACCCGGCATTCGATGCGCTCGCCGAGAACGGCTGGAACCCGATTCCGCGCACGCCGCTGCCGTTCCCGAGCATCGTGGGCGCGAGCCGCAACGATCCGCTCGCGCGCTTCGAGCGCGTCGAGGCCATGGCGAAAGACTGGGGCAGCAGCCTCGTCGACCTGGGCGAAGTCGGCCACCTGAATCCCGCAGCGGGTTTCGGCGAATGGCCGATGGCGGAGATGTTGATTCATGAACTTGTCTGATCAAAAGTGGGCGACGCAGGCGAGTCGCGACGCGGGCGAGCAGCCCGTGCTGACGATCGAAGCCTTCTTCGACTTCATCTGCCCGTGGTGCCTGATCGGCAAGCGCAATCTGGACGAAGCGCTCGCGCGTTTCGCGAATTCGCGGCCCGATGTGCGCGTGCGTGTGCAGTGGCGCTCGCATCAACTGCTGCCGTGGACGCCGCTCGACGGCCTGCCGTATCAGGCGTTCTATCGCGACCGTCTGGGCAGCGCCGAAGCGGTGGCGGCACGGCGTGCGCAGGTGCAGCGCGCGGGACGCGACGCGGGTGTCGAGTTCGCATTCGAGCGCATCGAGCTGATGCCGAACACCGCGGCCGCGCACGACCTCGTCACGTTTGCCGTTAGCCGCGGCACGCGCGAACAGAGTGCGGCACTGATCGACCGCGTGCTCAAGGCCTATTTCATGGAAGGCCAGAACATCGGCGATTACGCGGTGCTCGAGCGTCTCGGTATCGAATGCGGCCTCGAGCGCGAGAGCCTGGCGGCGCACATCGCCGCGTCGAAACGCCTCGCGGACCCGACCGGTCAGCGCGTGCCTTATGCCGAACCGCAGGTGAACGGCGTGCCGTATTTCGTGTTCAACACGGGTTATTCGCTCTCGGGCGTGTATTCGCCGGTGGCGATGGCTGGCGCGATGGCGCTGGCGGTCGCGCACTGAGGCGAGCTGAAGGAAATCGAGGGGAAACAGGAATGACACGTGAAGTACCGGTCGGCATGGCCGACGAACTTGCGCCGGGCGAGCGCAAGCTGGTTTTCGTCGATGGCCGCAGCATCGTCCTGTTCAATATCGAAGGACAGCTGCACGCGGTCGACAATTCGTGCCCTCACAACGGCGCCTCGCTCGCGAGCGGCCCGCTCGAAGGATGCGTGGTGCGCTGCCCGGCGCATGGACTGCGCTTCGACGTGCGCAGCGGCTGTATGCCGGGCGCGGGCGGGCTGAAGCTCACGACATTTCCTGTGCGGACCGCGGAAGGAAAGCTGCTGGTGAGCGTGATGGAAACGCCGGCTTCGAGCCAGGCATAGCCGCGCGGCATCGCACTCAAGAACCGCATACGTACCAAAGTCACTTAGGATAGCAAACCATGCAAGGTCTGATGATGGAGCAACCGCTCCTGGTTGCTTCGCTGCTCAAGCACGCAGAACGCCATCACGGCGCTCGGCAAATCGTCTCGCGTCGTGTGGAAGGCGATATTCACCGCTACTGTTATCAGGATCTCGCGCAGCGTGCGCGCCGCATGGCGAATGCGCTCTCGAGCCTCGTCATTGCGCCGGGCGAGCGCGTGGCGACGCTGGCATGGAATGGCTACCGTCACATGGAGCTGTACTTCGCGGTATCGGGTTCGGGCGCCGTGCTCCATACGCTGAATCCGCGCCTGCATGCCGATCAGCTCGTGTACATCATCGAGCACGCGCAGGACCGCGTGATCTTCTTCGATCTCACGTTCCTGCCGCTCATCGAAAGCGTCGCGTCACGCGTGACGACGCCGAAGTTCTTCATTGCCATGACCGATCGCGCGCATATGCCGCGCAACCATGGCCTTGGATCGAGACTCCTCTGCTATGAGGACCTGATCGACAATCACAAGGACGTTTTCGAATGGCCGCTGCTCGATGAAAACAGCGCCTCGTCGCTCTGCTATACGTCGGGCACGACCGGCAACCCGAAAGGCGTGCTCTATAGCCACCGCTCGACGCTGCTGCACACCTTTGCGGCGGCGCTGCCCGACGCGCTGAACTGCTCGGCGCGCGACACGATCCTGCCGGTGGTGCCGATGTTCCATGTGAATGCGTGGGGCCTGCCGTACATCGCCTGCATGACCGGCGCGAAGCTCGTGTTTCCGGGCCCGGCGCTCGATGGCAAGTCGCTGTATCAACTGATCGAGGAAGAGCAGGTCACGGTGTCGGCTGGCGTACCGACGGTCTGGCAAGGGCTGCTTTCGCACGTCGAGTCGGTAGCAGGTTCGTTTTCCTCCATGCGCCGGACGATCATCGGCGGCGCGCCGTGCCCGACCGCAATGACCCAGGCGTTCCAGAAGCGCCATCACGTCGACGTCCTGCATGCATGGGGTATGACCGAGCTGAGCCCGGTCGGCACGGTTTGCAGCTTCAAGGCGCATCAGACCGAACTGGCCGAAGACGAGCGCTATGCGCTGCAGGCGAAGCAGGGGCGCTCGGTGTTCGGCATCGACATGAAGATCGTCGACGCTGCGGGCGAGGAGCTGCCCTGGGACGGCAATGCCGCCGGCGACCTGCAGGTGCGCGGCCACTGGGTCGCGAGCGAATACTTCGGCGGCGACTACGCGTCGCCGCTGCAGGACGGCTGGTTCCCGACCGGCGACGTGGCGAAGATCGATGCCGACGGTTTCATGCAGATCGTCGATCGCAGCAAGGACGTCATCAAGTCGGGCGGCGAGTGGATCAGCTCCGCCGACATCGAGAACGTCGCGAGCCTGCATCCCGAAGTCGCGACGGCGGTGTGCATTGCGGCGCGCCACCCGAAGTGGGACGAGCGGCCGCTCTTGCTGATCGTGAAGAAGCCGGGCAGCGCGCTCGAAGCCGACGACCTGCTCACGTTCTTCGACGGCCGCGTGGCGAAATGGTGGAAGCCCGACGCCGTGCTGTTCATCGATTGCGTTCCGATCGGCGCGACGGGCAAGGTGCTCAAGAACCAGTTGCGCGATCAATATGGCGGCCACTACTTGCAAGCTGGTTAAGGTCCCAGGTCACAGCGTTTCATTCAGGCAATACCCTTCAGGCTATACCCATCAGGCAACAACAAAAGACGCCGGGTCCACCTGGCGGCCACACACACGGAGAGAGGCAATGAAATTGAAGTTCGGCAGCGTGGCAGCGCTGATCCTGTTCGCCAGCGCGGCGCATGCGCAATCGTCGGTCACGCTTTATGGCGTCGTGGACTCCGGTCTGCTTTACCAGAGCACGTCGGCGCAGCATGCCTTCGCGCCCAAGACAGTGGGCGGCAAACTATTCAATGGCAACGCGGGCTCTATCTTTGCGCTCAAGGACGGCGGCATCTACTCGAGCATCTTCGGCATGAAGGGCAGGGAAGACCTGGGCGGCGGATACGCGGCCAACTTCAAGCTCCAGGGATCGTTCAACAGCTCCAACGGGCAGACGGGATTGAACAGCTCGGCAACGGCGAGCGCGATTTTCAACCAGGTCACCACCATCGGCCTTTCGGGTCCGTTCGGCAAGATCGACTTCGGCCGCCAGTTTGCGCCGATGGCCTACGCCATGGCCGAAACGGACGTGCGTAATGCGCAGTACTTCGGCAGCACGCTGACTGCCTGGCTGACCATGAACACGATGTCGGGCTGGGCGGGGAACAACACGAATGCCCAGATTGGCGCGCTTTACGACGACAATGCGATTGTCTATAACTCGCCGTCGTTTTACGGTCTTTCGACTGCACTCGAATACGCGCCCGGCGGCGTGGCAGGGCAGCCCCAGGGCGGCACGCGCGAGTCGGCCATCCTCAAGTACTCGGGCTTTGGCCTGAACGCCGATGCCGTCTACTACAACGGTCACGATGCGAACCCGTACGGGTACTCGAACCCGCCGACTGCGACGCCGGCAACCGGCCAGAACAACAACCGCTTCATCTATTTCGGCGCGAAATACACGTGGCACGGGCTCTCGGTCTCGGGCTCGTTCGCCAACGGCCGCAATCCGGCCAACACGAACGGGGTGCCGAAGTCACTGGTTGTCTCCGGTGATTTTGACATGTGGACGGGCGGTCTTGGCTATCGCTTCTCGCCGGCGCTCAACGTCACTTCGGGCGTTTACTACCTGAAGGACAACCGGAACAACTCGAACCAGTCGACTGCCTACGTACTCGGCGCCGAGTACAACATCTCGGGACGCACGCTGGTTTATGCCCAGGGCGGCTATGTGTCCAACCGCGGCCAGATGAACCAGGAGCTCATTTACGGCACGCCTGTCGCCCCGGGTCGCAACACCACGGCTGTCAACGTCGGCCTGCGCCATACCTTTTAAGCCGCGAGCAGAAGCCACCATTGGAGTATGGAATGAACACATTTAACAAGACCCTCAGCCTTGCACTCGTCACGCTGCTCGCCGCGGCGTCCCTGAACGCTTCGGCCCAAACCGAGGCCAGCGCGCCCAGCGCTACGGCCTCGGCGGCGGCCAGCACCGAGGCACCCGCGACGCCGAGCAACACCAAGCTGCGGCGCGCGGTGTACCGCGCGCTCGCGAAGCACAAGGAAATTCAAGGCGGCAGTATCGGCGTCAGTGCCAAAAATGGGGCGATTACGCTCAATGGCACGGTCACGGATGCGGCGCAGGTCGACAGAGCCGCCGAGATCGCCAGGGGCGTTCCTGGCGTGACTTCGGTGACGAACAAGCTGACGGTTCAGAAACCTTTAGGCGGCATGTGAGCCGCCACCAGAGGCGCGGAGTGCGGTGAGGCCGGGAGTCCCCCCGGTCGCGCCGGGCTTCGCCCAGCAGCACGGAGGTTGAATCCAGTCAGCCTCCTGCTGTTACTCCGGATTGCCAGTAACAGTCCGGAGCGTCGATCAGACTCGTGTGCAGGCGCGAGTCTGGAGGCGTGAGTTCGACGTTAGAGTCGGAGCGTTTTATCGCCGTTTCGCGAGTGCGGAACGGCGATTTTTTTATGCAGCCAACGCCCGCACCAGCATCACCAGGCCCGCCGCAATCGCAGCCGCGCCAATCCCGCGTGCGACTCTTGTGCCGCCCGGCATCCACCGCTCCGCCGCGATCGCCGCCGCGACCAGCGCCATCGCAGGCCGATCCATCACGCCCGCCGCAAGCAGCGCCGCCATCAAATTTCCGCAGCAGTACAGGCAATGCCGGCCGAGCTTCAGGCCGTGACGCAGCGCAGCCTGCATATCGAACCGCGCATGCCCGCACGACGGCACGTTCCCGCAGCACGCAAGCCACCGCGCTTTCCACGCGGAGAACTGCAGCACGCCCGCCATCACGACGACCACACCGGCCAGGGCCGGCGCACTATGCGCTAGCGCTGGCGCCTCGACGGCCAGCGCGGTGAGTCGCGCCCCCGCCGCGAACACGAGCCCCCCGACTACGAGCCACACGAAGAAGTAACCCGCACCGGCCATCACCGTCATCCCACCCGCACGCGCCGCGCGTGCGTCGCCCAGCGCCTCGAAATACCGCCACAAAGCGGGCGCGACCGCGGGCAACATCATTGCGACCATCATCACATTCCACATGCCGGCAAACGATACGGCGGCGTCGAACCACGTGCGTCCGCATATGGGCGTCCAGAGCGTGGACATCGTCCAGCCGCCAGGCATCGGCGTGCCGCCCATCGCCTGCATCGAAGCGCACCAGACGAACGTTGCCGCCGCGCTCGCCGCGCAGACCAGCGACGCAACGCCGAAGAAAATCGCGCGCGGTGTACCGCCGCGCAGCCGTACCGTCATGCCGACGTTATCCATGATGCGCCTCAGCTCTCTGCGTACTCGTCATGCCGGTGCCACCAGATGCCGGCCTCGTTGCGTCCCTTCGGCGCGCGGTCGAGCCACTGGTACATGCCCCACACGCCATCGAGGCCGCGCGCATAGGTCGAGTACGTGTGATAGACCACGCCGTCCTCGAGCACGAACGCGCTCAGGCCCGGACGGTCGCGCGTGTAGGTCGCCGCGTCGGTGCCGCAGCTCGCCGCGAACTCGGCAACGGGCGCGGGCGGCGGATTCATGTCCATGGCGTGGCCGCTGCGCGCATAGTTGTATTCGATGTCGCCCGCGCGCTGCTGCGCGGTGGTGAACGCCACGTTGAAATCGAAGTTGAAGTCGTTGCCGCTCGACGAGGCCCACGGGAAATGCCATCCCATGCGCTTGCGGTAGCTGAGCAGCTTCGCGAGCGGCGCGCGCGAGACCGCCATGAGCCGCACGTCGTGATTCGCGAGATGCACGGCGATGCCTTCGAAGCCATCCGCAATCGACGAGCACGACGGACAGCCCGCCGCGTAATCCGGTCCGAACATGAAGTGATAAACGAGCAGTTGCGAGCGCCCCTTGAAGAGATCGGCGAGCGTGGCGCCGCCCTCTTCGGTTTCGAAGCGATACGTCTTGTCGACGCGCACCCACGGCAACGCCTGGCGTTGCTGCGCCAGTGCGTCGCCGCGGCGCGTGTGTTCTTTCTCGGCGGCCAGCAGTTCGATGCGCGCCGCAAGCCAGTCTTCGCGCGTTCCTGTGGTATGGGTTGCCATTGCCTGGTCCTCCTATGGATTCACTATGATGGCGGCGCGCTGTGCGCATGGCCATGCCGTTCGATCGATGATTCGTTTGATCGCCGTGTTAGATTAGGTCCGGACCGAGGAGGAGGGGGAGTGACAAGTGTGGCGGGATTCCCATGACCATGGATTCGCTGATCACGGCGGCGGCGCGCGCGCTCGCGGCCGGTGATCCGCTCGGCGCGCTGAACCGGGTCGCGTTGCGCGACGACGCGCCCGCGCTCGCGCTGCGCGGCATCGCCATGGCGCAGCTCGGCGACTTCGCGCGCGCCAAAGCGCTGCTGCGCAGCGCGGCGCGCGGCTTCGGCTCGCGCGAGGCCGTGGCGCGTGCGCGCTGTGTCGTCGCCGAGGCCGAAATCGCGCTCGCCTCACGCGACCTCGGCTGGCCGACCGATACGCTCGCTGCGGCGCGGCAAACGCTCGAGGCCCATGGCGACCGTCTCAATGCCGCGCACGCACGCTACCTGGAAATACGCCGGTTGCTGCTCATCGGCCGCCTCGACGAGGCCGGCGGCATGCTTGCCGAAGCCGATCCCGCGCCGCTGCCGCCTGCGTTGCGTGCGGCGCACGAGCTGATCGCCGCCGGCATTGCCATGCGGCGCATTCAGACGCAGGCGGCGCGGCGCGCGCTCTCCGCGGCCGCGCGCGCCGCGCGTGAGGCGGGCATCGCGGCGCTGAGCGCCGAGATCGAGAGCGCCGCGCTGCTGTTGACCTCGCCGGCGGCGCGCCTCATCGCGCGCGGTGAAGAGCGGGTGCTGCTGCTGGAAGACGTCGAGGCGCTGCTCGCCTCGAAGGCGCTCGTCGTGGACGCGTGCCGCTACGTCGCGCGCGAGGGCCCGACCGTCATCGAACTCGCAAGACGGCCCGTGCTGTTCGTGCTCGCCCGCGCGCTCGCCGAGGCGTGGCCCGCCGACGTGCCGCGCGACGCGCTCATCGCCCGCGCCTTTCGCACGAAGCACGCCGACGAAACGCATCGCGCCCGCCTGCGCGTGGAAATCGGCCGCTTGCGCACGCTGATGCGCGACGTGGCGGAGATCGGCGCGACCCAGCAGGGCTTCGCGCTGGCGCCGCGCCACGCGAGCGAAGTGGTGGTGCTGGCACGGCCCGTGGAAGAAAAGCACGCCGCCGTGCTGGCCTTTCTCGCCGATGGTGAATCGTGGTCGAGTTCGGCGCTGGCGCTGGCGCTTGGCGCGAGCCAGCGCACCGTGCAGCGCGCGCTCGATTCGCTCGCCGCGGCGGACAAGGTGCAGTCGTTCGGCTACGGCCGCGCGCGCCGCTGGACCACGCCGCCCGTCCCCGGATTCGCGACGACCTTGTTACTCCCCGCGCCGCTGCCAGGCGACTAGGATGAACGCCTGTCCCGTCATTCAAGGAGGAAACCATGAAACGAACGACTGCCGAAATCGTCCGCGAGTACGGCCCTTTTCCCGGCATCGAGAAGGTGGGCGGCGTCTCGTACGACGGCAAGCAGGTGTGGTTCGCCGTGGGCGAGCGCATCGCGTCGCTCGATCCGCAGAGCGGCCAGACACAGCGCTCGATCGACATTGCGGCACACGCGGGCACGGCGTTCGACGGCCGGCATCTGTTTCAGATCGCCGAGGACCGCATCCACAAGATCGACCCTGAAACGGGCCGCGTGCTTGCCACGATTCCCGCGCCTGGAGGCGGCGGCGACTCGGGACTCGCGTGGGCAGACGGCACGCTCTGGGTCGGGGTGTATCGCGAGCGCAAGATCCATCAGGTCGATCCGCAGACGGGCGCGATCCTGCGCACGCTCGAATCGAGCCGCTTCGTCACGGGCGTGACGTGGGTGGATGGCGAGCTGTGGCACGGCACCTGGGAAGGCGACGAGAGCGACTTGCGGCGCATCGATCCGGGCACGGGCGAAGTGCTGGAACAGCTCGACATGCCGCCGGGGACCGCCGTTTCGGGGCTGGAGTCCGATGGCGGCGAGCAGTTTTTCTGCGGCGGCGGCAACAGCGGGAAGATTCGCGCGGTGCGGCGGCCGAAGCGCGAGGGCTAGGCGAGCGGGCGCGCGAAACGCTTGAACGCACCCGCTCGCACGCAACGCTCAGAACGTATAGGTCACCTTGCCAAACGCCGTGCGCCCCAGCGTGTTGTACCCGTATGCGGTCACGTACTGCCGGTTGAACACGTTCGCCAGCGTGGCCGAAAGCGCGAGATGCGCATTGACCTTGTACGACGCGCGCAGGCTCACCGTGGTCCACGAAGGCAGGTAGATCGTGTTGAGCTGGTCGTCGAACGTCGAGCCGTTATACAGCAGCGAAACGCCGGTACTGAGGGCGTGGAGCTGGAACTCGTCCCACGTGTGATCCACGCTCAGGCTCGCCGTCTGGCGCGGGCGGCGATTGAGCCAGGTCTGGTCGGTCACGTCCTGCGGATTCAGGATCCCCACCGCGAGGCTCACCGGCGTGGACTTGCCGAGCGTGCCCTTGTACGAGAGGTCGAGCCCCTGAATGTGCGCGCGGCCCACGTTCACGGGCAGGAAGGTCTGCGAGTTGTACGTGATGAGGTCGTGCACCCGCGTGTCGTACACGGCCGCCGTGAACGTGCCGATCGACGTGGTGGCGTCGAGCGCGGCTTCGACCGAATCGCTGCGTTCGGGCAGCAGGTTGGGATTCGAGTAGCCCGGATAGTAGAGGTCGTTGAAGGTCGGCAGGCGGAACGCGTTGCCGTACGAAACGCGCGCGGTGTAGACCGGCGTGATCGCCCACGACAGTGCGACGTTGCCCGTATTCACCGATTGCCCCTGCACGATCTCGTGCCGCCCCGCCAGAAACAGCGTGACGGGTCCGAGCGTGGTGGACTGATGCATCGACACGGCCGAATCGTTGCGCGCCGGCAGGCCGCCCGGCACATCCACCGGCAGGAACGCCATCTCGCGCGTGTAGTCGTAGGCGAGCTTGGTCTCGCCGTCGAGCGGCATGCCGAAGAGCGTGTGGCCTCTTTCCTGATGCGTGATCGACGTGGAGGTGGAAAAGCGCGTCGAGTCGATCTCGTCGGTCGGGATCGTCGGGTCGTTCGAATAGAGGAACTGACGGTCCGTCGCGTAGCCCACCGACTGGTCGAACTGCGTGGTCGGCGTGATGTCGAGGTGGAACGCGAGGCCGGTCGTGAGCTGGTTGTCGCGCTGGCGGTCGTTGCCCCCCGCGTTGTCGAACGAGAGATCGGAGCGGTGGTAGAGCGCGAAGGTCGAGATCGACCAGTTGTCGTGCGCGTAGCCAAGGCGCGCGTCCAGGTTCTGCGCGTGGTACGGGTTGCGGCCGTCTTCGTGGCCGTAGGCCCAGGGCTGGGTCGCGTCGATGCCCGCCGTGTTGTAGTCGTGCAGGCCCAGCGAGTAGGTGAGGCCGCTCAGTGCGGAAAGCGGCCCGGTCGAGCCGATCGTGCCCGAGGTGCGCACCTGCGTGTCGAAGGTCTTGTTCGAGCCGCCGCCGAACGAGACGGTGGTCTGGTTCGGCTGGTTCGACGCATGACGCGTGAAGAGCTGCACGACGCCGCCCACGGCATCCGCGCCGAACGAGGAGGCTGCGGGGCCCGAGATCACTTCGACGCGGTCGAACGAGGCGGTCGCCAGATCGGCCCATTCGGCCGTGCCCGTGGTGACGGAGCCTATGCGTATGCCGTCGATGAACACGGCCACCTGGTCGGCCGACGACCCGCGGATGCTCACCCCCGTGTACGACCCCGGCCCGCCGGTCTGCGAGACGGTGACGCCGGGCAGCGTGGCGAGCGCCTGCGCGATGCTGGGGTCGGCGGGGGAGACGCGGTCGAGGTCCTCGCGCGTGAGCACCTGGGTGCTCGCGTAGCGCTGGTCGAACGATTGCGGCAGATGCTGCGCGTCGCCCACGACGAGGATATTGGGCAGCGTGGTGCCGTCGCCGGCTTGCTGCTGTGTCTGGGTCGGCGATGCGTCGGCGGCATGCGCGGTTTGCCACGCACAGGCGAGCGCGGCGGAAGTCAATACGAATTGGCGAAACTTCATGATGCGGTGGCTGGAAACAGCTCCTGAAAAACGGGCTGTCCGTGCAACGGGCGATCGCCGCGTGGGCGGTGCTTTTGCGCATTGGGGATCCCCGCCCGCTGCGGCTGCTGGACTCGGCTGATGGCAGGTCTCCTGGCTCGCGGGTCGACGTCCGTTGCCGGCCTTCCCGGTTTCCCAGTGGCACGCTCTGGCATGGACTCGCCGCTAACAGTTGCGGGGGCAGCCGCAGTCTTGCACTGCGTTCCCTTTTGATCCCGTCGCCGGGAACCATCAGCGCGCAAGGGTAATGGCCGCGCATTCGCCGCGTCAACCTTTGACGTGTGTCGTGTGGCGAAAACACCCGGTTTGGCCGCTCCCGCAACTTACGCTATCCTTGCAGCTGTTTTTCGCGCGTAGGCGCTGCACGAGCGAAACGCAGCAGGGAAGCCGGTGAGAATCCGGCGCGGTCGCGCCACTGTGACTGGCTGTCAATCGAGCCAGAAGTCAGACCTCGCTACGTTTATTTCACGACTCATTCCCGGGCGCGTAACCCAAGGAGCCGTCAATGCACACCCTCCCACCTTGGAAAAGCGGGCCAATCCGGCCACCACCACCGGCCCTGATGCGGCGTAGACCGCTCACGGGCCACCAGGCGTTCGCTGTTCAAAAGCACGCTGGATATTGACGGATTAACGACGACGTCGGGGCACCTCGCCGCACCAAGCGAGGGCTGACGGCGCTCGTCCATGCATTCTTTACAAGCACAAACAAGAAGACTCATGAACAAGCACATTCTGGCCGCCCTCGGCGGGGCGGCGTTGGCATTCACAGGCGCTGGCGCCTCGGCGCAGCAGGTCACGTTGTACGGTGAGATCGACGCTAGCGTCGACTATGTCAGCGACGTTGCGGGCCGCAGCCAGTATCGCGCAGGCTCGGGCCTGATCGACGGCAGTTTTTGGGGCCTGCAGGGCAGCGAGGATCTCGGCGGCGGCAACGCCGCGATCTTTCGCCTCGAGCGCGGTTTCTCGGTCACCTCCGGCGAAGCCTTCAACGACCATCCGTTCTACGTTGGTCTGCAATCCGAACGATTTGGCACGATCACGCTGGGCCGCCAGTACGACACGATGCACGACTACTTCGCCCCGTTCACGCTGACGGGCGGCGCGGGCGGCACGGCATTCGGCCATCCGTTCGACAACGACAACGCCAACAATTCCTGGCTCGCCTCGAATGCGGTGAAGTTCGCGAGCGCCACATACGGCGGTTTCAGCGCCGGCGCGATGTACGCGTTTTCGAACGCGGCGGGGCGCTTCGCGCAAAACCGCGCCTACGGCTTCGGCGCGCATTACGAGGGCGGCCCGTTCAGCGCCGGCGTGGCTTGGATGCACATCGACGGACGCGGTGCCTCTTCGGTGGGTGCGTACGACACGTCGGTGCTGCCGGGTGCGGGCCTCGTGCCGACCGAGGTCGCGGTGCAGCGCGAAGACACCATTGGCGCGGGCATGAGCTACGCGCTCGGCGACGTGACGCTCGGCGCGGCCTGGTCACGTTCCATTCATACGAGTGTGAGCGAGGCCGATGGCGGCGTGCCGCTGCCGTCGATCGCCTTCAGCAACTACGAAGTGAATGCGCTGTGGCAGGTGACGCCCGCGTTCTCGCTGGCGGGCATGTATGCCTATACGGGCGCGACCTCCGCACATTGGCATCAAGGTGCGCTGCAGGCCGACTATCAGCTGTCGAAACGCACGGACGTGTATACGGAGGCGGTCTATCAGCGCGCGTCGTCCGGTGCGTTTGCGATGATCAACACCTGCGACCCGTCGGCCGGCCGCAACCAGGTGCTCGTGGCGGCGGGCATCCGGCATCGCTTCTGATTCACACGCAAAACGGCCCCGAACCATCGCGATTCGGGGCCGCTTTGCTGAGTGACTACATCACGAAGCCGAGAGCTTCACCGAAACGCCGGTCGAAGAATAAACGGGCGTGGCCTTGAAACCATCCACCGTGACCGTTGCGAATTTCACCGATGCGCCGCTGCCGTCGATCACGTCGATCGAGTCGCCCGCTTTCGGCGTATAGCCGTTCACGAACTTCACATGCAGCGTGCCGCCCGCCACCGTGAGCTGGACGCCCACGCGCAGGCGTCCGCCGCCGTTGCCGTCGATGTCGAGTTCGAGCGTCGTGCCGTTGAGCTGCGTGTACTTGCCCGCCACCGTCAACGGTGCGCTCGTCGCCACGGCCACGCCGCCGCCGGACCCAACGTACACGTCGCCGTTGCCGAAGGCCGTGGTCGACGCCGCCGCGAGCACGCCGCCGCTCACCTGCGAGCCGCCCGTGTAGCTGTTGTTCCCCGCGAGCGTGAGTGTGCCGCTGCCCTGCAGCGTGAGCTTGCCCGAGCCGGCGATGTCGTTGCGCCAGGTGTCGGCGGCGTTGAAGCCACCCTGGGTCGCGTCCATGGCCACGATCACGTTGCCGCTGAACGCGCCATAACCGGTGCGTTGTCCACGGAGCCGAGGTCGGCAGGCGGCGCGGGAATGGCGGCAGTGGTGGCGGGATCGCTATTGCCGCCTCCGCAGGCGGTCAGCGCGGCAACGCTGGTGAGCACTGCCAGGTAGACCGGCAGTGCAATTCGATGGCGTGAAGCGGGCATGCTGAGGGCTCCGTCGTCGTGATTGATGCTGTGTGATTATTTGTGACTGACGGCGGCGAATTATGCTTACCGTCGATTACTCCCTAATTACTAATTTATTACGCAGATGTTAAACGGTAGTGGAAATGAAGTACCGGTGAAATATTTTGCGTCGTTCATTTACGGCTGCGCCTCGAGATAACCGACCTGCACGGGCGGCACGAACCACGCGAGACACAGGCCGGCCAGCGCAGCCACGGCGGCGACGATGAGGCCCATGTGGATCGAGTCCACGAGCGCGCTGCGCGCCGAATTCATCATCGCATCGCCGGCATGGCCGGCGCTCACGAGACGGCTGATCAGCGCGGCCTGGTCGGCGCGGTCCACGAGCAGTTCGGGACTCGCAAACGACTTGAACCACTGCGTCGCCTGATACGAGTCGAGCGAGCGATTCACGCCCATGGTGTAAACATGTCCGAGCAGTGCGCCGGTCATCGCCGTGCCCAGCATGCCGCCGAACGTGCGCAGCGATTGCAGCATCGCCGTGGCGGCGCCGAGATGGTCGCGCGAGACGATCTGCTGCGAGCAGACCGTGAGGCTCGTGCCCACGAGGCCCAGCCCCAGGCCGCTCGCGCCCATGCACGCCATCCACACGAGATGCGGCTCGTTGCCTCGCAGCACGACCACCGCGAGGCTCGCGAAAGCGGACAACGCGAAGCCGACGTAGAGGATCGCGTTGGCGCGCCGGATGCGCGTGACCACGCGATTGTTCACGAAACTGCCGACCGTCGTGCCGAGCAGCAGCGGCGTGATCAGCATGCCCGAGGCGCGCGGCGACATCGCATAGCCGCCCTGGAACAGCAGCGGCACATAGAACACGAGCGAGAACAACGCAAACCCGCCCAGCACCGACATCGCGAAGAGCGGACCGAGCTTGCGGTCGAGCAGCATGTCCACGGGGATGATCGGATAGCCCATGCGTTTTTCCCAGAAGAAAAGCGTCAGCGAACACACCAGCACGATCACCGCGAGCACGATCGTCGAAGTCGTCCAGCCCTGCCTCGGCAAAAGCTCGATGGCGAGCTGCAGCGCGCCGAACGTGACGGCGACGACGCACGCGCCGAGCCAGTCGAGACGCAGCCGCGCGCCTTCGCGGGCATGGTGCAGATGCGGCAGGAAAGCATTCACGAAGAAGAGCGCTACCACGCCCACCGGCACGTTGACGAAGAAGACGAGGCGCCAGCTGCCGTGCTGTGTCAGCATGCCCCCGAGCGTTGGCCCGACCACGTTCGCCAGGCCAAACGCTGAGGAGACGAACACCAGCCAGCGCAGGCGCAGCCGCGGATCGGGGAACAGGTCGGCGACGGTCGCGAATACCGTCCCCATCATGATGCCGCCGCCGATGCCCTGCAGGCCGCGCGCGAGCACGAGAAACAGCATGTTGGTCGCGATCCCGCAGAGTACCGAGGCGAGGGTGAAGAGGAGGATCGCTGCGAGCATGAAGGGTTTACGGCCGAACAGATCGCCCAGACGCCCGAAGATCGGAATCGTGATGACCGACGCAAGCATGTAGGCCGTCGCGACCCATGCATAAAGCTCGAAGCCCTTGAGCTCCGCGACGATGCGGGGCAATGCGGTGCCGACGATGGTCTGGTCGAGCGCGATCAGCATCGAAACCGACGCGACGCCGAGCATCGCCAATACCGACTCGCGAAACGGCAACAGCTGCCGCGCTTGATCGTGAAGCCCAATGCTCGTGGCCATGTAGCGCTCCTCACCGCGGCGACGCGGCTAATCTGCTATGCGGTGCCCGGCAAAAGATCAATCGGTCGGGCCCGCGCGTGCGACCTTCATGCGCTGTGCAATGATGGTACGCCCGCTTACGCGAATGTCACGGGGCGAACGCGCTATCAAGGAAGTTATTCCACCCGGCCCGCGCGAGGCTCGTGAGTCGGGAAGCGTTTGCCAACGTTTCGCGGTTCGTCGATCCGCACTTCAATTTCGCCAGGCATGGAGTAAATCGGCGAGTCCGTTGTTTGCCTTCTCGTCGAACGGGATTCGACCGATACGGAGGGGACGTCATGAACGCTGCAATTCGACTCGTTTTGCGGGCAACGGTGAGCGGTGCGGCCGTGCTTTCCCTGGCCGGTCTATGCGCCGCGTCGTCGGGTGACGCGGGATCGTCTCGCGATAGTGAAGAAGGCTCGTTTCTCTCTGAAAACGACGCCGCCATGACGAAGATGATGGCGGGGATGGCGGCCAGGCCCACGGGCGACATCGACCGCGATTTCGTCGCAACAATGATTCCCCATCACCAGGGTGCCATCGATATGGCCATGGCGGAACTGCGGCATGGACACAACGAACAGTTACGCCGGATCGCCCAGGCGATCGTGGTCGAGCAACAGCAGGAGATCGTTGCCATGCGCCTCGCGGTGCATGACGCGAACCCGGCGCCGGCGCCGATGTCGCACTGACCCACTCGCATCAAAACGCAGGAGACAACGTCATGAAAACCAACGCCATGCTTGGCGCGGCCCTGACCGCCGTCGCGCTTGCCGCCGCCACGCTCGCCGAGGCGGGGCAGGTCCCCGGTTCGCTCGCGGCCGCCGATATTCCGGTGAGCCATCGGGACCGCGTTTATTCGTCTGATCAGTTTTCGAACACCGTGTCGATCATCGACCCCGCGGCCAATCGTCTGGTCGGTGTCATCCGCCTCGGTGAACCGACTCCGGCCAACTTCAGCCCGCTCTATCACGGTCAGTTGCTCGTGCACGGGATGGGCTTTTCTCCCGATCACCGCATGCTGGCCATTGTCTCCATCGGCTCGAACTCGGTGAGCTTCATCGATACGCAAACCAATGCGGTCAAGCACGTGACCTATGTGGGCCGCTCCCCGCACGAGGCCTTCTTCACACCCGACGGCAAGGAGGTGTGGGTGACCGTGCGCGGTGAGAATTACGTCGATGTGCTCGACGGCAAGACCTTCGAAGAGAAGACGCGCATTGTCGTGCCAGCCGGGCCGGGCATGCAGATCTTCTCGCCCGATGGAAAGTACGGGTATATCTGCTCGTCGTTCAACCCGGAAACCGATGTCGTTTCGGTAGCCGATCACAAGGTCGTGGCCCGCGTCACACAGGCGAGCCCGTTCTGCCCGAACATCGCGGCGACGCCGGATGGCCGGCAGGTCTGGTTCACGTTGAAGGATGTGGGCAAGACGCAGGTGTTCGACGCCCGCCCGCCGTTTGCGCTGCTGAAAACGCTCGATACGGGGCCGATCACCAATCATGTGAACATCGTGCAGAACGCCCACGGCATGTTTGCGTACGTGACGGTGGGCGGCCTGAACCAGATCAAGGTGTTCCGTACCGACGACTTCTCGCAGGTGGCGACCATTGCGGTTGGCAGCCTGCCGCACGGCATCTGGCCGTCGGGCGACGGCACGCGTGTCTACGTGGGCCTCGAAAACGGCGATGCGCTGACGGCAATCGACACGCTGACCAACCAGGTCGTCGCCACGGTGCCGGTCGGCCAGGCGCCGCAAGCCGTGGCGTACGTGCCGGACGCCGTGCCGGAAGGCGACGGTACGGCCAACACGCAGCCGCTCGGCGCGGCGGGCGAGGCCACGCACGTCATGCTGGTTCCGGTGGGTGACGCCGCGGCCGATCGTGGCGCTGCGCCCACTTCGGTGGCGTTGTTCGATCAGGGATTGCTGCAGGTGCTGCAGGCTGCGGTGACGGGATTGCAGGCGGGCCAGCCGTATTTCCTCGGACTTTCGGACCACGCCGACGGCAGTGGCCGCATCGACGTCCTCGCGAGCTTCAAGGCCAACCCGGCCGGCTCCGCGATCGTCAACACGCTGGGGCAGATTCGACAGGTCGTCGTGCCCGGCACGCCGGGCGTGTCCGATCACCGACGATATCTCGTGATCGCGCCGAGCGTGGGCGGCGCGCCCGGACCGGCAGTGCAGGTGCAGGCCTTGTGAAGATCCCAGGAATCGTCTTCTTCATTTCGAATTCCTTAGTAAGGACTTACGGCTCGCGGGCGACACTGTTTGTTTGCCCACGTACGGAAGCGCCCCACGCTTGACGCCTGCTTCTGCGGGACGCTAACTGACGGTGATCGGTACCCGAAAGCGAGGTGACGCAATGAGCGCTTCCCGCAATCTGGCTAACAGCCAGCTTACCGTCCTGCTCCTGATCCTTCTGGTGCATGGCACGGCCAATGCCGCCGGCGATCGCGCGGCGCCCACCGCCTCACCTGGTTTCGAACCGAGCGAGCTTTCGACGGACTGCGTCGACCGGGAATATCGCGGGAAAAATGCCAGACTGGGACTCGACTACATCGACCTGATCAACAACTGCGGCGCATCGGTCATCATCACGTGGCAGTCGTTCAACAACGGCGCGCCGCAAACGGAAGGCGGGGGAATGGGGCAATCGGAATGCATACCGCCCGGCGGTTCCATCACCACCGCGTCGCGCGAGCGGCTCGGCACGGCGAGTGAGAACCTGCCCGTTAGCGTCGTGACCTGCCAGTGATGGCAGCTTGCTGGTTCAGTCGGTAATGGCTCTCACCCTTCGCGAGGCCACGTCGATTCGCTGGTACTTCATGGCTTCCAGCCACTGCAATGACTTCTCGACGATGTCGGCAGGCACCTCGTCGAATGTCGTGTTGCGGATCAGGGTCTCGCTCGCGGCAATGTCGTTGAACTCCCCTAGCGTCTTTTGCACGGACGTCAGCTCCTTGATGGTGCGCTCGTGCCCGCCTTTGATCACGGGTTGAAAAAACTCGAGCAGATAGCGCAGCTTTTTACCGGCCTTGCGCACGTCATGAAGACTCTCCTCGTGGCCGGCCTCGCTTCGCGCGGCGCGTCTGCTGCGCTTTCGAAGCGTGCGCTGCGCCATGCGGACTCGCCGCCTGGCAAACGCGCGGATCGGCAGATCATCGCAACTCGACTGCAGCGTGGTTTGCGCGCGCAGCACGGCGTCGTTCAGAAATGCCTCGACGGCGTCGCTCTTGATCATGGCCTGGCTATGCGCCACCGCTTGCGCGCGCTTCTCGCGCGCGGCGCTCACGAGCAGTTCGATGAAGGCGTCTGACTTCTGTGCGGTTTTGAGGAGATCGCCTGCGATGTCCCAGTCGCGCGTTCCGCCCGCCACGGCGGCCAGGCGCTTGAATTCTTCGCTGGCGTGCGCGGTGGCTTCCTCGCCGAGCCAGGGCGAGTACGCCCAATACAAGGCACGAAGTTTTCTGAAGGCCACCCGAAGCTGATGAAACGCTTCGGGGTCGACTTCTGTTGCGAGGGATTTCGTTCTTTGCACCACCTCGACGACCACTGGCATGGCCAATGACGAGAAGGTGCTGGCGATGGAGGTCTTGCTGGTGAGTGACGCGGCGGAGCGGCGCCGATCGATTCTGAGGCGAGTGCGCGGCCGTGGCAGCGGCCAGTCACCGTCCATATCCATTTCAACCTCGAGTCTCACAAAAACAGGTTGGCCCAAACCATACCATATGGCCGGTTGGCAATCTAATCTTCGTGACGATTTGATGAAGTGTGCAAATTCTGACAAGTTGACAGCCTTTGCGTCACCGGCAGGTTGAACTTCTGATTTTCTGTATTACGATGCTTACCTACGTCAGGCGTTGCTTTGCGGATGCAGCGAGAAGCGCCCCCCGGGAACGAAGTGGGAGTTCGAGTTGAAGAAACGGGCCACCGTGATCTGCCGTAGAGGTAAGCGAATACTCCTGGTAGCACGCAGTCAGTCGAAGTGGGCACTACCGGGTGGCATATTGAAGCGCGGTGAGCATCTTACGGAAACCGCGCTTCGGGAACTCAAGGAGGAGACGCGGCTGCTGGGCAAGTCGGCCAGGTACCTGTTCGACATTCGCGGCAAGCAGAAACACCATCACGTGTTCTCCTGCGAAATACCGAGGCAGGCCAAGGCACGGCCGAGCAGCGAGATAGCCAGGTGTCGATGGGTCCATCTCGACGACATCCCGCGCCTGCTCACCAGCGGTCCAACAACCGATATCGTGCGGCTGATCAACCAGCGGCGCAGGAAGTAACACCACGGCCCTCGTGGTGAGGGATTGAACGCCCACGGCGTTCAATCCGGATGCATCTGCCTTCCCCAGGCAGATACCCCAAGCCCAACATCACCAACGCTTCGCGCCCATCAGGCGTTTTCGTCGCCTTTGGCCGGACGGCCCGTCTTGACGGTCTCGAGCGCTTCGATCGCAGCCAGCAGCCGCTTCTGCGGGGCCGCTTCCAGCAGTTGAAGGCCGGCGCGCAAAAGTTCGCTCTTTCTCACCGCAACACCGGCCTCGAGGCACTTGCGCTTGAGGAGCGCGATGCGCTGGTAGTCCGTCTTGGGCATCGTGAAGCTGTCGCGCACGACCTTGTCTTTCTTCACGCGCTTGGCCTTGACCTTTTCGGCGGGTGCAGCCGCAGGTGCAGGAGCCGGTGCCTCCGCAGCGCCGTTAGCGGGCTTCGCCGCCGCTTTGGATACGGCCTTTTTGCGTTTGGACTTTACCGCCGCTTCTGCTGCAGCTGCCGCAGCGGGCTTTGCTGCTTCGCTTTGCGCCTCCGCGGTTGCCTCGGCTGCCGCGGACTTCGGGAAGTGGAACGCCTTCTTGGTGGGTTTGCGTGTGGTCGCTACAGTCATGTCGATCTCCGGTCTGAAAACGGTATAAACAGTATATACTGTTTATTGCGACATTCCACCCGCGCCGCGATCTGCCTTCGAACCTGTTCAATGAGTCCTTGCTAACACGTCTGCTGAATGGTGACGTCAGCATCCATAAGTTCTCTTTTGCGATCGACTGCAGTGTCACCCAATCGTCACATTGCGAACGTAACGTCCAGCGCATCAATAACGATTTTAAGGAGTACGGGATGAGAGTCAGTCTCTTTGCGATTGTCATTCTCGCGCTGGGCACGGGCATCGCCCAGGCTGCGGATATCACGGGCGCGGGCAGCACCTTCGCGGCGCCGATCTACACGAAATGGGCCGACGCCTATCAGAAGTCGGGTGGCGGCAAGGTGAATTACCAGGGCATCGGCTCGTCGGGCGGCATCAAGCAGATTCAGGCCAAGACCGTCGACTTCGCGGGTTCGGATGCCCCGCTCAAGGATGACCAGCTGGCCAAGGACGGCCTGTTCCAGTTCCCGACGGTGGTCGGCGGCGTCGTGCCGGCGATCAACGTGCCGGGCGTGAAGCCGGGCGAGATCACCTTGTCGGGCCCGGTGCTCGGCGACATCTACCTCGGCAAGATCAAGAAGTGGAACGATCCGGCCATCGTCGCACTGAACCCGAAGGTCAAGCTGCCTGATCTCGACATCGCCGTGGTCCGCCGCGCCGACGGTTCGGGCACCAGCTTCATCTGGACGAACTACCTTTCGAAGGTCAGCCCCGAGTGGAAGAGCAAGGTCGGCGAAGGCACGACCGTGAACTGGCCGACCGGTACGGGCGGCAAGGGCAACGACGGCGTCGCAGCCTTCGTGCAGCGTCTGCCGGGCGCGATCGGCTACGTCGAGTGGGCGTACGCGAAGCAGAACCACATGGTCTACGCCGCGATGAAGAACGAAGCGGGCACGGTCGTTCAGCCGGACACCGAAACGTTCAAGGCGGCGGCCGCCGGCGCGGACTGGAAAAAGTCGTTCTACCAGATCCTCACGAACGAGCCGGGCAAGGACGCATGGCCGGTCGTCGGCGCGACCTTCGTGCTGGTGCACACGGCGCAGGACAAGCCTGAGCAGGGCAAGGAAACGCTCAAGTTCTTCGACTGGGCTTTCAAGAACGGCTCGTCCGCCGCCGATAGCCTCGACTACATCTCGCTGCCGGAGTCGGTCGTCAGCGAAATCAAGTCGCAGTGGAAGGAGAAGGTCAAGGACGCGAGCGGCAAGCCGATCGCACCTTGATCTGCAATGGAATGCGGGCGCGCGCATGCATGGCGCGCGCCTGCATCTCCAGCCACTCAGAGCGCTCGGGGCTGCACGAGCCTAGTGCGCGTCTGTGCGCAAGCTCCGCAGATTTTCGCGCACGCGCCGCGCGACCAGCACGGTCAGGTAATCCATGATGCGCGCGCCGTCGCTGAATGCCGCCCAGGTTTCTTCGTACATCCTGGAAACGGTCTCCATGGGAGCACGGGTCTCGGCTGCAATCGCCTTTACGAGTTCTTCTGCGGCGTGCTGGTTCATCGATGCCTCCATGCGTATAGAGGGGAACGCGGGAAGGCCATTAGACTGCATCGCGCGTCCGGCACGCCAATACATTTAGCCTATCTACCGGCGCCTCTCGTTCGATGCGGATTCGTCGGTGTACAGCCTGTCAAATTCATTCGCCGGCAGGCGCGATCTCCAGGCGATAACCCACACCGTAAATCGAGCGGATCATGTCCTGCTCGGGCCGGATCGACTGGATCTTGCGCCGCAGGTTCTTGACGTGCGAGTCGATCGTGCGGTCGGCCACGACCCGATGATCGTCGTATAGCGCGCGCAGAAGAAAGTCGCGCGCGTAAATGCGGCCCGGGCCCGAATGCAGCAGCGCAAGCAAACGAAATTCGATGGGCGTGAGGTGCAGATCGCGGCCGTCCAGGCGCGCGGCGTATTGCGTAACATCGATCGAAAACGGCGAGGCCACGGTGCCTTCCGCCTCCTGGTGTGCGCGCGCCAGCAGTTCGGCACGACGCAGGATCGCTTTCACACGTGCTACGACTTCGCGCGGACTGAACGGCTTGCACACGTAGTCGTCGGCACCCAGTTCGAGCCCGAGCAAACGGTCGATTTCGTCCACGCGCGCCGTGATGATCATCACGGGAATGGCGGAGAACGTGCGAAGTTCGCGGCACACGTCGAGGCCGCTGCGTCCGGGCAGCATCAGGTCGAGCAGCACCATCGACGGTTGATGTTCGCGCACGTAGGGCACGACCTCGCGGCCGTCGGCCACGATCGCCGTGGCGAAATCCTCCTTCGCGAGGTAGTCGGCGAGCAGGGCCGCGAGCTTCGGCTCGTCTTCGACGATGAGGATGGACGGCCGCATGGTCGGATCAATCATGTTGCGTGTGTAGGCGAGGAAGTTGGACCAGGATCCGCAGCCCGCCGAGCGGGGAGCGCGATGCCTCGATGGTGCCGCCGTGCTGCTCCACGATGTGCTTGCACAATGCGAGCCCGAGACCCGCACCGCCGCTTTGACGACTGCGCGATGGGTCGACGCGGAAGAACCGGTCGAACAGATGCGGCAGCAGCGGCGCAGGAACCGGCGGAAACGAATCTTGAACGTCGACATGGATGTCGTTGTCGTTCGACGTGACCGAGAGCCTCACGCGGCCACCGGCATTGGTGTAGCGCAGCGCGTTCTCCAGCAGGTTTTTCCACAGTTGCGTGAGGCGATAAGGATCGCCCGAGAGCGTGGCGTGCGCGTCGTCGGGATCGAATTCCAGCGCGATGTCCTTGGCGGCGAGGCGCTCGCGAAATACGTCGCATGAAGCTTCGACGATAGGCACGAGGTCGAGCGGCACTTTCTCGAATGAGAGCTGGCCGATGTCAGCCAGCGAAAGTTCGTAGAGGTCGTCGATCAGCTGGCTGAGCATCGCGACTTCGGACTGCAAAGAAGCGATGGTCGCCGCGTCGGGTCGGCGCACGCCGTCCTCGATCGCCTCGAGCTCGCCGCGCAGCACCGAGAGGGGCGTGCGCAACTCATGCGAAATATCGGCGATAAAGTCGCGCCGGTCGCTTTCGGCCTTTTCGAGCGACGCCGCGAGCCGGTTGAAATCGCTCGCGAGCATCTGCAATTCGTCGCTGCCTTTGGCCGGCACGCGCGTGGCGTAGTCGCCGCCCGCGAGGCGATGCGTGGCCGTGACGATCCGCTTGATCGGCGTGAGCAGCGTACGCGCGAGGATGATCGACATGGCGGCGGAGAGCAACGCGGTAAAGCCCACGATGATCCACGTCGCCTGCAGCTGGCGGTCCTTGAAGCGCTGCTCCGCCTGGTTGATGAGCGAGTTGGGTCCCGCCACTGCGATCCAGCCGACCGTTTGGCCCTTGACACGCAGCGGATGGCGTACGGCGTCGGGCGGCGGGGGCGGCCCCGCGCTCGTGACGCGCTTCATGTTTGCGTCGTAAAGCGTGTAGGGCGGGCGAAACGGCCGCGGGCGTCCGCCAAGGCCGGGGGCGAAGGGACCGCCGTTGCCGTCGTCGCCGTGGAAGCCGCCCGGCGCATCGGGCGGGCGGCCGTCGCCCGGCGGCGCGCCTGGCGGCGGCCCGCCATCGAATGGAGGCCGGTCCTGCGTGGACTCGCGAGCGAAATCCCAATTGCCATGCTGGGCGTACGAGGCTTCCAGTTCCTGCTGGAGCGCCGCCAGCTCACTCGCACTTTGCTCCTGCAGAAAATCCACGAAGCCGAATTCGAAACTCGTCCGGATCGCGACGCCCATGGCCACCGCAGCGAGCACGCAAGCCGAAAGAATCGCGAGGAAGAGTTTGGAGGTGACGCTGACTTTCATGACGGGTTCAGCAGGGAGCAATAGAGGCGAGTGCGAAATTATTCGGCACTATTTTCGCCCGAAGCGTACCGTAAGGGGTACGTGGCCCGTCCGAATCCACATTTTCTCCAGATTTCCCTTCTTTTTCCTGCACCGTTGTTCCGTATGATCCGCTGCAGATCGAAGCGCATCCATGCGTTCGTGCGCGGGATCCGGATGGAATGACGTGCATCACAGAGGAAGGGACAGATCGATGGACATTCACGTGCTGCTTGTCGAGCCCGATCAGGCGTATCGGGACGACCTGCGTACTTATTTGCAGCGGCAGCAGATCGCGGTGTCGGTGCTGTATGGCGTCGAGCGGCTGGAGCAGCGTCTCGCGCGCGAAACCCCTTCGCTCATTATCCTGCGGCATGATGCGCTCAGGATCGACGGCATCGCAGCGCTGCGCACGCTGCGTGAGCGAGGGTGGCTGACGCCCGCCATCATCGTGAGCGAGTCCGCCGACGTGGCCGACAAGGTGCTCGCCTTCGAATTCGGCGCCAACGACTATATGGTCGATCCGTTCGATCCTCGCGAACTGCTCGCGCGCCTGCATCATGCATTGCGCTGCAAGATCGATTACCCTGCGTCGCCGCGTAGAGAGACGAAGTACGTCTTCGACGGCTTCGAACTCGACGCCATCGACAACCAGCTGTTCAGGGACGGACTCAAGATTCCCGCGCCTCCCCTGGTGCTCGCGGTGCTCGCGGTGTTCGCCGCGAACCGCCTGCGGCCGCTTTCGCGCGAGCGCATCGTGAGCATGATCGATCGCAATTCGTCGCTTCACGCGCGCAGCGTCGACGTCGTCGTCTTTCGTCTGCGCAAGCTGCTCGGCCTGTCGCCCTGCGGCCGCCAATATATTCAAACGCGCTATAGGGATGGTTATGTGTTTTGCCCTGACGACGCGCTTCCCGATCTGGACCAGGCTGCTGCCCGCGCGTGAAAAAAACCCGGCGATGCGCCGGGTATGCAAAGGGTTGAAGGTAAAGCACCGTTCATCCGCGGTCGAGGCTTCCCGCGCAATGTCAGGCGAAGACCAGCGTAGCAGGTGACGTCGCATTCACGAAGCCCAGAAACATTGCTAATTCTTTACGTGTAATCGGGCGCGTAACGTTCGCGCGCGCCGGCGTGGCGCGAAAGAAATGCGCAGAAAGATCACGTAACCCGCGAATCGCGCCACAGTGGCACCATGCGTGTCCATAGCCGAAACCCGATCAGACACGCAACCGATGCCACAACCCGCCCGTGTGAGTCACGCACAGCACGACACGCCAGCAACGGGTCCCTCCATTGCGCACGCGAAAGCACCCAACGCGGCGTTCGTGATGTCGCCGGCGCTAGGGGATTCGCTGAATCTGCTGGTCATCGCGCACAACCTCGTGCGAGCGGGCTGGCAGGTGGAAATATTCGGAGATCATGCGTGGTCGCTTGCGCTCTGGTTCCCGCACCTGTCGATGAACCCGGCGCTCGGCGAGGAAGCAGCGCGCGACAGGCTGGCGAGCTTCGGCGTCGTGGTGCAGATGCACCGCGAGCGGCCGTTCAAGCATCTGCGCACATGGCATCCGGGCTTCGTCGACCTGCACGACATCGAATATGCCGATGACGGCCGGTGCATGGCGCAGCGTTTTGCGGCGTTCGCAGCGGCTCATTTCAGATTGCAAACCGTCGAGATTTCGAACGGCATTCGTGCGCCGCTGGATTTTCAGCGCCGCCGTTACGCCCAACGCGTGGCGGTGCATCCGGAGGCCAGTACGGCCGACAAGCGCTGGCTGGCGCAGCGCTTCATCGGCTTATCCCGGCGGTTGAGCGGGGAAGGCTTTGCGCCCGAGTTCGTGGTTGCCGACAGCGAGCGCTCGCACTGGCTGCCGCTTGCCAGCGTAGCGCCGCCGTTGCGCTCGTTTCGCGATACGGCCGGGCTTGCGGCGTGGCTCTACGAATCGGGCTGGTTCATCGGCAACGATTCGGGCTTGGGGCATCTCGCTTCGGCGCTCGGCATACCGACGCTGACCGTATTTCGCCGGCGACGTATCGCGCAACGCTGGCGCCCGGGATTTCAGCGCGGCGAGATCGTGCTGCCGCCGTGGTGGGTGCCGACCGCGGGGCTCAAGGAAAAGTGGTGGCGCGAAAGCATCTCGGTGAGACGCGTGTACCGGGCCTTTCTGACATTGCGGGCGCGCGTGGCGTCGATGACCTGAAGCCTGCATCGCGATAAACGCATGGCGGGGTCCGCTACGCATGCCGAATATAAATTTAGTCTTGCTAACGTATAAGCCTTCGCACAAAAATGAAAGTTCAGATCCAGGGCAATGTTGCGGTGGCGTTGCCGCCGCCGATCGGCGACAGCCTCATCGGGCTCGTGCTCGTCAACAATCTGATTCGCAACGGCTACCGTCCTATCGTGTTTGGCTGGGTCGCCGAGCAGCTTGCCGACTGGTTTCCCCATATGACGGTCGGCTATCAGGCGGCGTATGCAGGCGCCTTCGATACGGTGATCGAACTGCGTCCGACCGAGTTCGGGCCGATGCTGAGCCGCACCGGCAAGACGTTGCGTCTGGCTGACCTGCCCGAATATGGCGGCGGGAAGCACATGGTCGACCGCATCGTCGATATTGCAGCGAATGTGTTCGGGCTGCGCGACGTGACGCATTCGAACGGGCTCGTCGTGCCGCCTGGCGTGCAGCGCGGCCGTTTCGCGGATCGCGTCGTGATCCATCCGACGGGCAGCCACCGCGAAAAAATGTGGAGCCGCGAGAAGTTTCTCGCGCTCGCCGACGAACTCAAGTGCGCTCACTTGCATCCGGGCTTTCTCGTTGCGCCCGGCGAGTTCGCCGCCTGGCGGCAAAGCACCATGCAAGGCCACGAGGTTCACTCGCTGCCGCGACTCGAAGACGTGGCGACATGGATCGCCGAGTCGGCGTGGTTCATCGGCAACGACTCGGGTCTGGGCCACCTCGCTTCATCGATCGGCGTCCCCACGCTCACGCTTTTCATGCGGCGCGGCCTTGCCCGTACGTGGCGCCCGTGCTGGGGACCCGGTCAGGTCGTATTGCCGCCCAACGTCATCCCGTTCGGCAATCTCAAGGAGCTGCTATGGACGAAGCTGCTCAGCGTAAGGCGTGTGATGGCGCATTTTCAGGCGCTGCAGGCGCGCTCATGAGCGCAAGCCGTCAAACGCGGCCCGGCGTAAAGGACTGGATCGGCCAATATTGGAGGAGCGGATCGCCATGAAACTCGGTGTTTCCTGCAATGTCATGAAGCATAGCGGCGGCATGGAGCGTTATGCGAGAGACCTCGCGCGCGGCATTGCCGAGCGCGGCTTTCGACCCGCCTATTTCGCGCGCAAGCTCGACCACGCGCTGCCGGAGTATGCGATGGTCGAGCCGCATCGCATCAACGTGTCGTTTCTGCCGGGCAAATTGCGCGATGCCTGGTTCTCGTGGCGGCTGCGCCGTGCGAAGCGTGTTGCGGACGTCGACGTCATGATCGGCTGCAACCGGGTCGACAGTTCGGATATCGCGGTGTGTGGCGGCACCCATCGCGGGTTTCTGCGCGCAACAGGCCGCAGACTCAAGCTTGCCGACCGTTGGCAGATTGCGCTGGAAGAACGCCTGTATGCCAATGCGGCGATCATTCTCGCGCACTCACCGTTGATGCGTGACGAGCTGATCGAACTGTACGGGATCGATGAAGCCAGGGTGCGCATTCTGCGTCCCCCGGTCGATACGGCGCGCTTCACGCCCGTCGATGCGGCTGCGCGCGCTTCGCTGCGCAAGCGGCTCGGCTTCCAGGACAACGAGCGCGTGCTGCTCTTTCCGTCGAGCAGTCATGTGCGCAAGGGACTGCCCCTCATTGAAGCCGCCGTGCGAGACCTGAAGGAACCCGTCGTCGTCGCGGTGGCGGGCCGCCCGGTAGCCAGTCACTCGCCGCACGTGCGCTACATCGGCTTTCAGCGCGAAATCGAAGACTGCTTTCGCGCGGCGGACTTCTCGATCCTCGCTTCCGCCTATGAGCCGTTCGGGCTGGTGGGGATCGAATCGGTCATGTGCGGCACGCCGGTGATCATGCCGTCGACGATGGGTTGCGGCGACGTGATCGCCACGCATGCGAAACACGTGTTCGAGCGGGGAGATGTGCGGTCGCTGCGCGAGACGATCAGGCGCGCAGTCGCGAGCCGGCTTGTCGGAGAGAACCATAACGAGAACGGGCAAGCCGTCCTCTACGACGCCAGCGTGGCCGGGCACGTCGACTCGCTGCTTTCGCTGGCCAGCCAGGTTCACACCAGATGGAGCATCAGCCCGTTGGCGCCTTATACGGCGCCGCTTCGACGCCGGGTCTGAGCGCGGCCGTCATTCCGCGCTCACGTTGACCGCCACATCCACCTGATGCGCGCCGCCGCCAAGAATGACGCCGCGCAGGAGCGACACGTCGGTGTAGTCGCGGCCGATGGCGAGCGTCACGTGGCCCTGGTCGGCGAGCACGTCGTTGGTCGGATCGAGATCGATCCAGCCAGCAGGGGGGGCAGACGGCGCCGAAGGCACGTAGAGCGACACCCACGCATGCGAGGCGTCCGCGCCGATCATCGGTTGGGCGCCTTCAGGCGGGTCGTTGCGCAGATAGCCGCTCACGTAACGCACGGCGAGCCCGATCGAGCGCAGGCAGCCGATCATCACCTGGGCGAAGTCCTGACACACGCCGTGGCGCAGTTCGAAGGCGCGCGCGGCGGGGGTGTCGAACGACGTCGCCGAGGGGCGGTACGCGAAGTCCGCGTGGATGCGATGCATCAGGTCGATCGCGCCAGCCAGAACCGGGGCGGCGGGCGCGAAACTCTCCAGCGCGTAGGCACGCAATTCCGGCAGCAAGGCGATATTCGGCGAGGCGCAGCAGAATTCCGACTCCGCATGGAAGGCGCCGCCCGCCGTGTAGCGCAGCGTTCGCGCGATGTCTTCCCAGGCCGGCGTGCCGTCTGCGTCGAGCGTCGCGTAGCGCGGCGAGAGCAGCACGCTCGTTTCGCTCGTCATCTGCAAGTAGTCGTGCGGCGCGTCGAACGAGAAGTAGAGCACCTCGTTGCCGAAGGCGTCGCGGCGGCTCGTCTGATACGAGGGCGCGGGTTCGATACGCTCGCGGTGCGCGAGCACGCGCTGCCAGGGCAGGTCGAGCGGGCGGATGGTCGCGAGATGCTGCGCGGTCTCGACGAGCGTCGAATAACGGTAGGTCGTGCGGTGCGTGACCGCGAGGCGCGTGCCGTTCATGACCAGACCTGCGCGGCGAGCGGCGCGGCGTGGCTGAACCAGCGCGCGCTGATCTCGTTCGACATCGCGGCCATGCGCTCGGCGAGGCTGTCGCACAGTGCGGTGAGCGCGGGGTAGCGGCCGTCGTCGCCGGGCTCGCAGAGCGCCTCCAGCGTCGGCAGCGCCTCGACGGGCGCGAGCTGCGAGGCGAACGGCTCGCGCCTCGGGCCGCGCGCCGCCTGGGCGATTTCGTCGAGCCGCGCGCGCAGCCGCGCATAGACGCCATAGAGCCCGCGCGGATTGGTCGGGTCGGTCACGATCACGTCGAGCAGGGCGGGCACTTCGAGTCGCCCCGGATACAGCGAGCGATACGTGAGCGTGCTGTCGAACAGTTGCAGCAGCACGTCGAAGCCCGCGGGCGTGGCGAGCGTGCGTTCGTGTGCGGCGATGCGGAGCATGGTGGCCAACGCGGCCACGCGTTCAATATGGCGCCCCGCGAACAGCAGGCGCCAGGCTTCGTCGCGAGTCATGCGGTCGCCCTGGCAGCCGCTGATGGCGCTCAACTGCGTCGCGAGCGCATCGAGTGCGCCCATCAGCGCCATGCGGTCGTACGGCGTGGGGCGCCTGAATTCGATCGCCGCGCCCTGACGCGCCGCCGCGGGCACGAGCGAAAGCGCGTGGAGCGCGTCGCGGAAGTCGTTGCGTGAGGCGAGCACGGTGCGCCAGTGATCGTTCGACAGCCGGCCGCGAATCTCGCCGCACGCGTACGCCTGGCTCGCGAGCGTGCGGCCGATGCCCGTTGCGCCCGCATTCTCGTGCAGATTGGCCACGAGCACGCGCTCGAAGTCGTCGAGGCTGCGCCGGGCTTCGCTGACCGTGGCGGGCACGAGCCCGTTGGCGGCGGCCAGTTCGATGAAGGTGCCGAACAGCTCTTCGGCGTCGCTGCCTTCTAGCGAGCCGAGAATCAGCCGGCACAGGCGCACGCCGTTTTCGGCGCGTTCGCCATAACGCCCCGCCCAGAACAGGTTCTCCGCCGAGCGGCTCGGCACGCGGCGGCGCTCGCGGCGCAGCTCGCCGGGCTTGATCGGGCTCGGCAGGAGCGTGAAGGTCGAACCGGGCTGGCTCGACAGGACCCAGGTATCCACGCTGCTGCCGCCCATCTGCATCGATACGGATTCCTGATGTTCGGCCGCGAGGCGCGTGAAGCCGCCGGGCAGCACGCGCCAGCCGCATTCCTGGTCGGCGATCGCGTAGACGCGCAGCCCGGCAGGCCGCGCGCCGAGCATGCCCGCGCCGGTTTCATAGCGCGGCGTATAGCTGTAGCGCAGGGGCTGCTGGACCGTGAAGGCGTCGGGCAGCTGCTCGATGCGCTCGCGCCAGTCGGCGAGCGTTTGCATGCCGGCGGCGAGTCCGGGCGGCGCGGACGGCGCGTTCGCCGCGCCCGGCCACGTCGGCACGAGCAGCGCCTCGGGGACCTGCGCGAGCGCATCGCGCCAGGCCGCGTCTTCGCCGCACCACCAGGTCGCGATGCCCGGCAGCGCCAGCTCCTCGCCGAGCAGCGCCTGCGCGATGCCGGGCATGAAGCCGTGCAGCGCGGGCGATTCGACGAAGCCCGCGCCGGGCACGTTCGAGACCATCACGTTGCCCGCGCGCATGACCTGCAGCAGGCCCGGCACGCCGATGGTCGAGTCGGCGCGAAGCTCGACCGGGTCGCAGAAGGTGTCGTCGAGGCGGCGCAGCACGGCGTGCACGCGCTCCAGCCCGTCGAGCGTTTTCAGGTACAGCATGTCGTCGCGCACCGTGAGGTCCTTGCCCTCGACGAGCGTGAGGCCGAGGTAGCGCGCGAGGAACACGTGCTCGAAGTAAGTCTCGCTGAACGGCCCCGGCGTGAGCAGCACGATATGCGCGGACGCGCCGCTCACGCTGCGCTCGTCGGCGCTCATGATCGCGCGCGCCGCCGCGGCGAGCGTGGCGACGAGCTGCGAATAGGACGGCGCGAGTCGGTGCACCCGCATGGTGCGAAACGGCTCGGCGAAGAGGCTCGAGACGATGAGCCGGTTTTCCAGCAGATAGCCGAGTCCCGAGGGCGCTTCCGTGCGGTGCGAGACGACGGTCCACAGGCCTTCGGGCGAGCGCGCGAGGTCGAGCGCGACGATCTGCAGATACTGGCGGGCGGGCGGCACGAAGCCTTTCACCGCGCGCAGATAGCCCGGGTGGCCGAACACCAGTGCGGGCGGCAGCAGCCCGCGCGCGAGCAGGGTTTGCGGCCCGTAGATATCGGCGACGATCTCGTTGAGCAGGCGTGCGCGCTGCGCAGCGCCGCGCTCGATCTGCGCCCATTCGGCTTCGTCGATGATGAACGGCAGCACGTCGAGCGCCCACGGCCGCGGTCCGCCCGCGTCCGCGTAGACGTTATAGGTGATGTCGTTCTCTCGCACCTGGCGCGCGACCGACGCGGCCGCGCCGTCGAATCCCGCCACGCCCGGCTTGCCGAGCAGCCCGAAGAACTGCCGCCACGGCTCGCGCAGCTCGCCTTCCGCCGTTTGCAGTTCGTCCCAGTGTCCGGCGCGCACCGGCAGCGTGCGCAGCGGCGCGCTCGCCGGCTCGTCGCTGGCGGAGGAATCGAACGGCAGGGTGGATTGGGTGGGCAAGATCGTGGGTCGTGGCAGCGCGCCTCGTTCATGAGGCGCGCCTTCGGTTAGGGCTCTTGACGGGTTATCGGCCGCAATCAGCCGCGGCGTAGATCCAGTGTGAACGGAAATTCGAGGCTGCGCTCGGGCGGCGCCACGTCCACGGGTCCCGGCGTGTGGCCGGTCGTGAAGAAGCGCGCGCGCCGCCGGCTTTCGGCCTCGTAGGCGTTGACCGGAAACGTCTGATAATTGCGGCCGCCCGGATGCGCAACATGATACTGGCATCCGCCGATCGCACGCGCGCTCCAGCTGTCGACGATATCGATCGTGAGCGGCGCGTGCACGCCGATGGTGGGATGCAGCGACGCCGCCTGCTGCCACGCGCGAAAGCGCACGCCCGCCACGCTCTCGCTCACGCGCCCGGTGGGCTGCAGCGGCAGCGCGCGGCCGTTCACGGTGACGACGTGGCGGCTTTCGTTGATGCCGAGCACGCGCACTTCGAGCCGCTCCACCGACGAATCGACATAGCGCACCGTCGCGCCGGCCCCGCCTTCTTCGCCCATCACGTGCCACGGTTCGAGCCCATGGCGCACCGAGAGCGCGATGCCGCTCGTGTGCAGCTCGCCGACCAGCGGGAAGCGGAATTCGAAGTGCGGCGCGAACCAGGCGGGATCGAGCGCGAATCCCGCCGCGGACGTTTCGGCGAGCACGTCGTCGAAATCCATCTGCACGAAGGTCGAGAGCATGAAGCGGTCGTGCAGTTCGGTGCCCCAGCGCGTGAGGCGCTGCGTGTACGGCGTCTTCCAGAAGCGCGCGACGAGCGCGCGCAGCAGCAGTTGCTGCGCGAGGCTCATGCGCGCGTGCGGCGGCATTTCGAAGCCGCGCAGCTCGAGCAGGCCGAGTCGGCCGGTCGGGCCGTCGGGCGAGTAGAGCTTGTCGATGCAGAACTCGGCGCGATGCGTGTTGCCGGTCACGTCGATGAGGATGTTGCGCAGCGTGCGGTCGATCAGCCAGGGCGGCACGCGCGGTCCGTTGTCGAAGGGGCTGCCGAAGCCGCGCAGCAGATCGACCTGACGCTGGATCTCGGCGAACGCGACTTCCAGTTCGTAGACCTGATCGTTGCGCGCTTCGTCCACGCGCGGCGCCTGGCTCGTCGGCCCGATGAAGAGGCCCGAAAACAGGTACGACAGCGACGGATGGTTGTGCCAGTAGGCCACGAGGCTAGCGAGCAGGTCGGGGCGGCGCAGGAACGGGCTGTCGGCGGGCGTGGCGCCGCCGAGCACGAGGTGATTGCCGCCGCCAGTGCCGGTGTGGCGGCCGTCGAGCATGAACTTCTCGGTGGAGAGCAGCGTTTCGTGCGCGGCCTGATAGAGGAATTCGGTGCGCTCGACCAGTTCGTCCCAGTTCGACGACGGGTGGATGTTCACCTCGATCACGCCGGGGTCGGGCGTGACCTGGAGCATTTTCAGGCGCGGGTCGCGCGGCGGCGGATAGCCTTCGATCACGACGGGCAGCGCCAGCTCGGCAGCGGTGGCTTCGACGGCGGCCAGCAGGTCGAGGTAATCGTCGAGTTCGGCGAGCGGCGGCATGAAGACATGAAGCTGGCCTTGCGCGCGGCCGAAGGCGGCGGCTTCGGCTTTCGGCCCGGCGGCGCGCGCGGGGTCGCGTGCTTCGACGCACAGTGCGGTGCGGTGCGTCCAGGCGGCGGATTCGCCGCGCTCGGGGTAGCGGTTTGTTTCGGGTCCGTTCGCGCCCCCCGCGCTTCCCGCGTTTTCTTCGCGCCGCAACGACGCGGCAGCATCGAATCCCGCCTCGTACTGCATGCGCAACTCGGCCGCGCTGCGCAGCGGCGCAGGCGCGGCGAACGGATCGCGCGCGTGCTGCCACGGGTAGTCGCCCGCCGCGATCCACGGCAGCGAATCGAGCGGCAGACGGTAGCCCATCGGCGAGTCGCCGGGAATCAGGTACATGCGATCGTCGCGGAAGAACCACGGGCCGCTCACCCAGCGCGGGCCCTGCAGGGCGGGTTGTGCCGCAGGCGGCTCGCCGCGCTCGCACGCGAGCGGCAGCACGTAGCCGGTCACGGTGTCGAGGCCCGCGTCGAACACGCGGCGCAGCCGCGTGCGTTCCAGCTCGTCGTCGAGGCGCGAGTCGAACGGATCGACGTTCACGGGCAGGCGGCGCTCGCGCCACAGGTAATACCAGGTGTCCTCGTAGCCGGGCTGCACGTGTTGTGGATCGACCGCGAGCTTCGCCGCGAGGTGTTCGATGAAGCGCTGGGCGTCCGCCGCGGTGTGGTGGGTCGGCGAGCGCTCGTCGGCGAAGAGCGCGGGATCGCGCCAGCAGGGCTCGCCGTCCGCGCGCCAGAAAAGCGAAAGCGCCCAGCGCGGCAGCTGCTCGCCTGGATACCACTTGCCCTGGCCGATATGCAGAAAGCCCAGCGCGCCGTAGTGCGCGCGCAGCTTGTCCATCAGCGCGATGGCGTAGCGGCGCTTGGTCGGGCCGAGCGCGTCGGTGTTCCATTCGGGCGCGTCGCGGTCGCCCGCCGCCACGAAGGTCGGCTCGCCGCCCATCGTGAGCCGCACGTCCTGGCCGGCGAGCGCGGCGTCCACCTGAACTCCCATCGCGTGCATATCGGCCCATTGCGCTTCGGTGTAGGGCTTCGTCACGCGCGGCGTTTCGAGCACACGCGAGATCGACATTGCATGCGAAAACTCGACTTCGCATTCGTCGAGCGCGCCCGAGATCGGCGCGGCGCTGCCGGGCTCCGGCGTGCACGCCACCGGAATATGGCCTTCGCCCGCGAGCAGGCCCGAGGTCGGATCGAGCCCGATCCAGCCCGCGCCCGGCAGATAGACCTCGCACCAGGCGTGCAGGTCGGTGAAGTCGGCCTCGGCGCCGCGCGGGCCGTCGATCGCCTTGACGTCGGGCGTGAGCTGCAGCAGATAGCCCGACACGAAGCGCGCCGCGAGCCCGAGCTGACGCAGCGTCTGCACGAGCAGCCAGCCCGTGTCGCGGCACGAGCCGGAGCCTTTCTCCAGCGTTTCCTCGGGCGTCTGCACGCCCGGCTCCATGCGGATCAGGTAGCCGATCTCGCGTTGCAGGCGCTGGTTCAGCTCGACGAGGAAGTCGATCGTCACGCGCGGCGTGCGATCGATCGTCTCGACGAACGCGGCAAAGCGCGGTGTCGGCTCGCTGTGCGCCAGATAAGGCGCAAGCTCCGCGGCCAGCTCGGGCGCGTACGCGAACGGAAAGCGCTCGGCGCTCGGTTCGAGAAAGAAGTCGAACGGGTTGTAGACCGCCATTTCCGCGACCAGATCGATCGTGACGCGGAACTCGCGCGTCGGCTCGGGAAACGCGAGCCGCGCCTGATAGTTGGCGAACGGGTCCTGCTGCCAGTTGACGAAGTGACCGGCGGGCTCCACGCGCATCGAGTACGAGAGGATGGGCGTGCGGCAGTGCGGCGCGGGGCGCAGGCGCACCACGTGAGGCGCGAGATGCACGAGCCGGTCATAGCGATACTGCGTGACATGGTTTAACGCGACACGGATGGACACACCCGACTCCTCGATCGACATGGATGGAACGGCGGAAAAGGCGCAGCGCGCAGCGCGCCTATGATGCGCATGGCGCGAGTGCAGGATGTGACAGCGGCGGCCACGCGGGTGCGAGGCACGCGGCGTGCTGCGCGAGGCACCGTGGCCCGCGCGGCCCTCACAGGAATGCGGCGATGAAGACCTTTCACTGCGATCACTGCAGTCAGCTGGTGTTTTTCGAAAACGAGCGCTGCGAGCGGTGCGAGTCGCGCCTGGGCTACGTGCCGCAGACGGGCGAGATGCACGCATTCGAGGATGCGGGCGAGGGGCGCTGGCGCAGCCTGAATGCGCAGGCAAACGGTGCGCTCTTTCGCCAGTGCCACAACTACGCGGTCGAAAACGTCTGCAACGGCATGATCCCGGCCGACTGCGACGACACGCTGTGCCGCGCCTGCCAGTTCACGCGCACGATTCCCGACCTCTCGCGGCCCGAAAACCGCCTGTACTGGTATCGCCTCGAGACGGCCAAGCGGCGCCTGCTCTACACGCTGGGGGCGCTCGGCCTGCCGCTCGTCACGCGCGCCGAAGACCCGGAACACGGCCTGCAATTCGAATTTCTCGAAGAGACGGGCGACGGCCAGCGCATCATGACGGGCCACGATCACGGGCTCATCACGATGAACATCGCCGAGGCCGACGACGCGCATCGCGAGCGCACGCGCGTGTCGCTGCACGAGCCGTATCGCACCTTGCTGGGGCATTTTCGCCACGAGGTCGGCCACTACTATTTCGATCGTCTCATCGCGCAGGAGCCGACGGGGCGTTGGCTCGAACCGTTTCGCCGCCGCTTCGGCGACGAGCGCGCCGACTATGCCGCCGCGCTCGCCGCGCACTACGCCGACGGCCCTGCGCCCGACTGGGCCGAGCGCCACGTGAGCGCGTATGCGTCGGTGCATCCGTGGGAGGACTGGGCCGAGACGTGGGCGCATTACCTGCATATCGTCGATACGCTCGATACGGCCACGGCCTGCGGCCTCGCGCTGCTGCCCGAAAGCCCCGACGAGCCCACGCTGGTCGACCAGACGCCGGTGGACGAGGCGAGCTTCGACAGCCTGCTGGCGCGCTGGTTTCCGCTCACCTACGCGCTCAACAGCCTGAACCGCAGCCTCGGCATGCCCGACGGCTATCCGTTCGCACTGGCTTCGCCCGTCATCGACAAGTTGCGCTTCGTTCATCGCGTGATCTCGGCTTCGTCTTCGCGGCCGTGAACGCCCACGCGCCGCGCGAGTTCGTTGCTGCGCGGGCTCAGCGCTCCAGCACCCAGGTGTCCTTCGTGCCGCCGCCCTGCGAGGAATTGACCACGAGCGAGCCCTCGCGCAGCGCCACGCGCGTAAGCCCGCCCGGCACCATGCGCACTTCCTTGCCCGAGAGCACGAACGGACGCAGGTCGATGTGGCGCGGCGCGACGCCCGATTCGACCCACGTCGGGCAGGTGGAAAGCGAGAGCGTGGGCTGCGCGATGTACTTGTCCGGGTTCGCGACGAGCGCGGCGCGAAACGCTTCGATCTCGGTGCGCGTGGCAGCGGGACCGATCAGCATGCCGTAGCCGCCCGCGCCGTGCGTTTCCTTCACGACCAGCTCCGGCAGATGGTCGAGCACGTAGCGCAGGTCGTCGGCCTTGCGGCACATCCACGTGGGCACGTTCTTGAGCAGCGGTTCCTCGCCCAGATAGAAGCGCACCATGTCGGGCACGTAGGGGTAGATCGACTTGTCGTCGGCCACGCCCGTGCCTACCGCGTTGCACAGCGTCACGTTGCCCTTGCGGTAGACGTTCATGAGGCCCGCCGCGCCGAGCGCCGAGTCGGAGCGGAAGACGAGCGGGTCGAGAAAGTCGTCGTCCACGCGCCGGTAGATCACGTCCACGCGCTGCCGGCCCTGCGTGGTGCGCATATAGAGGTGATCGTTCTCGACGAACAGGTCCTGGCCTTCCACGAGCTCGACGCCCATTTGCTGCGCGAGGAACGCGTGCTCGAAGTAGGCCGAGTTGTACATGCCCGGCGTGAGCAGCACGACCGTCGGATTGTCGGTGCCGGACGGCGCGGCGGCACGCAGCGTGTCGAGCAGCAGGTCGGGGTAGTGCGCAACCGGCGCCACGCGATTGCGCACGAACAGATCGGGAAAGAGCCGCATCATCATCTTGCGGTTTTCCAGCATGTACGAGACGCCGGAGGGCACGCGCAGATTGTCTTCCAGCACGTAGAACTCGCCCTCGCCGGCGCGCACGATATCGATGCCCGCGATATGCGCGTAGATGTCGTGCGCGACGTGCACGCCCTGCATCTCGGGGCGGTACTGCGCGTTACGCAGGATCTGGTCGGCGGGCACGATGCCGCGCTTGACGATTTCCTGCTCGTGATAGATGTCGTGGATGAAGCGGTTGAGCGCGTTCACACGCTGGCGCAGGCCGCGCTCGAGCGTGTTCCACTCCTGGCGCTGGAAGATGCGCGGGATCACGTCGAACGGAATCGTGCGCTCGGTGCCCGCACCCGATACGTCCTTTTCGCCATAAACGGCGAAGGTGATGCCCACGCGCCGGAAGATGGCATCGGCTTCGGTGCGCTTCTTGAGCATCTGCTGCTCGCTCTGGCTGCGCATCCAGGCGAAGAATTCGCGGTAGTGGGCGCGCGGCTCGCCGGCCTGCGCAAACGCCGTGGCGGCGAGACCGCGAACGTCGAAATCCCCGTACTCGAACATCTCGTTGAAGGCTGTTGGCTTCATGTGCGTTTTTTCCGTTCGCTGCCTTTTTGCGCGCGATTGTTCGTGTTTGTTCGTGCCGGGCTGCATTGGGGCAATGCAACTTCCATGCCGATGCCTGGCCTGCGAGCGCAAGCCCTCATGCCCGATGTTGGTGCGCGGCGACGCTCAGAACTCCATATCGAGTTCGTCGATGTCCTCGGTTTCCGACTGGGCCGCCGCGATCCATTCGGCGACGTAAGGCTGCTTGAGCACGCGCATGCAGTAGTCGCCGATGTCGGGGTCGATCGGCACGTCATAGGTGAGCAGGCGCGTGACGACGGGCGCATACATCGCGTCCGCCGCCCCGATCTCGCCAAAGAGCCACGGGCCGCCATACTTCTGCAGGCATTCGCGCCAGATAGTCACGATGCGCGCGATGTCGTCCTGCGCGCGCGACCAGACGCGAAAGTTCGGAAAGTGGCCGCGCAGGTTCATCGGCAGCGCGGAGCGCAGCGCGCTGAAGCCCGAATGCATTTCCCCGCACACCGAGCGGCAGTGCGCGCGCGCCGTGCGGTCCGCAGGCAACAGCCGCGCCTGCGACTGGATCTCGTTGAGGTATTCGCAGATCGCGAGCGTGTCCCAGACCGCGATGCCGTCGTGGCGCAGGCAGGGCACGAGAATCGAAGGCGAGAGCAGCAGCAGTTCGGCACGCGTGGCCGCGTCGTCGAGCGGCACCGTCACCGTGTCGAATTCGAGTCCGGCGAGTCTGGCGAGCAGCCAGCCGCGCATGGACCACGACGAATAATTCCGGCTGCTGATCGTCAGGGTCGTATTCGTCTGACTCATGGAGAGCTCCTGAACGGTGAGGCCATGACGGCAAACGGTGCGACGCGCAGAGAGCCGCATGCACCGAATGCGCGCATCGGTCCCGCATGCACCGCTCGCGCCGATTCGACGCACTACATTGCGGCATGCAGGAAGGCGCAACCGCCACTTTGTGCGAAGCGCCCGCGCGCCTGGCCGTGCAGGTGCAAGCACTGTGCCAATGAACGCTTCTGGCATACGTATTGCCTGCTTCGCTTCGCGTTCAAAACGATCGAGAGTTGCGCTCATGAACCTGCTCGCCTATCTGGCTTACCAGACGTTCGCGGACTTGACGAGGTTCGGGCGCGCCAGCGCGTCGTTCTCGCGCGCGGCGCTCGCGGCGTGGCCCGCGCTCGCGTGCGGATTCGACGCGCGCTATCTCGACGCCTGGTGGGAGCAGATCGAGCTAGCCGGGCTCTCGCACGCGCGGCCGCCGTTCGAAATCGATGGGGTGGAGGTGGATGGCGTGCACACGCCGGTGACGGAAGCCGTCGTCAAGCGCACGCCGTTCGCCTCGCTGCTGCACTTTCGCAAGGACGTCGCCACGCCGCAGCCGCGCGTGCTGCTCGTCGCGCCGATGTCGGGGCACTTCGCGACGTTGCTGCGCGGGACCGTGCGCACCATGCTCGCCGACCACGACGTCTATATCACCGACTGGCACAACCCGCGCGACGTGCCCTTGTCGGCGGGGCGCTTCGGCTTCGACGAATACGTCGAGCACGTCATGTCCTTCATCCGGCGGATCGGCCCGGATGCGCATCTGGTGGCGATCTGCCAGCCCACGGTCGCGGCGCTCGCGGCCGTAGCGTTGATGGCCGCCGACAACGATCCCGCGCAGCCCGCGAGCATGACGCTGATGGCGGGACCGATCGATTGCCGCGTGAATCCCACCAGGGTCAACGATCTCGCCAACAGCAAGCCGATCACGTGGTTCGAGCGCAATCTCATCAGCGCGGTGCCAGGCGGTTTTCCCGGCGCGCAGCGTCGCGTGTATCCGGGCTTCGTGCAGCTCAGCGCGTTCATGTCGATGAACCTCGAGCGTCATCTCGCTTCGTTCGAGGAGATGCGCCACGAGCGGGCGAAGGGCGACCCCACGAGGGCGGATGCGCTCAACGTGTTCTACCGCGAGTACTTCGCCACCTCCGATCTCACCGCGGAGTTCTACCTGGAAACGGTCAGGTCGGTGTTTCAGGAATACGCCCTGCCGTTGGGCAAGCTCAAGGTAGGCGAGCGCCTCGTGGAGCCGCATGCGATTCGCCGCACCGCACTGCTCACGATCGAAGGCGAGAAGGACGATATCTGCGCGGTCGGCCAGACCGTGGCCGCCCATGACCTGTGCCGGGGGCTGCGCCCTTATATGAAGACACATCACGTCCAGACGGGCGTGGGTCACTACGGCGTCTTCAATGGCCGCCGCTGGGACACGCAGATCTATCCGCTCGTGCGCTCGACCATTCACGACCACGAGCCGCGCGCGCGGCGCATCGCGGCGCCGGAGGCGATGGGCGACGATCGGGTGACCCTGCGCGCGCTGCTCGATGCCGATGCGCATGCGGCAACGGCCATCAGCCGCGCCGCCGCAACATAGCCCACCCAGGGCGGCCGCCTCAGATTGCGGGGCTCGCCTGCCAGGGCGTCGGCGCGGGCACGGCGCAGGGCGCTTCCACATCGATCGACTTGAAGTCGGCGGGGCTCACGATTTCGAGGTACTCCATGTCGGGCGAGTAATCGAACAGGTAATGGGCGATGCCCGGCGCCTGATGCACGCAGTCGCCCGCTTCGACGAGCGTTTCCTTGTCGCCGTACATGAAGCGCGCCCAGCCCTTGAGCATGATGACGATATGAAACTCTGCCTCATGCCGGTGCCAGCCCGTGCCCAGTTCCGGCGCAAGATTTGCCCTGACGAGTTGCGCGACCACCTTGCCATGCGTGGCTTTGGCGATGCCCAGGTCGCGATAGACAAAGAAGTCGCGCAGCCCGCCGCCCGTGAACGAAGTGTCCTGCGGCTTGACGTGCGAAAAATCGGTGGCGAGTGCGGTTTGCATGACAAGTCTCCCGGGCGCAAAGGTTGGAGGGGCAACGGGTTCGGCAAGCACGACGCGTTCCAGCGTGAAGCCATCGGCGATAGCGTGCTCCAACGACGCAATGAGCGTTATATCGATTCCGTTATTCATCACATAATGAATCGAAATATCGGCCTCAATTTTGACTGACCAGTATCTGACTTTCCATTTCCTGTTTCGGAGACCTCATGGCAACAAGATTCGCTCGCGCGTCGGTGCGCTCGCTGCGCCTCGTGGCTACGCTGTTCGCCGCGCTCGGCGCCTGTGCCGCGCTGAGCGCCACGGCGACCGCTGCGGCCCCGATGGGCGTCGCGTTCGTCTACCTCGGCAACCCCGGCGACGCTGGCTGGACCTACGCGCACGAACAGGGCGTGAAGGCGATCGAAGCGAAGTTCGGCGACAAGATCAAGGTCACGCGCGTGGAGAACGTGCCCGAATCCGCCGACTCGGAGCGCGTGTTTCGCGATCTCGCGAGCAAGGGCAACAAGATCATCGTGGGCTCGAGCTTCGGTTTTCAGGACTTCGAACTGAAGACCGCAAAGGATTATCCCGACGTCGTCTTCGAGCATGCAACCGGATACAAAAAGGCCGCGAACTTCGCGACCTATGACGTGCGCACGTACCAGAGCGCGTACCTGGCCGGTCTCGTCGGCGGCTATACGACGAAGACGAATACGCTCGGCTTCGTCGCCTCGGTGCCGGTGCCTGAAGTGGTGCGCAACATCAATGCTTTCACGATGGGCGCGCGTTCGGTCAATCCGAATGCGAAGGTCAAGGTCATCTGGATCAATAGCTGGTTCGATCCGGGCAAAGAGAAACAGGCCGCCGAAACGCTGATCGGCCAGGGCGCGGACGTGCTGATCCAGAACACCGACTCGACGGCGACGATGCAGACGGCCGAGCAGAAGAAAGTGCATGCGTTCGGTTGGGACTCCGATATGAAGAATTTCGGCCCGAATGCCCAACTGGGGGCTTGCGTGAGTTACTGGGGCGTCTATTACGCTCACCTGATCGATCAGGTGCAAGCGGGCACGTGGACCAACACGCCAACGTGGTGGGGCCTCAAGGAAAAAGCCATCGACGTCGCCGATATCAACACCACAACCGTCTCGCCTGCCGCGCAAAAGGCGCTTGCGCAAAAGCGCGACGACATCATCGCCGGCAAATTCGATCCGTTCGCGGGGCCCATCAAGGATCAGAGCGGCGCGATCAAGGTGGCGGCGGGCACATCGCTGCCCGACGCCGAGTTACTGCGGCTGAACTGGTTCGTGCAGGGCGTAGACGGCGCATTGCCGAAATGAAATTGCCCACAAGGAGGAGACAAGCTTTGAGCCTGACCATTTCCCCACAAGAGAACGCTTCTGAATTCCCCGAGCAAGGGCTCGCGCCGACGCGTGAACAGATCGTCCGCCATTTGCGCCACGCAAGCGTGGTCGCAGAACGCGCGACGCAGTTGGGCCATCACCCGTTCGGCGCCATTCTCGTCGGGCCCGATCAGGAATCGGTTCTCATCGAACAGGGCAATGTCGATACCGTCAATCATGCGGAAGCCGTGCTCGCGCGCATTGCCGCGCTCAACTTCACGCCGCAATTCTTGTGGAGTTGCACGCTGTATACGACGGTCGAGCCGTGCTGCATGTGCGCGGGCACGGCCTATTGGGCGAACATCGGGCGCGTGGTGTTCGGCATGACCGAAGAGCGGTTGCTGCAGGCCACGGGCAATCACGCGGAGAACCCAACGATGAGTGTGTCGTCGCGCTATGTTTTCGATCATTGCCAGAAGCGCGTGGACCTGATCGGGCCCGTAGCCGAGGTCGAGGAAGAGGTGATGCAGGTGCAGCGCAAATTTTGGGGACACGCGTGAAGAAAGACTCTGTAATCGCGCGAAATTGCGCTTTAAGTCACCTGACCTATGCTTAACGCACCGGCATCCATTTGAACAGGAGAAACGCAAATGAAAGCTCGGCGCATCTTTGCAGCCCTGTTGGCTCTATCGCTTGTCCTGGCGCTGCCAGCCACCGCAAGTTACGCATGCGACGGTGGTACGGGTTATAACCAGCCAGGCTCTGGAAAATGAAGCGGTTATGTAATTAGCCGCGTACCTGCGCTTGCCAGGAAAACCGCCGCCAAAAATCTTTTTTGCGGCGCCGCATCGGGTATGCTCATCCCCATCCATCTCATTGATTGAGAGAGAAACAGGGGAGCGAAGACATGCGGCGCGTGGTGTTCAATCAGAAGGGTGGCGTAGGCAAGTCAACGATCGTTTGCAATCTCGCTGCGATCAGCGCGAACGAGGGCCGGCGTACGCTCGTCATCGACCTCGATGCGCAGGCAAATTCGAGCCAGTACCTGCTCGGCGCGGCTTCCGCCGACGCGAAGCCCAACGTCGCCGACTTCTTCGAAACCGCGCTGACGTTCAGCTTCCGGCCGGTCGAGGTCACCTCGTTCATTCATTCGACACCGTTCGAGAATCTCGACGTGATGCCCGCGCATGCCGATCTCGACACGCTGCACGGCAAGCTCGAGTCGCGCTACAAGATCTACAAGCTGCGCGACGCGCTCAAAGAACTCGACATGTACGATGCGATCTACATCGACACGCCGCCTGCGCTGAACTTCTACACGCGCTCGGCGCTGATCGCGGTCGAGCGCTGCCTCATCCCGTTCGATTGCGACGACTTCTCGCGCCGCGCGCTCTATACGCTGCTCGAGAACGTGAAGGAAATTCAGCAGGACCACAATGCCGGGCTCACGGTCGAAGGGATCGTCATCAACCAGTTCCAGCCGCGCGCGAGCCTGCCGCAGCAACTCGTCGACGAACTCGTCGAAGAAGGATTGCCGGTGCTGGCGTCGCGGCTGTCTTCGTCGGTGAAGATTCGCGAATCGCATCAGCAGGCCAAGCCCGTCGTTCACCTCGATCCGGCGCACAAGCTCACGCGCGAATTCGTCGCGCTCCATCAGGAACTGAGCGGGGCCTGAAGAGCAAGCGCGGACATCACCGGTTTACGCCCTCGGCGGAGTGTGCAAGTATCCCTCGCAGCGAGTCGCACCAAGACTCTTGCTCTCTTGCGAGGTGCAGAATGGACTGGAGGTTCTGGAAGACAGAAAAGCGCCAGGAAGAGGCGCGCAACTGGCCCACCAATACGCATGAATCGATACGCCAACTCCTGGGCATGTACCAGGGCGCCGGCACGCCGCCGTTTGCGAACTGGGCCGCGCCCGGCATCGCATTCACACCCGAAGTCGAATCGATCGCCCAAAATGGGGTCAAGGGCTACCAGCTCGCCCTCTGGTTCTGGCTCTTTGCCGAGAAGCACGGCACCATCGCGGCGAGAATGGCGCGCGAAACGTTCTGCCTGCTGGCCGATGCGGCGCAGCCGTCGTCGGGAGACGCGATCGATGCGCTCCTCGATCAGGAAAACCGCCTCGCGCGTGCCGTCGAGGCGGTTTCCGCCGAGCAGCGCGCGTTCCGCCTCGAAGGCATGAGTGTCGAACTGCCGATGGAATTCTTTCTGGCCACGGGCACGCTCAGGCTCAGGCCGGACTCGCCTTATGCGGGCGACGAGGTTGCCTCCCTGCAAGGCAACGACTACAAGCTGGCGGACTGCTTTCGCCACGCCACCGACGAAGCGCTGTCCGTGTTCCGGCCGATGATCCAGGCGGTCGAATTCGACGCGAAGACCTTGCCCAACTGGAAATGGAGCGCCCGGCCGGGCGCGGCCGAGCGGCATCTGCAGCGGCGCTACAGCAATCCGCTCTTTCCGCTGCACCGTCAGATGGTGACGGCGCACGACGTGCATGAGGCGCGTCTCGCCGACAACCTGGCGCTGCAGGATATTCGCAACGAACTCAATGACGTGCGGCGCGCATTCTTCGAAAAGCCCGAGCTGCCGTTGAACTGGCTCGCGTACCTCGAAAGCTACCGGGACGAGGTGGACCGGCTCGATGAACGCCGGCTCGTCGCGGGTGGGCAGAACGCGGCGCTCGGCGAAGCGATCGCGGCGCTGCGCGCCGACGTTCTCGCGCCGTGGCGCGCCGAGATTCAGAAGAATCGCCATAGCCTCGCCACGCTCGAGCAGGACGAGGCGCGCAGGGCCGAACGGCGCGCACTGCTGTACGGCTGCGACTGGACCGCGCAACTGCTCAGTCACGGTTCGCTGATCCCGCCGGACGAAGTCGTTCCCGCTCTGTTGAGCGAGTCTCCAGCGGATCTGGAGCGGGCGGTGACCGGCCTGCAGTCGGATCCACGTCTGCACGAAACGCTGGCGCACTGCAGGGCCGTTGCGCATCGGCTCGTGAACGAGCTGCGCGCGGCAGGTCACAACTTCCCCGATATGACCGACAAGCTGCGGATTCTGGACGGCTCGTTCGACGCTCCCCTGAACGGCCAGCACGACCGGCCGCTCGACGGCGCGCCGGGAGAGGTGCCGGCCTGAAATTCGACGTGGGCACCCGGTCGATTCGCTAACGTCAGGTCTTCAGCCGGTAGCCCGTCTTGAAGATCCACGCGGTGATCGCGAGGAACAGCGCGAGAAAGGCGGCCGTCATGCCGAGACTCACGCCGACGTCGACGTCGGCGAGCCCGTAGAAGCTCCAGCGAAAGCCGCTGATCAGATAGACGATCGGGTTGAACAGCGTGATCACCTTCCACGCCGTCGGCAGCATGTCGACCGAGTAGAAGGCGCCGCCGAGGAAGGTCAGCGGCGTGATGACGAGGAGCGGCACGATCTGCAGCTTCTCGAAGTTGTCCGCCCAGATGCCGATGATGAAACCGAGCAGGCTGAACGTAACCGCGGTGAGCAGCAGGAACAGCGCCATCCATACGGGGTGCTGGATCTGGATCGGCACGAAGAGCGCCGCGGTCGCGAGGATGATGAGGCCGAGCACGACCGACTTGGTCGCCGCCGCGCCGACATAGCTGACCACGATTTCGAGGTAGGACACGGGCGCCGAGAGCAGCTCGTAGATCGTGCCCGTGAAGCGCGGGAAGTAGATGCCGAACGACGCGTTCGAGATGCTCTGCGAGAGCAGCGACAGCATGATCAGGCCCGGCACGATGAACGCGCCGTAGCTGACGCCGTTCACTTCCTTGATGCGCGAACCGATGGCGGAGCCGAATACGATGAAGTAGAGCGAGGTCGAAATGACCGGCGCGACGATGCTCTGCATCAGCGTGCGCCGCGTGCGCGCCATTTCGAACCGGTAGATCGCGCGAATTGCGTAGTGGTTCATCGGGAAGTTACCTGTCCTTTGCCGTCTTCTGCGACCGAAGCTGTAGCAGCGTGCCGTGAAGCGGCCGCCGGGTCCTTATGGACGAGGCTCACGAAGATGTCCTCGAGCGAACTCTGGCTCGTCTTCAGGTCCGTGAAGCCGATGCCGGCCTCGTTCAGGTTCTTGAGCAGCGTTGTGATGATGTCGTTGCGTTCGTTTTCGCTGTCGTAGGTATAGATCAGTTCGGCGCCGCCGTCGGCCAGTTCCAGCCCCCACGCGGCGAGCCCATCCGGAATCGCGCCCAGCGGGGCGTCGAGCTGCAGCGTCAGCTGTTTGCGGCCGAGCTTGCGCATCAGCTCGTCCTTGTGCTCGACGAGCATGATCTTGCCCGCGTTGATGACGCCGATGCGGTCGGCCATCTCCTCCGCCTCGTCGATGTAGTGCGTCGTCAGGATGATCGTCACGCCGTTCGCCTTGAGCCCGCGCACGAGTTCCCACATGTCGCGGCGCAACTCGACGTCCACCCCCGCCGTCGGCTCGTCCAGAAACAGCACTTGCGGCTCGTGCGCGAGCGCCTTCGCGATCAGCACGCGGCGCTTCATGCCGCCCGAGAGCGTCATGATCTTGTTGTTCCGCTTCTCCCACAGCGAGAGGTCGCGCAGCACGCGCTCGACATACGCGGGGTTGGGCGGCTTGCCGAACAGGCCGCGGCTGAACGATACGGTGGCCCAGACCGTTTCGAACGCGTCGGTCGTCAGCTCCTGCGGCACGAGGCCGATCAGCGAGCGCGCGGCGCGGTAGTCGGTGAGGATATCGTGACCGGCCACGCGTACACTGCCTTCGCTCGCATTGACGATGCCGCAGATGATGCTGATCAGCGTCGTCTTGCCCGCGCCATTTGGCCCCAGCAGCGCGAAGATTTCGCCCCGCTGGATGTCCAGATCGATGTTCGTGAGCGCCCGGAGTCCCGATGCGTAGACTTTCGAGAGATTCTCGATGGAGAGGATCGTTTGCATGTGCGTGACATTACCAGAAGCGGGTAAAAGTCACCGGGCGGCCCCACGCGGGACGTTGGAGATCGCCAGGGAAAACCCTCTCATGTCATTCCCATTCGCTGGGAATCGTATCGTTCGGGAAAGGGGCGCGTGGTCTCGGCGGGATCAGCGCTTGTCCAGTTCTGCGCGCCGCCTGGCGCGGGAATGTACTCAGTTGTGCGGGCTACGATCGCGCTGCCGATCGTAGTATTCTCTAGCGACGCGGCCTCGGGGGGCGCAGATGTGCCATCACGAAGCAGTGCAGACATCCACATAATGATCCACATAAAGAGGAGAGGTTGAATGAAGTTGACGAAGCTCCTGTTCACAAGCGCGCTTGCCGTATCGGCACTGGGATTTACCGCCATTTCCGCCCACGCGGAAGATCTGCTGGATTCCGTCAAACAGGCCGGGGTGCTCAAGATCGGTCTGGAAGGCACCTATCCCCCGTTCGATTCCCGTGACAGCAAGGGCGAACTCGTCGGCTTCGACGTCGACGTCGCGAAGGCCGTGGCGGCCAAGCTCGGGGTCAAGCCCGAGTTCATTCCGACCGAGTGGAGCGGCATCATCGCGGCGCTGCAGGCCGGCAAGTTCGACGTGATCGTCAATCAGGTGACCGTCACGCCGCAACGCCAGCAGGCGCTCGACTTCAGCCAGCCGTACACGTACTCGGCTGCGCAGCTGATCCAGCGCTCCGACGACAAACGCGAATTCAAGACGCTCGACGAATTCAAGGGCGACAAGAAGCTCGGCGTGACGCTCGGCACCAACTATGACCAGATGGCGCGCGCCGTGCCCGGCATCAACGTGCAAACCTATCCCGGCGCGCCCGAGAAGCTGCGCGACCTGGCCGCGAAACGCATCGACGCGACGATGGACGACCGCCTGATGCTGCCGTACATCATCAAGACGTCGAATCTGCCGCTGCGTCCGGGCGCCGTGTTGCCGGGCGCCGATCAGCAAATGGCCATTCCGTTCCGCAAGGGCAATCCGAAGTTCGAGAAGGCGATCAACGACGCGCTCACCTCGCTCAAGCAGGACGGCACGCTCAAGAAGATCTCCATGCAGTGGTTCGGCCAGGACGTGACGCAACCGCTCGCGCACTAACGCTACAGGTGTTCCGTAACACTTGCGCCGGCCGTATTCCTGGCCGGCGCGATCGCTTCTACACCCCTTCCTACCGCGCCGCCTGCGTCCTCGTCCGCAGCTTCGCGACCTCCGCCGCGCCCACTCCGCCTGCCTTGTTGTTCCAGCCCGCACGCACGAACGTGAGCACATCGGCGATCTGCTTATCGCTTAGGACATCTGCATAAGCGGGCATGGGGTACGGCGCGGGCATGCCCTGGATCACGAGATCGCCGGTGCCGTTGAGCGTGACGTTGATGAGCGACGACGCGTCCTTCTCCAGCACGTTCGGATTGCCCGCGAGCGGCGCGAACATCGGCGCGAAGCCGCGCCCGTCGGCGCCATGGCAATGCATGCAATACGCCGTGTAGACGCGCGCGCCCGCATCGTTCGCCGGGCGCGAGAGCGACACTTTCGTCGCCTGCGCGTCATAGGCGTAGGCCGGCGCGCCGTCGCCGCCCTTCGCCGGCAGCGACTTCAGGTAGAGTGCGATCGCGTTGACGTCCGCGTCGTTCATGGCCTGGGTGCTCTTGTTGACCACATCGGTCATCGCGCCGAACGCCGAGGCGTGCTGGTTCGCGCCCGTCTTCAGGAACTGCGCGAGGTCCGCTGCGCTCCAGCGCCCGAGGCCCGTGTTGTGCGCGCCGGTCAGGTTCGAGGCGAACCAGCCGTCGAGCAGGGCGCCCGTGAGCCAGGCGTCGCCGCTTTCGTCGAGCGCCTTCTCGTTGAAGCCGATGCCGCGCGGCGTGTGGCACGAGCCGCAATGGCCGAGACCCTGCACGAGGTACGCGCCGCGGTTCCATGCCACGTCCTTGCCCGCCTTGTCCTGGTACGCGCCCTTCTCGAGGAAGACGGCGTTCCAGATCTTGAGCGGCCAGCGCATGTTCATCGGCCACTTGATGTCGGCGTCGCGGTTGCTCTGCTTGACCGGCTGCACGCCTTGCATGAAGTACGCGTAGAGCGCGGCGACGTCCTCGTCACGCACCTTTGCGTATGAGGGATAAGGCATCGCCGGATAGAGGTTGTGGCCGTCCTTGGCGACGCCCTCGCGCAGGGCGCGCGCGAAGTCCGCTTGCGTATAGCCGCCAATGCCGGTGTCCGGGTCGGGCGTGATGTTGGTCGAGTAGATGCGGCCAAGCGGCGTGTTCATGGGCAGGCCGCCCGCGAACGGCTTGCCGTGCGGCGCCGTGTGGCACGCTGCGCAGTCGCCCACGGCGGCGAGGTAGGCGCCGTGCTGGATCGTGGCGGCGTCGGCGGCGCCCGCCGCGAGGGCGGGGCGCGCGCTCACGCACGCGAATGCCGCGAGCGCGAGTGCTGCGCCGGCAGCGCGGCGCAGGCCGCGGGCTCGTTGGGATGCGTCGATCGTGTTCGTCATGGTTCGCTCCCTCAAGCCGAGTGCGCGGACGCGCCCGCGTTCACGAGCTGGCGGCCCACTGGCAAGTGCCGCAGACGCTTTCCGGTCGCCGCGTAGATCGCATTCGCCACGGCCGGTATGACCGCCGAGGTCCCGGGCTCGCCGATCCCGCCGGGCGCTTCGGCGCTCTTCACCAGATGCACTTCGATCGCCGGCATCTGGTCGATGCGCATGATCCGGTAGTCGGTGAAATTGGTTTGCGTGACGCGTCCGCGCTCGATCGTGATCTCGCCCCACAGCGCGGCCGTGATGCCGAACACGATGCCGCCCTGGATCTGCGCCTCGATGGTTTCGGGATTCACGGCCATGCCGCAATCCACGGCGCACACCACGCGGTTCACGCGCACCTCGCCGTCGTCCACGGTGACGTCCGCGACCATGCTGAGGAAGCTGCCGAACGCGTGCATCACCGCAACGCCGCGCCCCTGGCCCTTCGGCATGGGTGGTCCCCAGTTCGCGGCGCGCGTGGCCACGTCGAGCACATTGAGCGCGCGCGGCGATTTGCCGAGCAGGTTGCGGCGGTAGGTGACCGGATCGGTTTTCGCGGCCACCGCGAGTTCGTCGATGAAGCTCTCCACCACGAACGTGCCGCGCGTGGGCCCCACGCCGCGCCAGAACGCGGTGGGCACCGCGTGCGGCTCCTGGCGCACGTATTCGATCAACTGGTTCGGCAGGTCGTAGGGCAGATCGGCGGCGACTTCCACGGCGTCGGGATCGACGCCGTGCTGGAACGCGGGGGGCGCAAAGCGCGCCATGATCGAGGAGCCCGCGATGCGGTGCTGCCAGGCCACGGGCTTGCCGTTCGCGTCGAGCCCGGCCGAGAGACGATCGTAGTAATACGGCCGGTACATGTCGTGCTGGATATCTTCTTCGCGCGTATAGAAGACCTTGACCGGCACGTCGAGCTGTTTGGCGATCTTGACGGCCTGGGTAATGAAATCGGTTTCGAGCCGCCGCCCGAAGCCGCCGCCAAGCAGGTGATTGTGCAGCGTGACCTGCTCGGGCTTCAGACCCGTGACGGCCACGGCCGCATCCACGGCGCGCGTGGGCACCTGGCTGCCCACCCAGATTTCGCAGCTATCGGGCTGCACGTGGACCGTGCAGTTGACCGGCTCCATCGTTGCGTGCGCAAGGAACGGCTGCTGATAGACGGCGTCGATGCGCGTTTTGGCGCCGCCGAATCCGTGCTGCACGTCGCCATCCTTGCGCGCGACGGCGCCCTCGCGTTGCGAGGCGCTCGCGAGATCGGCGACGATCTGCTGCATCGACACGTTGGCGCCCGCGCCTTCGTTCCACTCGACGACGAGCGCCGCGGCGCCCCGTTTCGCGGCCCACGTGTGCGCGCCGACTACGGCCACGGCGTTGTCGATCTTCACGACCTGCGTGACGCCGGGCACCTGCTTCGCGTGCGTGTCGTCGACCTTCGCGAGCGTGCCGCCGAACACGGGGCAGTTCACGATGGCCGCGTAGACCATGTCGGGCAGGCGCACGTCGAGGCCGAAAAGCGCCGAACCGTCCACCTTCTCGGGCGAGTCGAGACGCTTCGTGGGCTTGCCGACCAGTGTGAAGTCTTTCGGGTCCTTGAGCGCCACCTTCTGCGGCACGGGCAGATGGGCGGCCGCATCGACGAGCTGGCCATAGGCGATGCGCCGGCCGCTCGCGTCGTGCAGCACCTCGCCCGCTTTGGCGTGGCAGGTGGCCGGATCGACTTGCCACTGTTGCGCCGCCGCCTGGATCAGAACGGTGCGCGCGGCCGCGCCCGCTTCGCGCATGGGCTGCCAGGCAAAGCGAATCGACGTCGAGCCGCCCGTGAGCTGGCCGCCCAGCAGCGGGTCGGTGAAGAGCTTCGCATTGGGCGGCGCGTGATCGATCGTGACGCTATCGAGCGGCACTTCGAGTTCTTCCGCGATCAGCATCGGAATCGAGGTGTACACGCCTTGCCCCATCTCCACCTTCGGGACGATCAGCGTGACCTTGCCCGAGCGGTCGATCTGCACGAACGCGTTCGGCTCGAACACGCCGTCTTGCGGGGCTTCGTTGCCGTCGCCGCCAACGACCGACTGACGCGTCTGGCTGTCGCCCTGCGCGCCGGCGGAAAAGCTGATGCCGAGCAGCAGGCCGCCGGCCGCCGCTGCGCCGAGCTTGAGAAACGTGCGGCGCGAGAGTGGGCCACTCATGGAGACATGCTGCTTGCGTTCCGGCGCGCCGTTTTGCGCATCGAGGAGACCCTGTGACATCTCAGGCCTCCTTCGCGGCTTGCTTGATGGCGGCGCGAATCCGCGCATAGGTGCCACAGCGGCAGATGTTGCCCGCCATGGCGGCGTCGATATCGGCGTCGCTCGGATTCGGATTCGCGGCGATGAGCGCTGTCGCCGACATCACCTGTCCCGATTGACAGTAGCCGCACTGCACGACGTCGATCTCGCGCCAGGCCTTCTGCACCTTCTGTCCGGCGGGGGTGGCGCCGATCGCCTCGATGGTGGTGATCCGGCGGCCCGCCACGGCCGCGACGGGCAGTACGCACGAGCGCGCCGCCTCGCCGTCGAGATGCACCGTGCAAGCGCCGCACTGTGCAATGCCACAGCCGAACTTCGTGCCGGTGAGGCCGACGATGTCGCGCAGGACCCAGAGCAGCGGCATGTCGGGCGGCGCGTCGACCGTATGAGTTTCTCCGTTGATGGTTAGCGTCGTCATGGAGCGGCTCTCCGAGAGTAGGGATTTGTCGTTCTCGATCGTGCAATCGAAGCGTCCGCGCGCCGGCTGTTCTGCCTGGGTTGCCTAATGAGCAAGCCAAAGCGCAGGCCCGTGGGCACGGCCTTTCGATAACCGCACGAGTGTAGCGCCGCCGTTAAATACGTGCAGAAAACGGCTCGGGTGGCTTTACTGATGGCTGGCGAACAAAACGACGCTGCCATATTGTGATTTGCAATCACTTCTGTACCAGCTGGTGATGTGGATCGCCTTGCTCTGGACAGGCACTTGCCCTTCGGGTCGTGCTCACTCCGACCGGCGGCCCGCCCACAGCATCGGTCGACGACTGGCCCGCGGCCGGGCCCGCTCGAGTTGGCCGGCGAGTCGCAGCAAGGTGTCTTCCCGGCCGAATCCCGCTGCGAACTGCATGCCGATTGGCAAAGCGGTAGCGGGATGCGTTTCAAGCGGTACGGGCATGGCGGGAACGCCGGCGACGTTGAAGGGCGGCGTGAACGGAGAATGCCGAAAGACCCGCTGCGTCCACGCGATCCCGTTCATCGATTCGGCGCCGGCGCCATAGGCGCCGATAGCGGGCGGCATCTGCGGCAGCGTCGCCGGCCCGTTCGAGCTGCGGCCGCGCGTTGGTTTGAGCCCGAACAGTCCATTGCAGGAGGCGGGCACGCGAATGGAGCCCGCGGCATCCGTCGCATGGGCGAGCGGGACTGGCGATGGCCGCGAGCATGGCATCGGAAGTCGCAGCGGGGCGTCTGTGCAAGGTGCTACCCGAATGGATCGGTCCACAGCAGGATCTCAATGCTCTTTTTCCGAAGGAGCGGACGCCGTCGCGGAAACTGCGTGCGTTCCTGGACTACCTGAAGGCTCAATTGCGCTTTACGCATGCGACTTGATCGAACACGGGTATCACCGTCCGCGCGCTGCATGATTCGCCGGGCCAACGGCATCGAGTAGCGACAGTCGGAGTCAGATCGTGCCTCGGTAGGCTAAGGTTCGAGCGGCATACGGCGTCGGCGCTTTTCGACTACTTGCGCCGAGGATTTCGCCGCAGTTTCAGCTCGCCGACATAACGCGTCGAGGGTTTTGGAGCGCATCGCCCAGATTTCGCAGAAGACGCCGAAAGCCTTCTGCATTGAATCGAGCGTTGCGACAGCGGCGGACTCCTGGATGCGGCGACGCCGGAGCTGGCTGATGAGCGTTTGCTGCCTGGCGAGGGATACCGCGCTTCGGGCGACGGTGCTGCGGGCAAGCCGCTCGCATTTCCACGCCTGCAGCAACGCCGGTACGTCAGGCACCTGTTCGTAGAGCCAGTACTGACACACCGCAGCATGCGACGCGAAATCGACGCCGCGATCGCGCAAGATTTCCATCCAGCCGAGCACCTGAAATACCGGGATACGGGTTCCCCCGGGTCCCCACAGCGTTGAGAGCAGAAAGTGATCCGCCTGCGCTGGTGCGCCCACCAGAAGCACCTCAGGTTCCATGACATCAGGCAGAAATGCGTCCGTGACCATGTTTGCCCGCGTTGCGCAACGTTGAGCGTCCATTGTGTCCGAAAAAGTGAGCCGTGGTAAATTCCCCCACGATTCACGAAGGCCTGGCAGGCCGACGCTCACTGCGCGGGCTCCCCTGCTTGCGGGCGTTTCGTCCGGGACGGCGATGGGGCGCAGAAAGCAGGCGCGCCCGCCTATTCGATCTACGCCGATAGGGGTATTTCGGGAGCGGCATCGCCGTTGAACTGGTGATCGCTATCTCGGGCGCATCATGGATTGCATGTCCAGAAACCGCCTGCTCCGCAGGCGATTTCCGTCTGGCAGCCGTTCAGCTACTGGCCTCCTGTTCGAGCTGTGCCGCAGGTACATGCCGCACGTCGGTACCTTTGACGACATAGACGACGAACTCGGCGATGTTTTTAGCATGGTCCCCAATGCGCTCTATGGCTTTGGCGATGACCATGTAGTCGAGCCCCGTCGAAATGACGCGCGGGTGGGCAGTCATTTCGACAATCAGTCTACGCGTAAAGGCCCGAAACTCGTTGTCGATGGCCGCATCGTCGCGCACCAGGTGCGCGGCCGCGACAGTATCCATTCGCGCGAACGCATTCAGCGCGCCGTGAAGGATACCCATGGCCATCTCTGCGGAGGTCCTGATTTCGGTTATTCCGATGACCGGACCTTCGTTATTTTCGTGGATGCGACGGATGCGCTTGGCGACCTTCCGTGCTTCGTCGCCAGCGCGTTCAAGATTGGTGGTGCACTTCGAGATGGCCAGCAGAAGTCGAAGATCGCGAGCTGCAGGTTGTCTGCGAGCGATGACGTTACTCACCTCTTCATCGATTTCGAGCTCCATCTGATTCAGACGATGCTCGCTCGCGAGCACCGTCTGGACGACGTCGGGGTCGAAGGCACGCAGTAACGAAAGAGCACGAGCGATCTGCAACTCTACGAGGCCACCCATCTCGAGGAGCCTTGTCGAAGCAAGGGTGAGGTCAGCGTCAAAACCACTGGATAGATGTTTTTCCGGCATCATCGTCCCCTTGTTGAGTCAAGCACGAGAAGTCATGTCGACCCCAGGTCGCATAGCTGTCTGAGGCAACATCAGCCTATCGGCGCAGAACATTAGCAAGATCCTCTGGCGATAGCGGTTTCGAGAGGTAAGCGTCGAACTCGCCTCCAGTCATTTCAGGCGCCGTCGTCGGGGTATAGCCGGACACTGCAATCAGATGCGTTGACGCACATTGCCCCTGCTGCCTCAGAAGTCGCGCCAGCTGGCGGCCATCCATCCCTGGCATCTGGAGGTCAATCAGCGCGGCGTCCGGTAAGAAGGATGCAAGCAGCGAGAGCGCTTCCTCGCCGCTACAGGCGGATTTCACCTCATGGCCCTCCAGCGCGAGTCGCATCGAGAGGGCTTCCGCCGAATCGCGGCAATCGTCAACGACGAGAATGCGCAAAGGCGAGAGAACCTGGGTCGCTACCGGAGACAGTTTGGCATTGCCACGCCGAACGATGGGCAATCTCACGGTGACTTCAGTGCCCGAGCCTTCACCCCGGCTCGAGATGTCAATCTGGCCATGGTGCGCATTGACCAGATATTTCACGACGGACAGGCCGAGCCCCAGGCCGCCTTCGGCCCGCGTTCGCGCCGATGGCGACTGCGAAAACAGGTCAAAGACCCGGGGCAGCAGGTCGGGGGCGATGCCCATACCGTTATCGCGGATCGTAATGCGTGCCTCTCTCGTTTCGGAATCGCCTGCGGGTAGCGAGTTCAGGTCCGGGGCGCCTACTTTCACGACGATGTCGCCGCCCGGCGGCGTGTACTTGATGGCGTTCGAGAGCAGATTCGAAATGACCTGAGTGAGACGTGCAGCATCAGCGTAGACCGGCACTGGATACCCAGGCATGGCCAGGTGTACCCGATGTCGACGTTGACTGACTTCGTCGCGTACGGAGTCCATTGCGTCGTCCACGATGTCGCCCAGCAGGGCATCCGCCGGGCGGACAGAAAGCTTGCCATGCCGCACTCTTGAAGCATCAAGAAGATCGGCGACAAGTCGCTTGAGCTGCGAGACCTGGCGTCGCGCGAGCTCCAACGCCTTCGTCCGCGTGGGGGCGTCGACTGCCGATGCCTGGGCAACTTCAAGCGCCCCTTCAATGGGACTCAGGGGATTGCGAAGTTCATGCGCGAGCAGGGCAATAAAGCCGTCCTTTTCGGCTTCCGCGTCCGCCGACTCACTTGCGGCAGCTTCGGCCTGCTCTGCGCGAGTTTCGTCGTTCGCCTTGACCTGATTCATGGTCAGCGCAGCGCAGGCGAAGCTCGCCAGACTGCAAAGAATGCGAAGGTGCTCGCTATCGAAGTGGTTGCCTAGACCGGACATGACCCAGATCGCGCCCCACGGCTTCGGGACACCTGATATCGGAACGACCAGTTCCTCGGCGACTTCATGAGCGACAACCGAAAGGCAGTCGAATTGCTGCTTTGGAAAGGCGAACAGTTGCGGAGCGGCAAGCTTGATCGCTACGCCCCCCGGACTGTCACTGATGGGGACCGGGTGCCCGGTGAATTTCGCATGCGGTCCAGCCAAAGCGACCCACCGAAGCATCGGAATGCCACGGTTATCAAACTCGCGAAGGCTGATCCCAGCACTGTCGCCCTCGCACAATTTCAGCGCCGTATCGACAAGCGCCTGAAGCATCGAGACTTTCGAGGTTCCGAGCGAACGGGCGAGCAGACTGAGCGCGTCGAGCTCCGCCTGGTAGTCAGGGCGGCGCCGCTGACGGGAATAGAGTTCCTGCGTATCGAGCGTGCGCCAGGCACGGGTGGACAGCGGTAGCACGAAAGACGATTGGGGGCCGGACATGGCTTCGACGCTCCGTAAGGCCTCTCAGGGAAAGGCGTGGCGCCGCGATGTACGTACGCTGAACGGCTAACGGCCCGAACTTGGACGGCCCACCGCATAGACGCAGCGCAGACAGACATAATAGGTCCAGCCCTCGCCTGTGTGCCTGTCCGGAAGTCGCCATTTATGGATCGCCTGAGCCATTGCCGCGCGGCGGCGCGTTCGCCGGGCGCTACGCCCCCAGCGGCGGCACAATAACGTGCGAGCGCAGGCTCGTTGGGCGTTTTCGACCGGCGCGGAGCATGATTTCAGGTTCGCTCTGGTTACCGTGTTCTGTGAACTATCGGCGATGCGCGCGCAGAGAGGCTGCGGGGTGGGGAACGCAGTGTTGACTAGGTCTCGCTGACACAATGCTCTTCGACCCAACCCATTGCGCATTCGCGTGCGTAGGTCAGCGCTTCGTTTTCGTCGATGAAGTTGTCGTCCAGGCACAGGTCGTGTACATCATCTTCAAATGAGCCGTCTGACGCCGGCACGAAGATCCTCGCATTCGCCACAATTCTTCCGTCATCGATGCTTGCGCTCGTGCTGATCAGGCAAGACTGAAACATGAATTGCATGGCTCGCTCCGGTAGCTTGTCGCGTGACGCGAAGCGCGCGCAAATATCATGCCGCGAGTGGCGACCGCGCGGCTTCCGGACGTTCCCGCGAGCTGCCTGTTCTGTTTGCCTCGATGTCTGTGCCACGCGGGAAAAGATCGGCTGGCTCGCTTCCGGCAGATCAGGGGCCCTTGGCGGGATGGGGCCAGCGGCGTGCCGTTGTCGTCATTCAGTGACCGATGCGGCAATCACCCACGGCTGGGCGTTCAGAAGCAACATGATGTCGCCCAGCTCGGCGGGAGAAACGGAATCGAGCGTGACTGTCAGTTCATCAAAATTACGTTTTCCGCTGCAATGGATGTGACTTCGCCTCGCATGCGATGCGTGTTGCCCGAGAGCCTGCCAGACCCCGACGATTCTGAGTTGGCCCGGCGCTGAGCGAACGGTCAGGCACACATGATCGGCCGCATCGCTGTGAGTGGGGAGATAGGCCATTTGCTTGTCCTCCGCGAGAACGATTCCCGTTCCTTCAGGTCCTGTCAGCAGTGCCCCGGACGCCGCTTTCGGAGAGAACGGAGTCGACCGCACCGTGGCGGTCAGCATGTCACACGTTTATGAGTATCTCGATTCAGATACTACGCCTCGTGCGGAGGTGCACGCGGCGGTTGAGACCGTTCATTCGTTACGTTCTCGCCGCGTATGTGCCGCTCGGATTGCCATCGAGTGGAAACGCGCACGGGATGCCGCGCTTGCGCGCTCTGGTCGCAACGGCACGCCGCAATGACCTTTTCCGAGGGCCGCAGGATAGGTCAGCCGCGACGTGCTGTCCACAAAGACGCACTTACGAACACCCATGCGGCGTGTACTATCAGCCAACCTGAATGCAATCGATCGATCCGCGCGGCGAGGGTCGCAGGAGAGAGTGGTGCAGCGGTACTGACGCGTCTGCGCCCTTCGCAACTTGCTTCACCACAAGTTGTGTCAGCGGCGAGCCTTTCCGTAGTTGTACTGCCTGTTGATCTTGCGCGGAGAAGTTCCGGACCGATCAGACCCAGCCGGCGAGCTTGCATGTCGATTATTGATCCGGGCGCTCGCCGCACCATGGCTGTGCACGGTTGAATCGGCCGATGCTGTCCGCTCCATCGACCTTACACCGCTGTAAAAAAATTCCCGCGGCAAAACGCATAATTTGTATGAAGAAATAAATCATGCCGCCGATAACCAGTCAGGTACTGCGCTGTTCTCACGCTCGCGTAGCGGGGTGTCAGCGCCAGACGTCCATCGCACCATGAAACCTGGCTTGCAGTTGTTCGTTTATTCGATACAGGGTTGCCGGACTTTTCGGGATTGATACTGCGTCGAACTGTGCACGAACCCGCTTATCCGTTCTGGTTCTTTCATTCTCACCAAAGTGAATCATGAATTTCGGCAACATGAAACTCGGCACCAAACTGATCAGCGCTTTCATCCTGGTTTCGGCGATCAGCGCGGCCGTCAGCGGGATCGGCCTGCACAACATGGCGCAAATCAGCGCGAATGCAGACAAGACGTATCGACAGGATCTTGTCGGACTGAACCTGATCCAGCAGGCTAACGCGGACGTATTGCGAGTCGGGACCTATCTACGCAATGCGGTTCTGGCCACAACGGCCGAGCAGCGGGCTGGCTCGCTGGACCAGGCTGACAAGGCCCTGACCCAGGCACGCGATCACCTCAACCAGGCAGAACCGCTTGTCTATACCGACAAGGGGAAGGGGACCTTCGCCGAGCTTGACCAGGGCTGGCAGGACTACATCCAGGCCTTCAACGAAATGAAAGGCAAGATCAGTTCGGCGGCGTTACAGGACCGGGATGGCCTCACTGAATACATGCTGGGTGAGTACCACACGAAGGGTTTCAGAACGCTCGTCCTGATGGGCAATCTGGTTGCCCTGAAGCAGGGCGACGCGCAAAGGACGGCGGAATCCAACGACGCCGTGTACGGCGAAGGCCGCAATCTGATGCTTGTCCTCGTGGCGATGTCCGTCTCGATCGGCCTCGGTATCGGCATCTGGATGATGCGTAGCGTGACCCGGCAACTGGGTACGGAGCCTGCGACGGCCGCCGCCGTGGCCAGAAGTGTGGCCGCGGGTGACCTGAACGTGAGCATTGACCTGCGCGCCGGTGACACAAACAGCCTGATGGCATCGCTGAAGTCCATGTGCGAGGCGCTGTTGCGAGTCGTGTCGGACGTACGCGAAAACGCCGAAGGTGTCGCGACTGCGAGCGCGCAGATCGCACAAGGCAACCTCGATCTGTCGAGCCGCACCGAGGAGCAGGCCGCATCGCTCGAAGAAACTGCGTCGAGTATGGAGCAACTGACCGCAGCGGTCCGTCACAACACGGACAATGCAACGCAGGCTGCCACGCTCGCAGGTACGGCCTCGGGCGTGGCGCAGCGCGGCGGCGAAATCGTGGGTCGCGTCGTCGAGACGATGCGCGACATCTCCACGAGTTCGACCCGAATGTCCGAGATTATCGGCGTCATCGAGGGCATCGCCTTTCAGACCAACATCCTCGCACTGAATGCAGCAGTCGAGGCGGCTCGCGCAGGAGAACAGGGGCGCGGCTTCGCCGTCGTTGCAGGTGAGGTCCGCACGCTCGCGCAGCGCAGTGCGACTGCCGCGAAGGAGATCAAGGAGCTGATCTCCGACTCCGTCAACAGGGTGGAAACCGGCTCGAGGCTCGTCGAAGAAGCAGGCGGCGCAATCAAGGAAGTCGTGCAAGCGGTCAAGCGTGTGACTGACATCGTGGGCGAAATCTCGTCGGCATCGAGCGAGCAAAGCACCGGCATCGAGCAGGTGAATCAGGCGGTCAACCAGATGGATCAGGTCACACAGCAGAACGCGGCGCTCGTGGAAGAAGCTTCGGCCGCCGCCCAGGCAATGGCGCAGCAGGCGGAAAGCCTGAGCAAGACGGTGGCCTTCTTCAGGGTCAATGGCAACGAAGCGACTTCATCAAGGGAGACGAAAACGCTGCAGGCCGTCGCCCGGAACCGCCTTACGTCCGCTCGCGCAGCAGCAACAAAGCCCGCGTCGATGCCGGTCTCCCCGGAGAGCGCAAGCAAGGTAGTTGCTGCCGCCGCTACCGGGACATCGGAGTGGCAGACATTCTGAACGGGACTGCGATGTCTGGGCAGCGATCGATAACGGGGCGCGCGCAGGCGGGTCCTGGTCTAGTGGACGCAGATCCACGATAAGGTACTCGATAAGGCCCGCCATAGCTCATCGGGGGGGCGGCGAGTGCTGCGCCAGCGGCGCATAGAGAGCGCGCGCGAGCGACGGTGCAGCCAGGGACGGGGAACTCATGGATGGAGACACTCGGGCCCGCTGTTCGTGCCGACCCGGGGAAGTAGCGCGAGACACGACTGTTACTGAAAGTGCAGCGTGTCAAAGGCCATCTCGCTGTCTCCAGACATCGGTTGTCCCCGGCTTCGGTACGTTTCAATGCCGAAAGACCGCGCGTCACCCGACGACGGAGAGCGGCGGGATATTCGAATATGGATGTCTGCCCGGATCGTCACCAAAGACCATGAGATCTTCCGCTCCGCTCAACGTTTCGAAGATGGTGGTGAAGTCGCTGGAGTCTGCAGGAATCGACCACGTGTTCCTGGTTCCTGGAAAGCTGATTTACCCTCTGCTGGCTGCAATTGATGATTCGCCTTCCATTCGCGGCATCGTTGGCGCTCATGAAACGGGCAGCGCCTTCATGGCCGATGGCTATGCACGCGCCAGCCGCAAATTCGGCGTTTGCGCAGGAATTTCCGGTCCCGGCACCATGAACTTCGTGCCCGGCATGGCGGCCGCTCAGGCAGACCAGATTCCGATGCTCTATATCGCGGGAGGCATCGCGTCGAGTGCGGAGGGTAAAGGGGCCTTCCAGGATGCGACGTCAGGTGGCATCTTTGAAAGTGGCGTGGTCAGAGGGCTGATGACGGACGTGGTCGAGCTGAAGAACAAGGAAAACGTTCAGGCTGAGCTGCGTCGTGCGACGGACGGGCTGAACTGGATGCGTCGGGCGCGGTCATTCATCAGTATTCCTGTCGACATTCAAAGGCAGGATGTACCTCCCGGCCCGCAGATAGCACGGCAACCCTACGCCCAGCACGAATTCAATATGGGCGAAGTTCCGCCTGACCGTACCGCACTGGAAGCCCTGCACCACCTGTATCTGCTCCAGTCGAAGAAAGTCGCGTTTCTGATTGGGAGTCGCGGGAATGACGCGGAGACTGCGAGGGCCCTTCTTGAGGTTGCGGAAAAATTTCACGTTCCCGTTGCGACGACGCTGGCCGGCAAGGGTGCCTTTCCCGAGGGACATAAACTCGCCCTGGGCATCTACGGGTTCTCGAGCCATTCGCGCGCTGCGCGTGTGGTCAATTCTGACGAGCTTGACGCTCTCGTTGTATTTGGCAGCGATCTGAACCAGCGTGACAGCATGAACTGGAGCAGGAAGCTGACCGAGGGGAAGGATCTGCTTGTCTTCGATGACAGCTTTGATCACCCGTCGATGGGGCACATTGCCCAACGAAGTATTTTCTCCGGGATCGGGGCGAGCTTCCGGTTGCTCGCCCGGATGAACACGGACGCCCACGACGGGTTCGAGAAAGTGCTCGAAAGAAGAAGGGCATGGGTCGCCGGGCTCAACCAGATTCCCCTGTACGACAGCCAGTTCGAGGACTTTGCCGCAAGGGCTTCCAGCGAAAATAAATCGCTTTATCCTGGCACCGTCATCAAGCGCCTGTGTCAGCTGTTGCCCAGGGACAGCAACGTCGTGGTGGATTCCGGTGCCCATCGTATTTTCATGGCCCACTACTGGCTGACGTCGGGCATGGGCAACTACTTTTCATCCAGCTCACTGGCGCCGATGGGCTGGGCTATTGCAGCCGGAATCGGCGTCAAGCTTGCGGCCCCTGAACGCCCTTGCGTCGTAGTCACGGGCGACGGATGCATGATGATGCACGGAACGGAGGTTCAGACGGCAGCTCGCTACGGCATCAAGGTGATCTATGTTGTCCTGAACAACTCTGCGCACGGCGCAATCCACATCGACGCGATGAGGGGCGATCTGATTTCGGAGCAGTTCACGAGGCTGCCCTGTCATAGCTGGACCGCGTTTGCATCGTCGCTCGGTGTGGCGGCACGCGAGGTTAACGGAATCGACGAGCTGGATGATGTTCTCGGCGAAGCAAGTCGATATGACGGCCCGTTCCTGATTGAAGTCATGACAGGCGTCTTTCCCGCGCCGAACCGGTACTATTCGGAAGCGCAAGCCTGTACCTGAACAGCGGACTTGCGGTCTTTCGCAATTCGCGCGTTCACTGGTACACCGGAAAGCGCGCGTCATGACGCGCGTGATCTGCTGCCTGAGCCTTGCCTTCCTCGTTGCTGCCTGCTGCGCAGTTTCTCGTCCGATGTGACGTTTGCTGTGCGGAACCCATGGGTTTAGTACGCCCGCTCGCCCCAGGCCGCATCCTATACTTCGAGCGCTTCACGAATGCCAGTGTGCCGTGCGCAAGACAGGGCATCAGGCATGATGCTTCTCTGGTTCATGACGCCACGACCCGAGCTTCGTGATGGTACGTTGCCAGGCTCGTCACTTGCGCAATTGACCACCGGCCCGGTGATGACAGATAGTGTGCCGTGGCCGTATGCACATGCTTATTATTTCGCAGTCGATTTTGCCTTGTCTTCTGGTGGCAGGATCTCCATGACGACCGATGACGATCCATTCGAAATACCTGCGCAACGGCTCGTGTAACCCTGCAATGGGAAAAACTCGCTGTGCCGCGCAGGACGGGCTCTCTGTCACTTCCGTACACGTCCTTGTAATGCAGAGGAAATGAAATGGTTAGCGATCCGTCACATCTTTGCGCGTCCTGCAGTCTTCTGCTGCGTCACCCCGATTTCGACGTGACACACCCTCTGCGCGACGTCGGCGAACCGGCGTATCTCGGCAGCGTACGTCTCCAGTACTACCACTGCCCGGGCTGCGGAGCTGACTGGTGCTGTTCCCGCAGTCCCTTCCAGAACAGGGACGTTCACTGGACACTTCGCTGACGTCGTAAGGGCCCAGGCCGGGAAATCGTCATGCTGCCAGTTGTGCCGTCGTGGAAATGAGAACCGCTATCGTGGACTTCCGATGCCGGGACAAGTCAGGTCCCGGTCGTCAGAAGACAAACTGTAAGCCGGCGGCAGTTGCCACCACATTGAAATTCCTTGCGGTGTCGCAACCGACACCCGCTCGCATCCTGAACCGCTGCCCGTAAAGACGAACTTGCGGAAGGGGCATCCATTATGTGATGACCTGTCCGTTGATCTATGGCGGATTCACAGTCGACTTCACCCACCATCGAAGACTCGCGCGTCCAAGGTCCGAGACATACGGCATATCATCAACAGCGATGGGTCATTGAAATGGCGCGCACAGGCGGTCGAACGGGGCGGCGATCAGTACGCAGGCGATGAATGCCAGGGTACCGGTGAAAGCGGTGGCCACGATCGCGCTACACCATGCAATGAAGCATGTGGCATCTGGTTCGCCGTGCGAAGACCAGGCGATCTTCCTCCAGGCGCGTCCGGTGGCGACTGCAAGGACAAGGCAAACGGCGAACGCCGCGGCCGACACAGCGGCGAGAATGTTCTCCGTGTCTTCCCAGCGGAGTTCGCCGCGCTGTGCGACGCCGACCACGCATGCGCTGGAGACAAGCGTCATGCAAATGAGCACGTAGAGCAGCCATATTAGCGGCACCGCGAAAAGCGTGATCCATACCGTCATGCGCTGCCGGTGCATGGGGATGAAGTGGCGCAAGGTGCAAGCGGTGTGCATTGTCAGCGGCCTGTGAACTCGCTAGTGCGCATATTACGTGCCTGCGCAGCTCATTGACACATAATCAATAGTCATTTCGAGCAGCATTCATCGTGCTGCAGACGCCCGGAGGCACACCGGCGGCGCTCCCGACAGCGAAGTGCTAAGGTATCTTCAGATCATGCTTTCCTGTCATTCCAACCAGCGGGAACGGGGCCAAAATGAAAAAGAAAAACGGCGAGCGCCTTCAGGCCGGATGCGCCATGTCGAACCTGATTGACCAGGAAATCGCACATATCCGGCACGCGATATCGGTATCGCCTGGCGGTGATCTTGCCGGGCCTGTCTTTCCTGCGAGCTACTGGCGCCATAGGCTGCATGGCCTGCTCGATACCGGCCGCGTCAACAAAAGTCAGTTAGGCGAAATAGACAGCCTGTTGCTCATGATCGATCTGAACGAACTGAATCTTGCCGCGGCCGCCTGCGCTTTTGCAGCCAGGAAAGATCCCGGCAAGACGGATCGCTGAACCACTGGCCAGATCGCGCTCGTATTGCTTCAGTTCGAGCGCGTTTGGGCAGTCACATTCGTAGGTGACGCATTTGGGGCGCACACGCGGTGTACGGGGAAAGGACCCCGGTCTCGTCGACACCGTGTTGGCCCCCGACTGGGCCGACATTCCGTTGGCACCGGGGCAAAGTCCCGGGCCCGAAGGCATCAAGCCGATTATCCGTCGCCTGAGTCAGGCCTTCCCGCGTCTACGCCGGCACGCGTAACGTTTGGCCAAAGACTATGCGGGAATGAACATGCCGATGGCTGCGACGGCCATAACGGCAGTTGCCGTCCAGCCGCCAATTTTCAGGACCCCTGATATTGCGAACTTTCCCATCACGCGGTGACTGGTTCCCATCAACATGACGACGATCATGACGGGTACGGCGGCAAGCCCGTTGACGACAGCGCTCCAGTAAAGCGCTTTCACCGGGTCGAGGTGGCAGAACGTAATCGCGACGCCGCCCAGGATGGCCACGACGATGACGGAATAGAACTCGCGCGCCAGCGTGAGGTGTAAAGACAGGCTATTGCGCCACCGGAACGCGCCCGCCGCGCCATAGGCCGCCGAACCGGCCAGCACGGGCAGCGCGAGCAGCCCGGTTCCCAGGATGCCGGCGGCAAACGCCAACGCTGTGAAACGCCCGGCAATGGGAGCAAGCGCCTTCGCTGCATCCGCCGACGTCTGGATGCTGATATTGTGCGCGTGCAGTGTTGCGGCCGCGGTCAACATGATGAAAAATCCCACCCCGTTCGAGACGCCCATGCCGATCCAGGTATCGGCGGTGATCCTGTCGAGCTGCCGGTATGCACGGAATGACGAGACCCAGCGTAACGGATGTTCGCCGGGTTTCGATCGAAGTTCCTCGACTTCCTGCGAAGCTTGCCAAAAGAACAGGTAAGGACTGATCGTGGTGCCGAGGACGGCGACGACGGTGGTGAGATAGTCGCCAGACAGAGGCGCACGCGGGTGGACCAGGGAAAGCGCGACCTGCGACCAGTCGACCGGAACGACGAACGCCACTGCAACGTATGCAAAGAGCACGACGGTCAACCACTTCAGGAAGCGTGCGTAACTTTCGTAGGGAAGGCAGATCTGGAGGATGGCGGAAAACGCGCCCAGCGCGACCACGTAAAGTTGCTCAGGGCCACGCACCAGCAAACCGATGGCTGCGCCCATGGCCGCCAGGTCCGCGGCAATGTTGATCGTGTTGGCAACGGCAAGCAGCAGCACCAGAACGATCACGAGCCAGCGGGGACCAAAAGCTCGCATGTTGGAGGCGAGCCCTTTGCCAGTCACACGTCCAATTCGTGCGCTGATCATCTGGATGGCGACCATCAGCGGATAGGTCAGCAGAAGCGTCCATAGCAGCGCGAAGCCGAACTTCGCGCCGGCTTGGGAGTAGGTGCCAATTCCACTCGGATCGTCATCTGCGCCGCCCGTTACGAGCCCGGGCCCCAGCCGCGACAGCCACGAGCGTTCCGTCCGATCGGTGACGGCGCTTTCGGGTTCAAGTTTTTCGTTGTCGGCCACGGCGATCTTCCTGCAGCGCTCGGGACGAGCGTCGCGACGAAACCGCAAGTCTCGTGCCGCACGAGGCACACCATGCGCATCCCGCTCTGTGACGCGTTGGACTTGCACCCGGCGTGATCAGGGGGCGATCCAGCTGTGGATCCAGCTGTCACCTTGACGGACAAACAGCGCGCGCTGCTGACCATCTGCCGCCGCAAGGTCTAGCCAATCCAGGCGCGCGGGACGCAACTCAACGACGGCGAAATGCTTGAGGCCTTCGGCCTCACCAGGCATATCGTGTGTCTCGTCGAACGCATCACCCGAATGACTCATGGGAGTTCCGGGCGGGAGGCGGGTGCGGTAGACCACAAGATCATGATCGGGACTGGTCCTCCATGCATCGATTCGCGCTTGCCCGTCGCGCAGGATTCGGGTTTCGCCGTATACGCGGACTTGCAGGTTGTGAACGGGATCGCAACCGACGAGCGCGATGCGAGGTTCCAGGCTGAGTTCGGCAATCTTCGGCGAGCGCAGGTCGGTATGGAAAGTCAGCCGGTTCTGGGTTTCATTGGCGCTCCGAAGCAGTACGGTGCGGACATTCGGGGAACCATCAAGGCCGATCGTCGCGGCCTGCATCACCTTGAACGGCTGATCCTCTTCGCGTACCGCGGCAGCGAGGCAATCCCATATTCGGGCATAAATCTGATCGAGATTCATCGAGTTCATTCCTGGCAGGTTGGCCATCACGTGACGAACGACCGGAATCAGAAGAGCACGCTCGATGCCCGGGAACGTGCCCTGCGAGACAGGGTGCACTCCGCACGTCTATGCACTCTTTTCGATGAAAGCCGGCCTGAGCCTACGTTTTCGACGCGAGCATGCCAATCGAAGCGAACTCCCGGCGCACGCCTGGGCGGCGGACATTGGCCCGGGTCTCGGCACCGTCGCAACGGACAATGATCCGGGCGGCATCCTGACGTACTCGCTAGCCGGCGCGCAATATGGTTTCGATCTGCTCTGGGTGTGCGTTCTTTCGTACCCGTCGATGGTAGCGCTCCAGTTGATCGCGACGCGCGTCGCCGCCGTCACGGGCAAGGGCCTCACGGAGAACATGCGCGAGCACTACGCGCGCTGGATCTTCCTGATCGCCGTCGCACGCTTTCTGGGTGCGAATACCGTGAACATGGCTGCCGATATGCTGGCCATGGGCGAGGCCGCGCGCTTGACGTTCCGCGGGCCGGTCGCGCCGTTCATCGTCCTTTTTGCCGGCGCGTCAATCGCGCTTCAATGGTGGATCCCCTATGCGCGCTACGCTAACGTGCTCAAGTGGCTAGCGCTCTCGCTGTTCGCGTATGCCGGCGTGATGTTCGCGACCGACGTGCCGTGGCGCGCCGTGGCGTGGCATGCCCTGGTGCCAGGTTTCACCTGGTCCGAAGACTACTTCGGGATGCTGCTTGCGGTGCTTGGCACCACGGTCAGCCCCTACCTGCTGTTCTCGCAAGCGGAACAGGAAGTCGAAGAGCGGACGCGCGCGGGGGAAAGCCGCGAAAGCCGCAATGAAGACCCACCGCGGCTACAAAAGATGCGACGCGATACGCTCGTGCGCACGCTGTTTTCCAACGCCTGCGGGGCGTTTGTCCTCGTCGCGGCCGCCGTTACGCTCCACGCGGCGCACCAGCCGGTCAGCAGCGCCCAGGCCGCCGCGCTTGCGATCGCTCCGGTCGCGCATGGATACGCGTCGCCCGTACTCGGCCTCGCGCTCCTCGGCACCGCGCTGCTTGCGCTCCCGCCCCTGGCGGGTTCGGCGGCGCACGCTGCCGCCAGTTCGTTCGGCTGGCCGCAGGGTGAGCAGCGAGACCGCCGCATCGCCGGCGTCCTCGTTGCGCTCATGGTGGTGAGTGTCGCCATTGCGTTGCTGTTCCATGTATCCGGCGTCGATCCGGTCAAGGCCTGCTATTGGAGCGCCTTGGCCAACGGCATGACTGTTGCGCCGGTCCTCATCCTGCTCTTGCTGTTGAGTCGGCGCCGTGAGGCCGTCGGTGAGATGAAGGCGCACGTGATCACCCGCGCATTATGCTGGTTGGCCACAGTCGCTACGGGCGCGGCGTTGGCGGTGCATACCGTTTTGCAGTTCACATGAGAGCTCACGAATGGCGAAGGCTCGCCCGATCAAAACCCCAGGATTTCGCGCGCTGCGTTGATGGTGATGGGTCTGCGCATGCTTTCGCTCATGAGCGCCATCTCGCGATCGTAGCCGCAGGCGAGCGTGGCTCGAAGGCGGCCGGACTCACCGTAGAGGACCCCGAAGCGATCGTCCCCGGCGCGGCCCGAAATCACCAGCTCGTCCCAATGTCCGGCATGTCCCAGATAGTCGACGCGCTTGTCGTAGTGCTGGGTCCAGAAGAACGGCACGCCGTCGTAGCTTGCCGTCTGGCCCAGCATGTTGAGCGCCGCGATGCGCCCTTGTTGCTGTGCGACGCGCCAGTGTTCGATGCGCGTGCGCTGCGGCGTTTCTAAGGCGCTGCTGAGCGTGAATCGCGCGATATCTCCCGCCGCGTAGGTTTCACCGGCGACGCGCATCGTCGCATCGACATCGAGTCCGCCGTCCTCGCCGGTCTCGGCGCCGCTGACGAAGTGCGTGGCCGGCCGCACGCCAATGCCGACGATCACGGCCTTCGCGCGCAGCGCGCTGCCGTCGTCGAGTTCGACTGATTCGACCTCGCGCGCGCCGCTGAAGCGCAGCGCCTTCGCGCGCCGAAACACCACGCCGTGCGATTCGTGCCAGTCGCGGAACATCCCGCCGATACGCTCGCCAAGCACCCGTTGCAGCGGCACGCCTGCGGGGGACACGATGGTGACGTCGACGCCGCGTCTGCGCAATGCCGAGGCCGTCTCGAGGCCGATGAAGCTGTCGCCCAGCACCACGGCACGCTCGGTTGGCGCGAGCGCGTGGAGTATGGCCCCGGCGTCTGCCAGGTTGCGCAGCGTGTAGACGTTGCCAAGTTCGGCGCCCGGTATATCGGGTCGCTTTGCCACCGAGCCGCTCGCGATGAGCACGGCGTCGAAGGCCTGCACGCGGCCATCGGCTAGCGTGACCTGTCTCGTGTGGACGTCACAGTGTTTGACCGCGCTGTGGTCGACGCGCAAGCGCTGGTCGTGAGCCACGGTTTCGGGCAGGATCGGCGGGACCTCATCGGGCGTCATCTCGCCGGCGGGCACGAATTTGCTGAGACAGGTCCGGTCGTAGGGCACTTGCGGCTCGGCAGCGAACACCGTCACCTCGCCGGCGAATTCGCTTTCCAGCAGCGTGGCGATGGCCGCTGCGCCCGCCGCGCCGCCGCCGATCACCGCGAAACGACGCGCGGACCTGGCGCGCGCGGAGGGGGTGCGAGGCGTGAAGGCACGCTGCGGCGTAAGTTCGACGAGGATGGTATCCGCTTCGATACGCACGGGGTACGACGTCAGCCCCTCCAGCGCAGGTGGTTCGAGCCACGCGCCGCTTTCGCTCGAGAACACGCCCTTGTGCCATGGACACACGATGCGGCCTGCGCAAAGCGCACCCTGTTCGAGCGGCGCGCCCGCATGCGGGCAGTCCGCGCTGAATGCGCGGATGCGATCGCTGGTGTTCACGAGCAGCACGGCGACACCTTCCAGCTCGACGCGCCGCATGGCCGTCGCGGGCACTGCCGCCACATCCATTGCCTTGATCCATCCAGCCATAGCGTGCTCCGGTCTCTCGTATGGGACCGCAAGCGCAATCGATGTGCCGGGGACGCGTGCGCCGATGCCGAGCCAGGAGCACTGACGGCCGCACAGACCACGGTACCCGCCGGTGGGCGCGGGCATCCGGCGTGCGCATGCAGTCTGACGTTTGCTGCGTACGCCACGATCGGACTTCGGGTGGCATGACGCAAAGTCACGCCAATACCATGGAGTTCGAATGATCGGGGTCGTTATTCCTGCGCACAACGAAGCGCGCCTGATTGCCGTGTGCCTTGCCTCGGTGCGGTGCGCCGCGTCGCATCCTGCGCTGCGAGGCGAGGCGGTTCGCCCGCTCGTGGTGCTCGACGCCTGCACGGATACCTCGGCTGCGATCGTTTCGGACTTCGGGTTCGAGGCTCTATGCATAGACGCCCACAACGTCGGCGTCGCCCGCGCTGCCGGTGCGCAGGCTCTGCTTGCGTGCGGCGCCCGTTGGCTCGCCTTCACCGACGCCGACAGCCACGTCGCGCCCGACTGGCTTGCCGCCCAGCTCGCGCTTGCCGCGGACGCCGTGTGCGGGCCTGTGAGCGTGGACGACTGGAGCGCGCTGGCGCCCGGCGCCCGCGCGACCTGGGAGCGGCGCTACCGCGACTCGGACGGGCATCGCCACATTCATGGCGCAAACCTGGGCGTCGCGGCGCACGCGTATTTGCGCGCCGGAGGTTTTCCGCCGCTTGCCTGCCGCGAAGACGTCGCGCTGGTCGACCTGCTGATCGCGACAGGCGCCACGCTCGCGTGGAGCGCAGCGCCGCGCGTGGTGACGAGCGGGCGGCGCGACGCGCGTGCGCGCGGCGGCTTCGGCGACACGCTCGCCGCTTGGGCGGACGGGGTGGACGACAGCGAGTCTTCCGTTGCGCCCTGAGTCCCAGAAGTCCCAGCGTGTCTTTACGCGCGTTCGCGGCGTGCGACGCTGAGCCGATCGCGGCTCCAGACATCGAGCAGGAAATCCGTGTCGTCGACCTGAACGACGGCATGCAGCGCGGCGTTTGCCGCCGCCTGCGCGAAGATGCCGTGCACCTGGACGCTTTGCAGCATCCACGTCTCGCCGCCGTGACGCCAGTGACAGCATGCCAGCGTGCCATCGGCGGCGAGCGAGGACGCGGCTAGCGTGGCGAGCGACGTGCAGTCGCGTGCGTTCAGGTAGTACGCGAATTCGCTCATCACAATCAAGTCGAACTGGCCGGCGGGCCAGTCGCGCGGCATGGCGAGCGCATGCACGTCCACGTTCGCGAACGCGACAAGGCGCGCTCGTGCCGCGGCGACGGCGCGAGGCGAGAAGTCCGCGCAAAGCAGATGCTCGCAACGCCGCGCCAGGTCGGTGGACAAGGCCCCGATCGCGCAACCCGGCTCGAACGCTTTGCGATAACGCTCGCGCGGCAGCGACGCGAGCAGCAGCGCGCGCTTGCGCTCCTCGTACCAGCTGTCGTGGTAGCGCCAGGGGTCGGGGCTCGCGGCGAACTTGCTGTCGAAGTAGCCGGCGAGCGATGCGGGCGGACGGTCCATCGTTATCCTTACGATCACGGATTCTAGAGCCGCCAGTCTTCGCCGGACTCGAGGACCGCGCCGGCGAGCGCAGCAAGATCGGCTTCCGCGTGACTCTGGCGCACGAAGACCGGCAGATCGGCACTCACGCGCGCGAACCAGCGGTCGCGGCACAGCGGCGCCGCGCCCATACCGCGTGCGCAGGCACGCAGGGTACTGTCCACCGCGCTTTCCACGGCACAGCGCGCGCGCAAAGCATGCCGCATGGCGTCCGCGCGCGGCGCGGCGTCGATGGCAGCCGCGCACTCGCGCAGGCATGCGCGCGCGCCGGCGAGCGCCACGTCGGCGGCGCCCAGGTGTGCATGCAAATAAGGATTGTCGCGGCGCTGCGCGGCCTCGCGCAGTCTCGCCGCGAGCGCCGAAGCGGCGCCGTACCAGCAAGCCGCGATACCCGCGCCGCCGTGCCAGAAGCCGGGGCGGCGCACGTACGCGCCAGCGTCGCCCACGAGCGTGGCATGCGCGTCGGCAAAGTCGACTTCCACGCTTTGCGTGGCGTCCATGCCGACCGCTTCCCAGCCGCGCGCACTGATCGTCACGCCTGGCTGGTCGATGGGCAGGGCGGCGAGCCAGTCGCTCCCGTCTGCATCGACGCAGGTCACGAGCGCATGCGTCGTGAAGCGCGCGCCCGAGCACCATGCCTTGGTGCCCGCGAGCTTGACGTGCTTGCCATCGCGCGAAGCAAAGCTCAGTTCGTTGCCCGGCGAGCGAGCGGCCCAGACGGCCCAGACAGGCGGCGCGCCAAGGGAAGCGGCTTCGAAGTGCGCAGCCGGCGCGAGTTCGGCCAGGATCGCGCGGGCGTCGGCGTGCGCTTCATAAATCTTGACTAGCGAAAGGTCGTGCGCCGCTACCTCCGCGAGTAATTGCCAGCGCGCGAGCGTGTTGCCCGCGCCTGGCATCGGCAGGACAGGAAACGCCGCCGCGAGACGCGCAGTCGCGCCGGCGAGCGTCGTCGCGTCGAGCGGCATGGATTCGCTGGCCAGCAGGGCATCGAGCTCCGCCTGCCAGTGCGCGGGTAAATCGGACATGTTGGACTCCCGACCCCATGTGAGTTGCCAGAACTTCAGCAAGCGGCATGCCTTTGCGCTCCACCCTGGACGGGCAGGAAGCGTGTGCGGGCCCGCGAAAGCCGCGAGCCCGCTTCGCTCAGGCGTATGCCAGCCTTAAAGCTTCGGGCCACCCATCCCCGGGGGCTCGATGCCGCTGCCCGGCGCGAGCGGATCGTCCTGCCAGTGCGCGCGTGCGCCGTAGTAGTCGTGCACCGTGGTGGCCCACCCGATGTCGGCCATGGCAGGCCAATGGTCCTTGTCGAAGCCCGGCGCATCCTTCACGCGCTCGCCGGTCACGTTCAGCACGAAGCACTTCTGCGTGGTGTCGAGCGTGAGCGCGGCCCACGGCAGCGCGAGCAGCTTGTCGCCAATGCCGAGAAAGCCGCCGCTCGACATGACCGCGTAGGCGATCCGTCCGCGCTCGACATCGAGCATGATGTGCTTGATCTTGCCAAGCTCTTCGTTATCCGAACTGAAGACGCGGTCGCCTTCGAGTGTGCTCGCGGCCATGATGGATGGGCCTGGGCCGGCCGCGGTCTCACTGCCTTTACCGACGATACGCGCGCCGGTCTGCGGGGAATCGGGGTTCATCGCCATGATGGGCTCCTGAAATGATCGAAGGTTGCGTGATGGATTCGCATCGCCTGCGCGCAGACGGTGCATCGATCGTTCCGCAACCCGCGCGCCCGGGTCGGCACGCCGTGGCCGCGGGCCTAGCCGGAACGCCAATTGCGCTCGAGAGAGGTTCGACGAGGCGCATCGGGAGGGAATCCGCAAGCGCTGCAGCCTGTACGAACTGGGTGGCCACCGTGCCATATCGCCTGATGCCCATTGTGCGTCTGGCGCTTGAAGCGAGAAAAGGAGAGACGATGACGAATGCTTCGCCTCACGACATCAGCGACGGGGCGCCGCGGTTGATCGTGGTTTCGCCGCATCTGGACGACGCGATACTCGGCTGCGCAGGTCTCATCGCGAGGTGCCCCGGTTCGATCGTTTGCACGGTGTTCGCGGGCGAGCCTGTCGCGCCGATGCATACGCAATGGGATGAAGCCAGCGGCTTTGCCGATGCGCACGAAGCCGTGCGTGCGCGCAAGCGGGAGGACGAGCGTGCGCTTGCGCTGTGCGGCGCTACGCCGTTGTGGCTGGACTTTCTGGATGGACAGTATGGCGCGACGCCGGACGTCGAAGACGTTGCGCACACGTTGGCTGGGCAGTTCGCGCGTTTTGGCGCCTGGCTGCCCGTGTGCCCGTTTGGCCTGTGGCATTCCGATCATCAACTCGTGGGCGCCGCGTGCCGTTTGCTGCTGCAAATGCAGCGTCTTACACGCTATATCGCCTATGAGGACGCTATTTACCGCGCAATGCCCGGTGTGCTCGACGCCGGCTTCCAGCGCCTCGAAGCAGAGCGCTTGCTGGTGAGGCCGATGAGCGCGCAGGTGTTCGGGCGGTATCCGGCTCGGCGGCTCGCGGCGATCAAGCGGCGCGCGGTGGGGGCGTACCCGAGCCAGATGCGTGCATTCGGACCGTTTCCGCCGGATGTGGAGCGCCCCGAACGTTACTGGGAGGTGGAGCGGCCCGCCGTCTAGATGAGCGGCGTGCCGCCCGTCACGGCAACCGTGGCGCCAGAGATGTCGCTGCCCTCGGGGTCGAGCTTGCCCAGATCTCCTGCGCCGGCGCGCAGACCTCAGGCACACGTGGTGCGCAGATGCGACGGCAGCCACCGTGCATCTCGATGGCTGGACACCCGACACGTCAATGAACGCTTGCGCATCTACAAGGAATGAGCACCATGGCAAATACGGACTCGAATCGCAAAGGCGCTGCCGCCACGAATCTGACCACGCCGACCGACCTCGGCGACGACGCGCGACAGGAAGTCTCGGCTGGGCTCACGAAGCTGCTCGCGGACGTATTCGCGCTCTTCGTGAAGACGAAGAATTTCCACTGGCACGTCAGCGGTCCGCACTTTCGCGACTATCATCTGCTGCTCGATGATCAGGCGGCGCTGGTGTTTGCGATGATCGACCCCGTCGCGGAGCGCGTGCGCAAGCTTGGGGGCACGACGCTGCGCTCGATCGGTGCGATCGCCTCGCTCAAGCGACTCTCCGACAACGACGCAGCGTTCGTGGCCCCCGAGGCGATGCTCGATGAGTTGCGCCGCGACAACGAATCGCTCGTGACCTACATGCGTGATCTGCACGAACTTTGCGATGAAAAGAACGACGTCGCCACGGCGAGCCTGATCGAGAACTGGATCGACCAGACCGAAGAGCGCGTCTGGTTCCTGTTCGAGACGACGCGCCATGCGTCCCCACGCTGACAACACCGATTGCGAGCTTCATTCGCGTGACGGCGCTTCGCGAAAGCGCCGGCGCACGCCCTGCACGAAAGGATATCGACATGCGACCAGATACCGATACCGGCACGCGCGCCGCCGCGCAACCGCCTGAGGGCGACCGCCGTTCCCCTGCGCAGCCCGCCGACACGAAGCAGGCTGAGCGTGACGAGCGCGAAAAGCGCAAGCACGAAGCGTCGGAAAACGAGTTGCCATCCACGCAGGAGAAGAATCCTGTTCCGCCGGGAACGACGCAGGGAACGTCGTGACATGGGGGACTAACGACGCTGCACGAGCGAGCGGTCATATCTCTGCGCTCACGGGGCGCGAGGGCGCTTCGCACTGCACACCAAAAGGTGCGCCATATTCGGCGAGCAAGGCTTCGAAGTGCGCGGGTTCGAGCGGCGAGGGCCGCCCGAGCCGGGGCTTCAACTGCGCGAGTGCCCGTCCGTATCGCTCGAACGTCGCGAAATCGCGTGGGTAACGCTCGCTATCGACGCCCGCGAAGCGCCCCTCGCGAGCAGCATGAGCCAGCAGCGCTCGCCAGCGCGGGATCGGCGCGAGCCCGATGCTTTGCGTACCGTGGGAGAACAGCGTCATGTCGATGTCTTCGAATGCGGGCGTGCTGTCCAGGAAGCGCTGCAGGGCGTTGGCCGAGGGCTCGACGCCGAACAGCAGCCAGAATGGTATGGCGTGAATCTCGAGCGTCGTGAGGGGATCCATCAGCATGAACGAATCGACGAGGAGGCGGCGCGTCTCGATCACGCTTTCCTGATACCAGCGCCGATAAACAGCCGCGGTCGCGAAGCTCAGCGCTTCGGGTTCCTCGAAACGGATCTCGACGATGCGCCATTGCATTGGGCCGGCCAACTCGACGAGATCGTCGCGCAAGGCGGCGTCGAAGCCCCATTCGGCTTCAGGGGCGCGAGCGTCGGGAGCCGGGGGATCCCAGCGCGTGCGCACGCTGCCGTAGTGCGCGAGAAACGCGCGCACGCGCTCGCCGCCGTGCAGATATTCGTCCTCGGTCGCGCCGCCCGTGGCGCCGAACTGGAACACCGAACGCTCGCTCGTGCGCGTGACTGCCCAATCGCGCGTGCAATTCACCACGTAAAGGGTCCCGCCGCGCTCGAGATTGCCGAGCAGGAACTCGCGAAACGCGAGCGGCAGGCGTCGAAACTTGAGCCGGAAATAGCGCATGCCATGCAACATCAGGCGGTCCTGGTTGGGATCGTGCATATGGTGAACGGCAATGCGTGCGTCGGCGGCGAGCAGTGCTTCCGCGATGCGCCGGCTCGTGTCGAAGCCACGCTGGGCATCATCGGGATCGCTGAACGGCGCGCGTACCGGGCAGAGAAATGTTTGCGGCAGCCAGGGGGCGCGCAGCGCGGCCGCGAGATGGATCATCGCGCCGTTCGACGACCCGATAAACGCGCAGCGGCGGGGGACTTGCGGATAAAGGTCCGTTAGCCATTGCGCAATGCGTTCGACGTCGAGGCTCTTCGCGCGGCGAGGATCGATGCCCTCGCTCATGCCGCCCACGATATAGGCCCATTCGCGCTGACGTTTCGGCAGCGCATTGATCGCGGGCATGAAGCGGTCGAGCAGGGGCGACTGGCTCGGGCTCGAAAAACGTTTCCCGTGCAACATGCTCGCCAGTGCCTGGGCCATGGCGGCGGCGGAATCGAAACGGGCGATGCCCGGCGGCGGCTTGTTCATCGAAGTGCTCCCTTGCTATACGCCAATGGCATCGGCTTTGAGGAACGGTGTGATCGCGAACGCGAACGCATTGGGCGCGGCGTAGTTGAGTGTGTGCGTGCCGCCTTCGATCGTCATCAGCCTGCCGTGCTGCAGTTTGCGCGCGGCCTCTGCGCCCCAGTCGAGCGGCGCAACGGGGTCGCGCGTGCCCACGACGACGAGGGCGGGCGCAGCGATGCGCGGGAGCCGATCGTCGACGCTCTCGCGCACCAGCATGCGCATGGTGGCAAACGCGCGCCACAATCCCGCCTTGGCGTAGTCGATCCGGCCGGCCTTCGCTGGCGTGTGGGGACGCTCGCGCAGTCCGTTGACCCAGTCGCGCCACGCCTGGCGTGGCAGCGAGCGTGCACCAGGGTCCGGAGTGGGCGCCTGGAGAACGAGGCGATCCACCGCCTGTGGATAGCGCACTGCGAAATCGGCGAGGACCTGGCAGCCGAACGAGTTGCCCACGAACATCGCTCGTTTCATGCCGCATGCGTTCAGCCAGAGATGCAGCGCTTCGGCAAGCTGCGCGATGCCCAACGCGTCGCGCGCCCGCGCGAGTGGACTCTCGCCGAAGCCGGGCAGGTCGGGCGCGAACACGTCAAAGTCGCGCTTGAGCGCATACGTGAGCGGTTCCATGTAACGGCTCGAAACGACGAGGCCGTGGACCAGCACCACGGGCAATCGGCCGGGCGCGCGCGCGTGGCAGCGGGCGACTCGATAGAACATGCGGTATGGGCCGGCCTGCACGAAGGCGCCTTCGATGCCGCGGCGGCGGCTGCCTCGGTCGATGGCGGAGGTTTGCTTGAGCCTGCGCCAGACCAGCGTCAGCCACACGAGGGCGATGACGCAGACGCACGACAGGCAGATGAGAAAAATGAGCACGGCAGCACGCTCCTGCGCGCTCGCGGCACGCGGCCGCCGAGCGCTATCGCAGTCACAACAGCAAAGCGCGTTCCACCAGGATCAGGACTGGGAGCCCAACACGTCGTCGAGAAAACGCAACACGTGAGCATGACCTCCGCGCTCCCATGCATCGACGTGCGAGGCGCCAGCGATGATCGCGAAGCGCCGGGGCGCCCGGATCGCCGTGAAGAGCCGTGAGAATTGCGCCGGGGGAACGACGTGGTCAGCGTCGCCGCCGTAAATGAGGATAGGGGCGCGCACGCTGCCGACCTTGGCGAGATTGTCATAGCGGTCGCGCACGAGCCACCGCAAGGGAACGATGCGCGGCAGCCAGCGCATGCGTACGGCGGCGACATCGGCGATGCTGGTGAACGGGGCTTCGAGCAGCAGGGCGGCGAGTGGGCGTTCGGTCGCGATCTGCACTGCCACGCCCGAGCCGAGCGAATAACCATGCAGGACGACGTCGCGCGAGTGCTGCGCGGCGAATGCGATAGCAGCGCGGCCGTCGGCGTAGAGGCCTGCTTCGCTGGGACGCCCAGGCGCGCCGCCGTAACCACGATAGCCTGCAAGCAGGACGCCATAGCCTGCGTCGAGCAGCGCGTGCGCGACATGAGTTCGCTGGGTGAGGTCGTCTCCGTTGCCATGAAAGAGTACGACCGTGGCGCGGGCAGGGTCCGCGGGCGCCGCGTGGCCGCAAATCAGTTCTTTGCCGTCGGCGGTATGCACACGCACATGGCGGATGCGCCCCTGCGCGTCCGGGCGTAGCGGCCCGCGCTGCAGGCGCTCCGACGGGTAGATCAGCCGGCCCTGCAGCCAGTACAGCAATGCAATGGCGCCGCCGTAGATGAGTAAAGCGGCCGCGACAGAGAGGGCGATGGATAACGGCGCGGTCATGGTCTCGTTCCTCGCGCACCGAACATTCCCGAGCATGCGCCGCGGCGCACAACGCCGCTGCATGGCGCTATATCCCAAAGGAATAGCGTTTTTGGCTTCCTGTGGATTTCGGGTTTGTTTGAGGACCGCGAGCGCGGCGCATGTGCCACACGTCAAAGGCACTTTGGTGCGCTGATTGAAAGTTCCCGCTGCGCCACGCCTTGACTGACGTCTTCCTGTTTGCGATATGAACGATCGCTATGATCGGACGAAAATGCCCAGGGAATAACCTGTTCGCATGCGTCTCGGTTTTGGCGTAAACGGACGGTTGCCATTCTTAGACTGGAATCGGCGTGCTATCCGCAGCTTTATGAAGTGGCTCGTCGTTCATCGCAACGCACGCAGTTCGACTTCGAAAACCAAAACGGAAGCGCAGGCAATGCCGTTTTGTGCGAGACTTTGCACGCATTGGAAGCGCATGGACACCACGCTGTGTGGACTGCCAGTCAGGGCTTATAGTCAGAACAGGCCGGTGATTGATGACGACCATAAACGACCGGACGTTGCCCGTTCTCGAGGCACCGGCTGAGACTGCTACGCCGGTGCCGGTACGCGCGGCGCCTTCGATCTTTCATGAACGCTGGTGGCTCGACATCGCCACGCAAGGCGACTGGAAGCTTGCGGTGGTGAAGCAGGACGACGAGGTCATCGGCGAGATGCCATACGCGATGCAGCGCACGCGACTGTGGCGTGTCTCGCACCTGCCGCCGCTCACGCGCACGCTCGGGCCGGTCATCAAGTCCGTGACGGGCAGCGAGGCCCGCCAACTGCATCATGAACTCGAGGTCACCGGCAACCTGATCGAGCAATTGCCCGACTGTGACAGCTTTTTTCAGGTGCTCGACCCGCGCCTCGACGACGCCCTGGCGTTCGCGCTGCACGGCTTTACCGTGACGGCGCGCTACACGTTCCGCATCGACCGGAACACGACGGCCGACGAAGCATGGAAGCGCCTGAACAGCAAGACGCGCAACGTGATCCGCAGCGCCTCCCGTGAATTGACCGTCGTGCCGGACATCGCGCCCGCCGAGTTCATCGCGTTCTACGAAGCGAATCTCGCGGCGCGTTCGCGTACCAATGCATATGGGGATATGGTCATGCGCGACCTCGTCAACGCGTTCTTCGAGCGCAAGGCGGGAATGCTGCTCGGCGCCTATGGGCAGGGCGGCAAACTCGTGGCGGCGGTCGGCCTCGTCTGGGACCATCAGGCCATGTATTACCTGCTGTCGTCGCGCGCACAGGACGCGCACTGCGGCTCGATCAGCCTGCTGTTGTGGACCGGCATTGGCCGCGCGCTGGAGCGCAAGCTCACCTTCGACTTCGACGGCTTTTCGAGCCCGTCGACATTCAGCTTCCTCAACGGATTCGGCGCGACGCTCACGCAGCGGCTGGGCGTCGAGCGCCACGGCACGGCCTATTTACTGACGCGTACGCTCAAGCGCAGGTTGGCGCCGGCGCGTGTGTTCATGCCCAACCTTTGAACGGCGGAATGCAGGCGTGGGGCGGACTGGCGCCGTGGTGGCTGTGTTCATGGTGACCGCAAGGAGGGGCAATGGCCGAACCTGAAGACATCCTCGTGAAGATCCTGAACCTCGATGCGGAAATCAGATGCTGCGTAGCCTGTCTGGCAAGCATAGGGGGCGGCGCTGAAGACTGCTTCGTACCGTGGGTCAAGGAGGAACGAGCCCGCGCGCAAGCGCGCCTGACGCAGCTGAGAAAGCGCCGCGAAGTTCATTTCCTTGCGCTGAATGAACTGGTCGCCCGTCAGTCACCCATACGACGCCGCAGGGCGACGGAAACTGCACGAGACCTGAACGGTCCGTTCCCGATCCGGGAGGTGAACCTATCAAATTTGGCACGCAAGACAGGCTGACGCTAGCGCCCTCTGTCATCGGATCACTGGTGCCATGCTGTCTTCGGAGGACGAAAGATGGATCGCACGCGACGCGCAGAGCCAGATATGTATCGAAGTTACGAATACAACGGGCTCACGCTCGATGTTGCAGTCGATGTCGACGTGGTCAGGATCGAGCCGCGTCCCGGCAACGCAACATTGGTAAAGAGCGAGAGCGTCTCAGAGACAATCGCAGGTTCTTGTGCCGCTCGGTAGCGCAGAGCGCGAATCGATACTTCTGCTTCCAGATGATGCGGATCTGGGGCCCTGGTCGCGCTGCACGCCATTCAGCTGGAGAAAATATTCTTCGCGGCGTGCCTTCATTAAAGCCAGGTCGGTTCGCAAGGCGGTTCGAGTCTCGGTCAGCCACGCTGCCGCGCGGTGGTCCGTGCTGCGTTCGACCTCGGAGAGGCGCGCCATGCACGCCTTGATCTCCGCATCGATGTTCAGCATGGCTACCAGCAGGTCTTCGGCAGTGCAAACCATTCTTTCTGTCCCCCCTCATCATGAGCAAATGGATGTTGCGTTGCATCAATGTTAAATCGACGAGGCCAAAAAGATGCCTGGGGAATACACCAAAACCCGCGCTGTTGTGGCGGCGCGAGCGCGAGAGTCGATCGCAATAGTTACTAAAATTACGGTAGCCACTCACGAAGAAAGGGTCCGGCTGCTCCATTAAGGTGGCGGTGAAGCAGCGGACGAGGCAATCGGCCCCGCTTGCTCCCACCCGCCGCCCAGGGCCTTGTACAACGCCACGAGGTCGGTACACACCTGCAATTGCTCCTGCTGCGCGTTCTGCTCGGCGCTGCTCAATTGCCGCTGCGCATCGAGCACGTCGATGAACGAGACGATGCCCTTGCGATAGCTGTCGCGTGCGAGGTCGAACGCGTGGCGCTGGGCTGCCGCGCTCTCGTCGAGCGAGACGAGGCGCGCCTGATCGGTGCGATACACATCGAGCGCGTTGTTCACGTCGCGCAGCGCGTCGAGCACGGTCTTGCGGTAGTCGAGCGCGGCTTCGACCTGCTGTAGCTTCGACAGCCGCAAGTTCGACACGAGCGCGCCGCCCTGGAAGACGGGCAGCGATACGCTCGGCCCCCACGACCAGAAAAGGTTCGCCCAGTGCGTGAGATCGTGCGGCGAGGTCGCGCGCGTGCCGACTTGTCCCGTGAGCGAGATGTCGGGATAGAACTGCGCCACGGCTACGCCCACGTTGGCCGTGGCCGCGTGCAGCGCAGCTTCGGCGCGGCGGATGTCGGGGCGCCGGCGCGCGAGTGTGGCGGGCAGCCCGACCGGCACCGCGGGCGGCGTGCCGGGCAGTATGCCGGGCGGCGTGAGTTCGGTGTCGAGCGCACCCGGCGCTTCGCCGACCAGCACCGCGAGCGCGTTGAGCGACTGCGCGATCTGCTGATCGTATTGCGGCAGCAGCGCCTCGGTTTGCGTGCGTTCGGCGTGCGCGCGCGCGACGTCGAGTTCGCTTTCGAGGCCGTGCATCGCGGCGCTGCGCGCGAGGTCCTCGGTCTCGCGCTGCTCGGCGACGAGGTTCTGGGCCGTCGCGTGCAGCATCTGGCCGCCGCGCAGTTGCAGATAGGTCTCGGCGACTTCGGCTTCCAGCGAGACCTGTGCGTCGCGTTGCGACTCGAGCGCGACGTCGGCCTGGGCGTTCGCGGCTTCGACCGAGCGTCCCACGCGACCGAAGAGGTCGAGTTCCCATGATGCGTCGAAGCCCACCTGCCACAGGTTCACGGGCGCGGTGAGCTGGTCGAGTGCGCTCTGCGCGCCGCGCTCCACGCTCGGGCCCGCGCCGGGCGCGATCTGGTTGATGGGCGAGTTGGGCGCGCCGAGCGCATCGACCTTGTTGTATGCGCCCGCCGATTCGAGGATGCCCTTCGCGCCCAGTTGTTCGCGCTTGTAGCTCGCGCTCGCGCGCACGTTCGGCAAACCTTGCGCGGCGGCCTGCTGGGTTCGTTCGCGTGCTTCGGCGATCCGCACGACCGCGATCTGCAGATCGGGGTTGCCGCTCAAGGCGCGCCCGATCAGGGCGTCGAGCGTGGGGTCGCCGAAGCCGCGCCACCACTGCGGGTCGGGGTTCGATTCGACGGTGGGCCTCGATGCAGCGTTCGATCCGTTCGCCGTGCGTTGCATCGCGTGCCAGTCGCCGGGCGCGTTTGCCTGCGGCGGCTTGAAGTCGGGGCCTACGGTGCATGCGCACAGCGAAGCGGCCAGAACGACGGCGAGCGCGCGCATCAATGGCCTCCCGAACCCGACGCCTTCACGGGCGAGAAAAACAGCGCGAGCGGCGCGAACACCACGCAGAAGCACGCGAGTATGCCGAACACGTCGATGTAGGCGAGGATGGTGGCCTGCGAAACGAAGGTCTCGTAGAGATGGCCGTTGGCCGTCTGCATGGCCTGCGCGAGCGGCGCGCCCGTGCTTTGCATGACCGTTTGCGCCTCGCGCGCGAGCGTGTCCTGGTAGTTCTGCGAGAACGGCGACATATGGGCGGAAAGATGCGCCATCCATGCCTGCGAGCGCTCGCGAACCAATGCGGTGGAAACCGATATGCCGATCGAGCCGGCCACGTTGCGGAACATGGTGAACAGCGCGGAGGCGTCGTTATTGAGGTCCTTCGGCACGGTCAGATAGGCGAGCGTCGTGACCGGCACGAACAGGAAGCCGATGGCGAGTGACTGCGCGCTGCGCAGCTTCACGAGCGTGAGGTAGTCGATATCGGGCGTGAGCGTGCGCGCGTAGATGAGCGCCACGGTGAGCATGATGAAGCCGGTCAGTATGAGCATGCGCGTCTGGATATGCGGCATCAGCCGGCTGACGACGGGAATCTCCATCGTGATGAGCACGGTGCCCGGCGAAAGCACGAGGCCCGCGAGGGTGGCGGTGTAGCCGAGCTGCTGCTGCGCGAGCTGCGGAATGATCACGGCGCTGCCATAGAGCACGGCGGCGAACGCGGCGATCATGCAGCAACCCAGGGCGAAGTTGCGGTCGCGCAGGCAGCGCAGATCCACGACGGGATGCTTCGCGTAGAGCAGCCGGAAGGTCGCGCCCACGATGCCGAGCAGCGCGAGCACGGCGAAGGTGACGATGAACGGCGACGAGAACCAGTCGTCGTCCTCGCCGCGATCGAGCATGACCTGCAGGCAGCCGAGACCCAGGGCGATGAGCCCGATGCCCCAGAAGTCGACCGTGCGCCAGTTCATGCGTCGATGCGTCTCGCGTTTGACCCATGGCGGGTCTTCCACGAGCTGGAACACGGCGAGGGTCGTGAGAATGCCGACCGGCACGTTGAGCAGGAAGACCCAGCGCCACGAGACGTGGTCGGTGATCCAGCCGCCCAGCGTCGGGCCGAGCACAGGGGCGACGACGATGGCCACGGCGGAGATCGAAAACGCGCGCCCGCGCTGGCTGGGCTCGAAGGTGTCGAGGATGATGGACTGCTGGTTAGGCTGCAGGCCGCCGCCAAAGAAGCCTTGCGCCACGCGGAAGATCACGAGCTGCCCGAGGCTCGTGGCGACGCCGCACAGGAACGAGCACACCGTGAACGCGACGATGCAGAGCATGAAATAGCGCTTGCGCCCGAGCACGCGGCCGAAGAACGCCGAGATGGGCAGCACGATGCCATTGGCCACGAGGTAGGACGTCAGCACCCAGGTGGCTTCGTCGTAGCTCGCCGACATCGTGCCGGCGATATGGGGCAGCGCGACGTTCACGATGGTCGTGTCGAGCACCTCCATGAACGCGGCGAGCGTGACCGCGATCGCGATGAGCCAGGGGTTGCCGGCGGGGCGCCAGTTGCTCTGCGAATCGCTCATGGCCGCGCCCTCAGTCCGCCAGATATACCGTAGGCTCGACCGAAAGCCCCAGCGGCAGCGGCCGGTTCCCAGGCAAGCCGCTGTCGATGACGATCTTCACCGGCACGCGCTGCACGATCTTGACGAAGTTGCCCGTCGCGTTTTCGGCGGGGAACGCCGAAAAGCGCGAGCCGCTGCCGAGCTGGATGCTGTCCACGTGGCCGCGTAATTCGAGCTTCGGGTAGGCGTCCACGCTGATCTTGACCTTGTCGCCCGGACGCATGCGCGTGAGTTGGGACTCCTTGAAATTGGCGGTGATCCACATTTGCGGCGTGACGATTGAAAAGAGCGAAGCGCCCGCCTGCAAGAACGTGCCGTACTGCACGTTGCGGCGCGTGACCCAACCGTCGGAGGGCGCGCGCATGTCGCACCAGGCGAGGTTCAGTTCCGCCGTGTCGAGCTGCGCCTCGGCCTGCGCCACCTGTTCTCGGCGCGCTTCCACGGCGGCCACGGCCTGGCGGATCTGCTGCGGCACGAGGCTCGCCGTTTTCAGCTGCGCGCGGGCGCTCATGACGCTGGCGTGCGACACGCGCTGCTGGTCGTTGGCCGTGTCGATGTTCTGCTGCGTGGTCGCGCGAGGATCGACGCCGTGCTGGCGTTCGTAGTCGGCCTGGGCGCGGGTGTAGTTCGCGCTGGCCGTTTCGATCTGCGCACGCGCCTGGTCGTACTGCGCGGGGTACTGCACGCGCGCGATGTCGAGCTGCGCCTGCGCGGAAAGCAACTGGGCCTTCGCGAGGCCCAGCTGTGCGCGCGCCTGATCGACCTGGGCCGCGTAGTCGCGCCGGTCGATTTCGACCATCAGGTCGCCCTTGTGCACGTAGACGTTGTCGTCGACGTTGAGTTGCGTCACGTAGCCCGACACCTTCGGGGCGATGGTGATGGCGTTGCCGTCGGTATAGGCGTCGTCGGTGCTGACCTCGTTGCGCGTGACGAACCACCAGATCGACGCACCGATGGCGATCACGAGCAGCACGATGCCGATCACGATGAGCGGCTTCTTGCCGGGACGCTTGCGGCCCTGATTGTCGTCTGTTTCGCCGCCTTTCGCGCCGTTGTTCGCGCCGTTTCTGGATTTCGCGGCATCCGCACGGCGCGGTCTGCCCCGATGCGCGCGCGACCACGCGCCCACGCCGCCGGTTCCTTCTTGTTCAGCCATGCGCGGCTCCTGGCTCGCCGGTGAAATCGGCTGAAAAGGGGAAGGTGTTCATGCGGCGCCCGGTGGATTCGATGTCCTTGGAAAAGGCAGTCTGCCCCGCAAATAGCAATCGCTATGCCCATGCAAGGGCCGTCGAACGAAAGGGGAAGCACCGGGTTTCGCACCCTGCAGTCCTGGCCAGAAATAAGAAGTGGAACTCGGTCGCGTGCATCAGCCGCGATGCCGCGTGGCGCCGCGCCGGAGTCATCCCGAAGACCGGGAGCAGGCGGTGCGCACAGTGGCTAAGCACCGGTCGTGGCGCTCAGCGGGGGAGAACCGCAACGACAACCGAAGCGGCATGCACGAGATCTGCCTTCGTCGGCGGCCATTGCTGGCTCGCCTGTGCGGCAGGGTTCGTCGATGCGGCTACTTTTTGGGGCTCCCCGGCTCTCACCGCACACGTGGCAGGCAATACAGCGGCCTTATGAAATATCTCGCCCGAATCGCGGCACTTGCAGGCCTCGCCATCGCGGTCTGGCTCGTCTGGCACGCCGATGCGCGAGCGGTGCTCGGTTTGATGCGCGCTGCCGGCGCAGGGCTCGCACTCGCGGGGATGATCCATGTTTTGCCGATGCTCGCCAATGCAAGGAACTGGCAAATGTTGATGCGCGGTGCGAGACGTCCAACGCTGTTGGGCGTCCTGAGCCTCGTCTGGATTCGGGAGTCCGTGAACGGGACGTTGCCCGTTGCGCGCGTCGGCGGTGAAGTCGTGACGTTCCGCATGATGTGCAAATGGGGCATGCAGCCGGCCCCGGCAATGGCGAGCCTCGTCGTCGATCTTCAGCTAACGCTGATCAGCGAGATGCTCTTTGCCATTGCGGCCATCGGCTATCTGATCGCACATGCGGGCTCCAGCGCGTTGCACCTTGCAGCGAGACTCGGAGGAGGTATCGCCATTCTTGCAGTCCTGCTCCTCGCGTTTTTGTTCGTGCAGCGCATGAGTCCGCTCGCTCGCCTGACGAAACTATTCAATCGCATCACGAGCGGCAAGTTCCGCTCGCTCGTCGGCGAGTCGGTGCGCATCGATCAGTCGATCAGCGATCTCTGGCGTCAGCGTGGCATGATCATTCGTTATCTGCTCATCTGGCAGTCACTTCAATGCATCGCAACCGCGCTGGAGTTCTGGCTCGCGCTCTATTTTCTCGGAGCGAAAGGAAGCTTTCTGCAGGCAATCGTACTCGAGTCGCTCATCCAGGCGCTCAGTAGTGTCGCGTTCTTTGTGCCTGGCGGACTCGGCGTTCAGGAGGGGGGATTCTTGCTGATCGGCACGGTACTCGGTTTCAATCCGCAGACTTGCCTCGCACTTGCGGGTGCGCGAAGGTTTCGTGACGTCATCGTCTTTGTGCCCGGGCTCGTCGCATGGCAAGTCGCGGAATGGCGCGACAAGCGACGCGCGCCGGCCGGTTCCGCAACAGGCGGCGAAACAGCGAACTCCGGCGCCAGCGCTTCCGATCGTGAAGCGCAGTAGAGGGACCAAAGCGCGCGCCACTTCCCCATTGCTTCACGGCGCCCGGGGCGCAATCGTGGCCTGCGATCTTCTCAGGTCTCGTATTTGAAGGACACGGATACCCGGGTCCGATATTCAACGACCTTGCCGTTTTCGATCTTGATGTCGAGTTTGCAGACTTCGGCGATTCGCAGGTCGCGCAACGACGCGGCTGCGGTTTCCACTGCATTTTTTGCGGCTTCCTCCCAGGAAGTCGTGCTCGTGCCGATGATTTCCGTCACCTTATAGACGCTGGAATCCGTGCTTTTGGTCATGGTCTTTCTCCGTGTTGAGATGGGCGATGGACCGCCACGCGCATTCCGCGTGCCTCGCAGATACGCTGGCAGACACGCTCCATGGCCGCCGCACGGAAACCCGGCGCTCGCTTCGCGATCTCCTCCGGCAGCTTCCATCGGGCGGAGGAAGGAGGGCGGGCATGCGTTTTGCGCACGTAGCGCGCCGCATTCATTGCATCGAGACGGATTCAGTGAGCCAGGCCGCCCGCGATGCGGGAATATCGCGTCAAACACCGAGCAGTCAGGAGCGCCTGATGGACGATGAGACCAAAGCCAAGCCGATTGTGCGCACTGGCGTTCCCGGGTTGGACGACGTCCTGGCGGGAGGGCTGACTCAGGGAAATCTTTTCCTTCTCGAAGGGAGCCCCGGCACCGGGAAAACGACCATCGCGCTGCGGTTTCTCCTTGAAGGTGTCGAGGCGGGCGATCAGGGCCTTTACATCACGCTGTCCGAAACGGAGCGGGAATTGCGCGACGGCGCCGCGTCGCATGGCTGGCAGCTGGGCGATCGCGTCGCCGTGTTCGAAGTGGTGCCCCCGGAGAGCCTGCTCGATGCGGATCAGCAACAGAGTCTGCTGTATTCGTCCGATCTCGAGCTCGGCGAGACGACCCGCCTGATCTTTGACGCCTTCGAACGAGTTCGGCCCAGGCGGGTCGTCCTCGACAGCCTGTCGGAAATCCGTCTGCTCGCGCAGAGCTCGCTGCGTTACCGCCGCCAGGTGCTCGCCATCAAGCATTACTTCTCGCGGCAGGGAGCGACCGTCCTCTTGCTCGACGACCTGACTGCGGATGCCGCAGACAAAACCGTACACAGCGTCGCCCACGGCGTCATCAAGCTCGAAGAACTTGCCCCTGACTATGGAGCCGAGCGGCGCAGGTTGAGGATTTCCAAGTACCGGGGGCAGGCGTTCCGTGGTGGCTATCACGACTTCACCATCAAACGCGGCGGTGTTGCCGTGTTTCCCCGACTCGTTGCCGCGGAACATCGCGTCAGGTTTGCACGCGAGCAAATGACGAGCGGCGTGGCGGAACTCGATGCGCTTCTCTGCGGCGGCATCGAACAGGGCTCGAGCACTTTGGTGCTAGGACCGGCGGGCACTGGCAAAAGCATTTTTGTGCTTCAGTTCATTTCGGCGGCGGTCGCCCGGGGCGAGAAGGCGGCGCTGTTCGCCTTCGACGAAGAACTTGGACTGCTCTTTGACCGGACCCGCGCGTTGGGTTTCGACCTTGAAGCGATGCGCGACGCCGGACGGCTGTATGTGGAGCAGGTCGATGCCGCGGAACTCTCGCCTGGCGAGTTCGCCCAGCGCGTACGCGCTTGCGTCGATCACTCCGGGGCCAAAACGGTGGCCATCGACAGCCTCAACGGTTACCAGGCCGCCATGCCGCAGGAGAACGCGCTCGTCCTGCATATCCACGAATTGCTGCAATACCTCAACAGGCAAGGCGCGACGACTTTCCTGACGGTAGCGCAGCATGGGCTCGTTGGCGACATGAAGGCGCCCGTCGACGTCACGTACCTTGCCGACACGGTCATCCTGCTGCGGTATTTCGAGGCGCTGGGAAGCGTGCGACGTGCGGTGTCGATCATCAAGAAGCGCACCGGTCGTCACGAGGAGACGATCCGGGAATTTCGCATTGGGCGATTCGGTCTGAACGTCGGGGCACCGCTCGACAGCTTCCAGGGCATCCTGCGCGGTGTACCCACGTTCGTGGGTCACACAGGGCCGCTCATGCCGACGGGCGCCGCTGGCAATGAAAGCACCTGATTTCAGTCGCTGTCCCGCACTGGTTTTTACACCGGTTGGGCGAGACGCTGTCGTTGCCACGGCTCTCCTGAAGGAGGCAGGCGCGCTGGCGTGCGTATGTGGCGATTTCGAGCAATTCGTCGCAAAGCTCGGTGAGGGAATTTGTTGCGCGATCGTGACCGACGAGGGGCTGCGAGGTGCCGACCTCAAGCCACTCGAAAACTGGGTTTCGGCGCAGCCCACATGGTCGGACTTTCCGTTCATCATCCTTACGCAGCGGGGGGGCGCGCCGGATCGGGACCCCGAACTGGCCCGACTCGCGGCGACGCTGGGAAACGCGACGTTCATCGAGCGCCCGTTTCATCCGCGGACGTTCATCAGCGCGGTTGGCACAGCGCTGCGTGGCCGGGCGCGGCAATTCGAAGCCCGTCTGCGTATCGATGAATTGCGCGAAAGCGAGGCGCGCCTGCATACCGCACTCACGGCAGGGAAACTGGGCTCATGGGAGCTGGACCTGTCGACATTTGCACTCGTGGCCTCGCCTGCGTGTCACGCGATTTTCGGGCTTGCGTCAGGCGAGCCTTTCACGTACACCGATCTCATTGCCGGCATCAGCCGCGATGACAGGCCCCGCATAACCGACGCAATCAATCGCAGCCTCGCGACCGGCTGCGATTTCGCACTCGAACTCTGTACGATCTGGCCAGACGGGACGGTGCATTGGGCGGACATGCGCGCGCGGCTGGTTCGAGACGGCACTCGAAAGATCGCGCGGCTCGTCGGAGTAACATCCGATATCACCCTGCGCAAGGCGGCGGAAGACAGCCTGCAGCGGGTCAACGACATGCTCGAGGCAAGGGTCGCCCAGCGCACTGCGGAGCTTGAGCGTACCCACCAGCTCGTGCTGGACGAGATCCGGCAGCGCGAGCGCGCGGAAGAGTTGCTGCGCCAGGTTCAGAAGATGGAAATGATCGGGCAGTTGACGGGCGGGGTTGCCCACGATTTCAACAACTTGCTGATGGCCATCATGGCCAATCTCGAACTGCTGCGCAAACAGCCGCGGGACGCCATTCGAGCAACGCGACTGATCGACGGCGCGCTTAGGGGAGCACAGCGTGGCGCCGCGCTTACGCAGCGCCTTCTGGCCTTCGCGCGGCAGCAGGATCTCAAGGTCGAGCCGACCCACCTCCCCACCGTGGTTCGTGGCATGACCGATCTCCTGGAACGGTCGATAGGGCCGCGCGTGGCGCTGGAGCTGAGTTTGCCGGAGGACATTCCGCTTACCCTTGCCGATGGGAATCAGGTCGAACTCGCGCTCCTGAACCTGGTGGTCAACGCCCGCGACGCGATGCCGGAGGGCGGGGCGTTGTCGATAGCGGTCGATGACATACACACGTGTTGCGACAACGGACTGCCTGCGGGCGATTACGTACGCATCATCGTCACTGATACCGGGAAAGGCATGGATCCGGACACCCTCGCGAAAGCAACCGAGCCGTTCTTTACAACGAAAGAGCTCGGCAAGGGGACGGGGTTGGGTCTCTCAATGATTCACGGACTCGCGCTGCAACTGAACGGCGCCCTGCGCCTCGAGAGCGAGGCAGGACGAGGGACGCGGGTAGAGTTATGGCTGCCCGTTACCTCGCGACGCGTCACACCCGATGACCTGCAGCACGATGCGCAGCCGGAGGGCAGCGCAATCGATCCGATCCAGGCGAGCATTCTTCTCGTCGATGACGATGCCCTGATCGCGACGAGCACTGCGTACCTCCTTCAGGATATGGGACATGAGGTGATCGAAGCCGACTCGGGCGCAGGCGCACTCGAGATCCTGAAGGCGGGGCGCAAGATCGACCTCCTGCTCACCGACTATTCGATGCCGCGGATGACGGGACTTGAGCTGGCGCTGGCCGCACGCGAGTTGCGCCCGACACTCCCTGTGATCCTGGCCACTGGCTACGCAGAGCTTCCGCAGGGAGCCGACGTCGAAATCCAGAGACTTCGTAAACCGTATCAGCAACACCAGCTTGTCGCGGAAATAGCGAGGGCCCTTACCAAGGCCAGGGCCATCGGGTAGTGGTCCGTCGCGCCGTTTTCTATCCCCCTCTTCAATGCCGGTGGTTTCACCGCCAGCCTCGCCACTGTCCGAAAGCCGCGCTCAAGGTTCGGTCGTGTCAGTGCGGCCGTCGAGCCTTAGGCGCCCCTAAACGAGCGACGCTGCGGCCGCGCGGAATGTCGCTTGCGCTCGAACCCATCGAGAGCTGAGGAGCTTATCGAGGGACGACATGGAAAAAGCGCAAAACACGTCGCGGCGTAGCGAAACTACACATTTTGACCCGGGAGCCGAGGCATCTCCCTTGCCACTGTGGCAGTACGCGAAGGAAAGCAAGGTGCCCGGCACGAAATCGATACCGCTTCGCGCGGTGGCCATCGACACGGCCATCCGCGATGGCGCCTGAAGGCTCGCACAGTGGCCGCGCGTACATGGCAGGGCAGGCTGAACCGGCGCATGTCGCTCATCACGGCGGCGGTGCTGCTCGGCGTGATCTACGCGGGGAGCACCATGGTCACGCCGCTCTATCCGCTTTATCAACGCAGCTTCGGCCTTTCCGAACTGACGGTCACGCTCGTCTACGCCACTTACGTGACCGGCAATCTCGTAGCGCTGTTCGCGTTTGGGCGCGTCTCCGATCAGGCAGGGCGGCGCGCCGTCAGCCTCATCGTGCTCGCCGTGGCGATCGTGAGTGCGCTGGTGTTCCTGTTCGCCGTGCACCCCGTCATGCTCTTTCTCGGGCGCGCACTTAGCGGGCTCGCCATCGGTGTTGGCGCAGCGAGCGCAACGGCATGGATCGCGGAGCTGTACGCCGCCGACGACAAGGCGAGTGCGAGCCGGCTCGCTGCGGCCGTCAATCTCGCGGGCCTCGCGGTCGGCGTGCTGATCGCGGGCCTCCTTGCACAGTTCGCGCCGTGGCCGTTGCGCCTGCCCTTCATCGTTTATCTGGCCGTGCTCGTGGTAACGGCAGCATCGACGGCGCTCGCCTGCGAAACGGTCGAATCGCCCACGCATTCGACCGCGCAGCTTTCGCTCAAGCCACGTGTCGGGGTGCCACGCGATCTGCGCTTCGCTTTCGTGGCGCCCGCCGTGACGGCTTTCGCTACCTTCGCGCTACTGGGGTTCTACGCTGCACTGCTGCCCAATCTGCTCGCCGGGAGCATGCGCATACACAGTCCTGCGCTGAGCGGCGCGGTGGTTGCCGAACTCTTCCTGGCCGGGGCGCTTACGGTCATCGCGACGCCCATGCTTGCGGCGCGGACCGCGATGTCGGCGGGGCTATGGTTTTTACCGCCCAGCCTCGCGATCCTCCTGTGGGCGCAGATTGACGGCTCGCTCGCCTGGCTGCTGGCGGCGACGGCGCTTTGCGGTGTTGCGAGCGCGTGGGGATTTCGCGGTAGTCTCCAGGAGATCAACCGCATCGCTCCCCAGGACAAGCGCGCGGAATTGCTATCGGCCTATCTGTTGTGCTGCTACACCGGAAACTCGGTGCCTGCAGTCGGCGTTGCGCTGCTTGCGAGCGCGGTTGGCCATCTGTGGGCCAATGTGGTGTTCGCAGTCTTCTGTGCCGCGCTCGCGTGCGTCGCACTCGCGGTCGGCGCACGAGTGGCGCGCCGGGCGGCATGAGAGGAGCGGGTGCGAATCAATCGCCGCGGAGGCATGATCCGTGCGCAGAATCCAGAAGACACAACACTTGTGGACGAGATCCACCTAACTCAAGGCACGCTCATGCCCCGTCTCCTTGAACCAGAGATGACCCGGTCTCCCCGATGTTCAGTCACCGGGTGGCTACGCGGTACGGTGTGTATTCTCATCCTCGCCGCATGGTACCCGTCATCCATCGTGCAGGCGGCTCAAACGGTCGACAATGCCACCAGCTTGCGCGCCACCTACGAGAGCCTGAAACCACAACTCGACCAGAACGCATTTCATCGGAGGCTGTACCTCGATTCCCGCGAGTCCTCATCCACGGTCGCAGGCGAAATCTACGCTGTGATGGACTACCCGTTCGCGAAGGTCAGCCGTATCCTCGATGACCCGTCGCACGGCCCAAAGAACTGGTGCGACATACTGATCCTGCATCCCAATGTAAAGTACTGCCATGTTGCGCATAGCAGCAACGCAGAAACGCTGACTGTCAACGTCAGCCAGGACCAGGTGCCCGAAGAGAAGCTCGCTTCCACTTACCGCCTTCAATTCGAATACGATCCGGCGATGACCAGCCCGGGATATTTCCGGATAAACCTCCACGCCGCGAGCGGACCGCTGGACACCCGCGATTACCAGATCGTTCTGGAAGCGGTGTCTCTCAGAAGTGATCGCACGTTTCTGCACTTGACCTACGCATACAGCTACGGCGTATTCGGGCGTCTCGCCATGAAGGGCTATCTGGCAACTTTCGGTCGCGGCAAGGTCGGATTCACCAATATCGCGGGTCCGTCCGCGACAGAGCCGAAATACGCCGATGGGGTGCGCGGCCTCGTCGAACGCAATACCATGCGTTATTACCTGGCTATCGATGCCTTTATCGGCGAACCGTCCAGCCTGCCCGATACGCGCCTGGAGCAACGCCTGAATGAGTGGTTCAGCGCCAGCGAGCAATATCCGCGACAACTGCACGAAATCGACCGGCAGCATTACATCGATATGAAACAGGCAGAGTGCCGGCGCTTGCAGACAAGCCAGTAGGTCGTGATGCGGTCGTCTCGGACATGAGTGATGCCGAATCGGGTTTCCGGCTGCCCCGCGACGCCCGAACACCCCAAACTCACCTTGACTTCCATTTAGATGACGACTACCATCTAAACAACATCGAATCACGGAGCGGGGTCGCATCATGAGGAAGTCGAAAGTCGAAACGGCGCAGACGCGGGAGCGCATCGTGGAAGTCGCCGCTGAAGCATTCAGGGCGAATGGCATCCACGCAACGGGACTCGCCGACGTGATGGCCGCCGCCGGGCTTTCGCATGGCGGCTTTTACCGCCATTTCGAGTCGAAGGACCAGCTGGTTGCCGAGGCGTGCGAAGCGGGGCTGGCCGGCATCGTCGAAAACCTCGTCGCCGCTGCGGATGGGGCCACGGGCGAGGACGCGTTCCGGGCGGTCGTGGACGCGTACATGTCCACCGGTCATCGCGACGCGCGCGCGAACGGTTGCCCGCTTGCCGGCATGGGCAGCGAGCTGGCGCGCGCGGACGACGCGACGCGCGCGGCGGCGTCGCGCGGGTTCGATGCGCTCGTCGACATGCTGGCGGCGCGCATGGCGTCACCGGAGGAAGAGGCGGACCGCTCGCAGGCCGCTTTCGCGCTCGCGGCCATGATCGGCGCGCTGACCATGGCGCGCATCATCCCCGATCCGGACGCTTCCGCGTCACTGCTGGAAGACGTCAGGCAACACATCGAAACGATCTGAACGAAAACTGTCGCCAGAGACTGGCGATTTATTTCGGGTACAAATGTGCATATGCACTTTAACGGAGAGCTCATCATGCAACAGCGTAAATTCCTGATTACCGGCGCTACGGGAAAAACCGGCGTGCACGTGGTCAATAACCTGCTCGAAGCCGGACACGCGGTTCGCGCGATGGTCCGTACGGAAGACGCGCGCAGTGCCGCGCTGCGGGCCGCCGGCGCCGAAGTGGTGGTGGGCGATCTGCTCGATCACGACGACCTGATCCGCGCCACCTCGGGCGTGACGGGCGCGTATCTCTGCTATCCCGTTCGGCCCGGGTTCATTCAGGGCACCGCGTATTTCGCGGACGCCGCGCGCCGCGCCAGTCTCGAAGTCGTCGTGGAAATGTCGCAGATTTCCGCGCGCGAGAATGCGAAGAGCCACGCCGCGCGCGATCACTGGATTGCCGAGCGCGTGCTCGACTGGTCGGGGGTGCCGACCATTCATGTTCGCCCGACCTTCTTTTCCGAATGGCTGATCTTCCCGTGGGTGCGCGACACCATCGTCCAGCAAGGACAGATCGCGCTGCCTTACGGCGCGGGTCGCCACGCGCCGATCACCGCCGTTGACCAGGCCCGCTTCATCGCCACGGTGCTCGCGCAACCCTCGGGCCATATTGGCAAGCGCTACGAGCTTTGCGGGCCGGTCGAACTCGACCACCAGGGCATTGCCGACGAGATCGGCAAGGTCACCGACCGGAAGATCGCTTATCGCCCCGGTACACTCGATGAATATCGCGCGCATTTGCAGAAGTACGACCTTCCCGAGTTTATGATCCAGCACTTCATCGAAGTCGCTGTCGACTATCAGAACGGCGTGTTCAAGGGGACCGATAGCATCATCGAGCAAGTGACCGGCAAGGCGCCGCAGACGGTCGAGGCGTTCGTTCGCGAGCACCGCGAGCTCTTCCGGGCCTGATTCAAACGAACACTTTGCATGATCAATTTCATTGGAGATTCAAAATGAAAATCAGGAATTCCGTCGTGTTTGTAACCGGTGCAAGCCGTGGCCTCGGTCTGGCCTTTGCACGCGAGGCCCTGGCCCGCGGGGCCGCGAAGGTCTACGCTGGGGTGCGCAACCCGGAAGGCTTTAACGAACCCGGCATCGTTCCGGTCAAGATCGACGTGACGGATCCGGCCTCAGTTACGGCTGCCGCGAAGATCGCCTCGGACGTGACACTGCTCGTGAACAACGCGAATGTTTGAATTCGTGTGGCCGCACTCAGGATGAGTCGTCCCTCCGATGCTTTCGCTGTGTGGCATTGCCCACACAACCCGCATTTACGGTCTTGAGCGTCGTGTCAAAACCGCTGATTGTTGAAGAGAGGGCTCCCGCCACGCGAATGTCACGAACATGCTTCGAAGAGCAGCCGGCTGTGCAGTCTCTCGTTTCTTTGAAGCGCAAGCACGCGGAGCCGCACATGTTCAACAGCACCGTACTTGAAGTCGGCATTGGCCTGGTGTTCTGCTATTTCGCGGTGAGCCTTGCCGTCAGCACCGTGACCGAGCTCTTCGCGTCGCTTTTGCAGTTGCGCGCGAAGTGTCTGCTATCCGGCGTCAAGCAGATTTTGAACGACCCACAGTTCAACGGCATGGCGCGCGACCTCTACAACCACGCACTCGTGAGCCCGCGCGACTCCGGTGACGCGACGAATGCGAGCGACCTGAAGTACAAGCCCTCCTATATTCCGTCGAAGGACTTTGCCCTGGCGATGATCGATATCCTTCGGCGCGCCCCCGGTGCCGACCAGAACATCGGCCAGTCGATTGCCACCATCCAGAACCAGCAGTTGAGGGAGGTGTTGCAGGCGATGTTCCGGCACGCCAACCAGGATGTCGGCCAGTTTTCCGACGCGCTCGGCAAGTGGTTCGACAACGGGATGGACAGGCTTTCCGGCACCTACAAGCGCTGGTCGCAGTTCATTTCATTTGCCGTGGCGCTTGTCATCGTGATTGCACTGAACATCGATACGGTTTTTCTGTTCAGGATTCTATGGATGCATCCCTCGCTCGCGGGTGCGCTGCACGGGAACGCGTCTGCCGATGCGGTCTCGCTGATGAACCAGTTGCCGATCGGCTGGCAAAGGGACGGCGCCTACGCGGACGGCGTGGCCTGGATGATCGTCGGCTGGCTGCTCACGGCGAGCGCGACGTTGTTCGGCGCGCCGTTCTGGTTCGACCTGCTGCAAAACGTGACGAACCTGCGTGGAACCGGGCCGTCCACCGACGATGCCGCACGCAAAGCGGCTTCGAACTGAGATACGTTACCCGCCATGCGCGCTTCGGCTTCGTGTGGACCCGCACGCAACTGGGCGGCCTCGACACGATCAACGGCGCGGACAGCCTCGGCCTCGTGCAGAACCGGCAGGGCGCGAGCTTCAGCAACTACGAGGTGAACGCGAGCTACCTGTTCACGCCGCAATTCAGCCTGAACGGCGCGTACACCTACACGCAGGGCGCGCTCTCGAGTTCAGGCGGCGAGCATCACCCGCGCTGGCGCGAGGTGTCGGTGCAGGCCGACTATTTCCTCTCGAAGCGCACCGACGTCTATGCGCAGGCGAGCTACCCGCACATCAGCGCGGATGGATCGGGTCTGGGTGCGGATATCAGCGGGCAGTCGCCGTCGTCGACGAATCAGCAGACGGTTGTCGCGATCGGCATGCGGCACCGGTTCTAGGCGGCGTGCAGCCTAAAACAGGCTGACTACGCTGACGATGCTGCTCACGCCGGTGTCATCGATAACACTGGCGCTGACACCGGCGCCGGCGAGCATCGTCCCACGGCACGCCGGCGCCCCGCAGCGGCAGATGTATTCGCGCACGCTGTCTTCGCAGGCGTCGTCGGGCAGTTCGAGCGCGTAGTCGATGAACAGCTCTTCGCCCGGCAGGATGTCGCGGCACGCGTCGATGAATACGTGACCGTTGATTTCGATGGTTTCGCAGTTCGCCTGGCACGCGTGATTGAGCCAGCGCGCCCAGTTGCCGCCCTGGCCGCCGTCGATCACGCGGCCATCGGAAAGACCGAACAGAAACGTATGCGCGCCGTCTTCACGCAGACGATAACGCCGGGCCGCGCTGCGCCAGCTCATGATCTTGCCTTTGTATTCGAAGATGCGCTCGCCGGCCCGCAGGGGACGCAACGCATAGACGCCTTTTCCGTGCACCGGCGACTGCCGGACAGTCATTCGTTTGCTCATGGCCATCTTCGCGCGTTGAACGCGTGCAGTATAAGCGGCCACGATGAATGCGAGTGATGAAAATGAATATGGCCATCGACGCTGCGTATCGCGCCTTCGCACACTGCGTGCACCGTATTGAAGCGGACGGCGCCCGACTCACTGCTTGCGCCTTGTGTGCGCCCCACAGTTGACCTTGCGGGCAGGATCAGGGCAACATACCCGGGTTTCTTTCGCGGGTTTCCGGATCCAATTCTCGAGTGGACATATGGCAAGCACGAATGAGCCAGGCGCAGACGCCTCGCTGACCTATCGGCTGAAAGCACTGACCAAGATCGCCGACCGCATGAGCAGCGAGATGTCGCGCGACAAGCTGGGGGTGCCGTATCCGGAGGCGAGCATCATCGCCGCGATCGGCACGTTCGGTCCGCAAACCGTGATGGACATCTCGCGGCGCGCCAACCTCGACAAGAGTCAGGCCAGCCGCACGGTCGAGGCCATGCTCTCGAAGGAGATCCTCGCGCGCACGGGCAACGACAAGGACGGACGCAGCGTCATCATTTCGCTCACCGCCGAAGGCCGCAAGATATTCAGGAAGATCGGCCCGACCCTGGACAAGCGCGAAAGCGACCTCTACCACGGGCTGAACGAGGCCGAGCGTGTCGCGCTGCGCTTCCTGCTCGACAAGATCCTCGCGTCACACGGCTGGGACGCCACGCCCTGACCGCTTCCCGGTTCGCGCCTGAATATCTGGTACGCGAACGTCATTGAATTGTCATCAAATTGCCACCACGAAGCGCAGCGCCGCTTCGTGGCGGGCCAGTCGTTAACGCTCAGTGGCGCCCAAGCCTAAAAGAATGGCATTTGAAGCGAAAAGCGCTTCATTGGATTGGCGTATCGTCCGCTCACATCGAAAAGCATGCGGGTTGTGCCGTGCAGACGGTCGGCCGCCGCATGCGGATCTCATTTCTTTGGAGCGGGACTGACATGAAAGACATCATCGCCGAAAGCCAGCAGACGGGCACCGAGGATCGCGCACCGAATGCCGTGCCGCGCAGCGGCGCGGATCGCACAAGCCGCGGCGCCACTGCGCGTTCGCCTTCGAACTGGGCGTGGGCGACGCCGACCAGCCAGTACGACTGGATGGACGGCCACGCGCCGTTCGCTACGCTCGACCAGCGCAAATGTCAATGATCTGAAGAAGGATGCGTTCAATCAGGCGCTCGCGCGCGACAGGATGTCGCCTGCGAGCGGGCTATTTCGGCACTATAGTTGACTTGTCATGTAACTGGAAGTCAGCGGCAGGCAGCGCTGAAATGGAGGCAACGATGTTCAGGAACATTAGCGAAACGTATCTGGACCTGGTGGGCGACCGCACGCGCGTGCAGACCGCGCGAGTCACGCAGACGCTATTCATGAAGGACCGGCTGGGCAGCCAGCTTCTGGTGATCACCCAGCAGGGCAAGCCGCAGGCCGTGTTCCCGGCGACGGATCGCAATCTCGAGGTAATTTTTTCTGCGGGCCTGCGTATTCACGAATACGTCATGCTCGACGGCGAGATCGACTATCAGGAAATCGCCGAAAGCCGCGACCATTTCGAAGACGCGGCCGAAGGCATCGCCTTCGAAGCCGCGCATGCCTAGCCGCTATGCCTGCTTCGGCGCCTGGATCATCTTCCAGCCGTTGCCGGCAGGATCGCGAAAGCCCGCGTCGACGCTGCCGTAGCGGTCGACCGGCTCCTGGGTGAATTCCACGCCCAGACCCTTCAGGCGCTCGTAGCTCGCGCGGCAGTCCGCCACGGCGAGCACGAGGGGCGGCATGGCGCCCTTGGCGACCATGGCGCGCAGCGTTTGCGCGGTGGCCTCATCGTGAACGGGCGGCCCGGGCAGGAACAGCCCGAGCTGGAACGATGGCTGCTCCGGGTGCTGGACCGTGAGCCAGCGGTACGCGCCATTGCGCACGTCGGTATGCACACGGAATCCGAGTTTGTCGACGTAGAACTTGAGTGCCTCGTCCTGGTCGTCGACGTACAGGCCCACCACATTGATACCCTGATTCATAACACCTCCCTGGTTAGTGATCGCACTTCAGGGCCGCACTTTAGCCTTGCCCGCACGCCGCCGCTTCTCCAAAACTGCTGTGGTGAGGTCGGGGCGCTGCGCGGCTTTCAGCACGCAGGCGGGCACCCGGTCGATCTCGGGCAGGTTGGCCCGCGCCTGAACGCGCATGGCGCTGGGGCTCGAGCCGGCCACGTCGCGAAACGTGCGGCCAAAGGTGCCGAGACTCTCCCAGCCGGTGGCGAAAGCGATATCCGTGATGTCGAGATCGGTGTCGCGCAGCAGGGTGGTGGCCTGCTCGATGCGCCGCGTGAGCAGGTAGCGATGCGGCGGGAGCCCGAAGGCGCGCTTGAAGGAGCGCGCGAAATGCGCTTCGGATACGCCGCTGACCTCGGCCAGGCGCTTGACGGGCCACGCCTCGTGAGAGGCGGCGTCCATGCGGTCTTTCGCGCGCAACAGGCGGCGCAGCAGGGCCGGGTCCAGCAGGGGTTCGGCGTCGGGCGGTTCAGGATGCGCGTCGGTGAGCGAGGGCGCATCGGCGTGGAGGGCTGCGCTGGCTGGCATGCATTCGTCTGGAGTGGGCGGCATGCCGGTAGTGTAGGCCCAACGGCGCTCGATCGCCGACGATCGGCTTTCGATTGGTTGGGCCTGCCAGGCGTCGCTCACTGCGATTCGACGAACTCGATGATCTCGCCGTTGTCGCGCTTGAGGTACAGGTCGGCGCCTTTCATGCGCACTTCGTTGCACGAATACGGCATCTTGCTGCCTTTGCTGCAGATCTTGCCGTCCTCGGCTTTCCAGTCGCCGTGGTCGGCAAAGCCTTTGCTCGACTTGAAGTCGTAGTCGCCGTTATTGCCGTACTGCACATGCCACGTGCTGCCGTCGGCGATCTTGATGTCGAATGCCTTGCCCGAGAGGCGTTGCTGGAGGTCGGCCGCGCTGGGGCTCGCGGACCCGTCCGGGAATGCCGCTGCGTCGGCAAAAGCCGTAGCGGGAACGATGAGCAGGAGGGCAAGCAGCTTTTTCATGGGAGGTCTCCTGAAAAGCCGGATTACTGCCTTGCTTCGACACGATGGAGCGGCGCGCTCGTCCGGCGGATAGCCCGACGCGAGGCGTGGAGGCGGGCGTTGGGCGTCGCTCCCGTTGACGTTTTCACTATAGCGCCGGGCGCTTGCGCCAATGTGGCCTGGCGCACACAAGGTGTGTAACCGGAGCAGCACTTCGATGCCCGCGCATCGTTGCACATGCCCCCGAGGTGCGCTGGCGGGCCTTGAAACGACAGCCCGCCACGACCTTACTTCAGCCGTCCCGCGAGGAACTGCTGGAGCCGCTCGCTGCGCGGCGCATTGAGCACGTCCTTGGGGTCGCCTTGCTCTTCGATCTTGCCCTTGTGCAGAAACACGACGTGATTCGACACGTTGCGCGCGAAGCCCATTTCGTGCGTGACGACGATCATGGTGCGGCCTTCCTCCGCGAGCTTCTGCATGACCTTGAGCACTTCGCCCACAAGCTCGGGGTCGAGCGCGGAAGTGGGCTCGTCGAACAGCATCACTTCGGGCTCCATGGCCAGCGCGCGGGCGATCGCCACGCGCTGCTGCTGGCCGCCGGAAAGATGCGAGGGGTACTTGTGCTCGACGCCGGCGGCCAGCCCCACCTTGTCGAGGTACTTGCGCGCGCGGGCCTCGGCTTCGCTGCGGGAGAGGCCGAGCACGCTGACCGGCGCCTCGATGATGTTCTCGAGCACGGTCATGTGCGCCCAGAGATTGAAGTGCTGAAAGACCATCGAAAGGCGCGTGCGCATTTTCTGGAGCTGCTTCGGATCGCTCACGCGCAGCGCGCCGCCGCGGTCGGCGCTCGTGCGGATCTCCTCGCCGTTGAGCGTGATGCGTCCCGAGCAGGGCGATTCGAGAAAGTTAATGCAACGCAGGAACGTGCTCTTTCCCGAACCGCTCGATCCGATCAGGCTGATCACGTCGCCAGCCTTTGCCTTGAGCGATACGCCCTTCAAAACCTCGTTCTCGCCGAACTTCTTGTGCAGGTCGTCGACAATCAGCTTGTACATACTCGGGTCACTCCATCAAAACTGCGTGAAATTCTTAGTGGCCTTGCGGCTTCAGATACGCCAGCACACGTGTTTCGAGGCGGCGGAAACCCCAGATCAGGGCGAAGACGATGGACGCATAGAGCGCCGCCGCGATGCCGTACGCCTGGAACGTCATATAGGTGGCGGAATTGGCATCGCGCGCCACCTTCAGGATGTCGGGCACGGTCGCGGTGAACGCCAGCGTCGTCGCGTGCAGCATGAGGATCACCTCGTTGCTGTACGAGGGCAGGGCGCGCCGCAACGCCGAAGGCAGGATGATGCGCGTGTAGATCTTGGTCTTCGACATGCCATACGCCTGGGCCGCTTCGATTTCGCCATACGCGGTCTCGCGAATCGCGCCCGCGAAGATTTCGGTGGCGTAAGCGCACTCGTTCAAGGCAAACGCCAGCAGCGTGCAATTCATGGCACTGCGAAAGAAGTCGCCAAGAACCGGATTGGCCTGCACGAAATGCAGGCTGTAGAGGCCGGTGTAGAAGAGCAGCAGCTGCACATAGAGTGGCGTGCCGCGGAACACGTACGTGTAGACCCAAACCGGCCGCGAAAGCCAAGGGTTGCGCGACGCGCGCGCAATGGCGAGCGGCACGGCAAGCAGGAAGCCCGCCACGATCGACACGACCAGCAGCCAGAGCGTGATGGCGAGGCCGCTCGTGTTGAAGCCGTCGCTGAACAGATAGTTGGGCCAGTATTGACGAAGCAGTTCGATCACAGCGCTGCCCTCCGCACACCGGTCGAATAGCGCTTTTCGAGGCGGTGCAGTGCCAGGTTGGAAACCGTGGTGATGGCGAGATAGATCGCGCCGGTCACGAGCGTGAAGAAGAAGAACGCCTGGGTGGCCTTGCCCGCGTCCTGTGCGGCCTTCACCACATCGGCGAGACCGATGATCGAGACGAGCGCCGTGGCCTTCACGAGCACCTGCCAGTTATTGCCGATGCCCGGCAGCGCGAAACGCATCATCTGCGGGAACAGGATGCGCGTGAATACCCGCGTGGAACTCATGCCGTAGGCGAAACCGGCTTCGATCTGCCCGCGCGGCACGGCGAGAAACGCGCCGCGGAAGGTCTCCGTGAAGTACGCGCCGTAAATGAAGCCGAGTGTGATGACGCCGGCCACGAACGGATCGATGTCGATCTGGTCCATGCCCATCATGTCGGTCACGTCGTTGAGCCAGATCTGGATGCTGTAGAACAGCAGCAGCATGAGCACGAGGTCGGGCACCGCGCGAATGAGCGTGGTGTACGCCGTGCCGATGCGCGCAAGCATGCGGTTGGGCGAGAGCTTCGCGGCAGCGCCCGCAAGGCCGAGCAGAAATGCGGCGCCGAGCGAAAGCACCGCGAGCTTGATGGTTTCCCACGTGCCCGCAAGGAGCAGCGGGCCGAAGCCTTGAAAGACCATGGAAGGTGTCCTCGTTCAGGGGAGCGGCGCTCCCCCTGGTTGTTGCAGATGAAGACGGCGGTGCTTAACCGCCGTACACGTCGAAGTCGAAATACTTCGACTCGATCTTCTTGTAGGTGCCGTCCTTGATCATGTCGGCGATCGTCTTGTCGATCTTCGCCTTGAGGTCGGCATCGTCCTTGCGCAGGCCGATGGCGGCGGCGCCCGTGGGGATTTCCGCGCCCGCGAACGCAAAGCCTGCGCCACGCGGCGTCTTCAGGAAGCCGAGATTGGCCTGCACTTCGTCTTGCAGCGCGGCGTCGAGGCGCCCCGACTGCAGATCCAGATAGACCTGGTCCTGGTTCTGGTAGGAAATCACGTTGATGCCCTTGGGCGCCCAGTTCTGCTTCGCGTAGGTTTCCTGAATCGAGCCTTGCTCGACGCCCACCGTCTTGCCCTGCAGCGAAGCGATGGTCGGCTGCAGCGGCGAGCCTTGCTTGGCGACGAGGCGAGTAGGCGTGTTGAACATCTTCGCCGAGAAGGCGATCTGCTGCTCGCGCTGCGGGGTGATGGTGAGCGCGGACAGGGCGCCGTCGAACTTCTTGGCCTTGAGGCCCGGGATCATGCCGTCGAAATCCTGCTCGACCCACACGCATTTGGCGTTCAGGCGCCGGCAGATTTCGTTGCCGAGGTCGATGTCGAAACCGACCAGCTTGCCATCGGTCGCCTTCGACTCGAACGGCGCGTAGCTCGCGTCGGTGCCGAAGCGGATGGTCGACCAGTCTTTCGCGTACGCGCCACCGGCGGCAAGGGCGAGGGCGACACACAAGGCAAGTTTCTTCATGAAGTCTCCGATAGGAATGGTTGGCGTGTGCCCGGTCATGGACTGGAGGTTCGGCACGGCAAGTTGTCTATACAATTATCGATGTGTCGGAAAGACCGGCAATCGGTGTTATCACCTGGGGATTTCACTGTGCCACAATCGAAAGATGGCGTAATTCAGGCGTCAGGAAGCGGAAATGCGGGTATACGTGGAGCAGATTGAACTTGTATAGACAAGCTCGCTTCGGTAATCTGATTCCACCTTGTCCAGACAACTTTGACACCGCAATGAACATCAAACTCACTCCCGGCCATCTGACCCTGTCCCAACTGCGCCAGATCGCGCGTGCCGATGAAAACGGCGGCGTGAAGCTCGAACTCGATCCGGCCAGCTTTGCGGCCATCGACGCAGGCGCACGCGCCGTTGCCGAGATCACGGCGAAGGGCGAGCCCGCCTACGGCATCAACACGGGCTTCGGGCGTCTGGCGAGCACGCATATTCCGCGTGAGCAGCTCGAACTGCTGCAGCGCAATCTGGTGCTCTCGCACGCCGTGGGCGTGGGCGAGCCGATGTCGCGTCCCGTCGTACGTCTCCTGATGGCGCTGAAGCTGTCGAGTCTGGGCCGCGGCCATTCGGGCATTCGCCGCGAAGTGATGGACACGCTCATCACGCTGTTCAATGCCGACGTGCTGCCCGTGATTCCGGTGAAGGGTTCCGTGGGTGCTTCGGGCGACCTCGCGCCGCTCGCGCATATGTCCTGCGTGCTGCTGGGTGTGGGCGACGTGTTCGCGAAGGGCGAGCGCATGAGCGCGGTCGAGGGCCTGCGTCTCGTCGGTCTCAAGCCGCTCGCGCTGCAGGCGAAGGAAGGTCTCGCGCTGCTCAACGGCACGCAGGCTTCCGCCGCGCTTGCGCTCTACAACATGTTCGCGATCGAGGACCTGTACCGCACGGCACTCGTCTCGGGCGCACTCTGCGTGGATGCCGCGGCAGGTTCGGTGAAGCCGTTCGACGCGCGCATTCACGAACTGCGCGGCCATCGCGGCCAGATCGAGGCGGCCGCGGCCTATCGCACGCTGCTCGAAGGCTCCGCGATCAATCTCTCGCACCGCGACTGCGGCAAGGTCCAGGACCCGTACTCGCTGCGCTGCCAGCCGCAGGTGATGGGCGCGTGTCTGGACCAGATGCGCCATGCGGCGCAGGTGCTGCTCATCGAAGCGAACGCGGTGTCGGACAATCCGCTGATCTTCCCGGAAACGAATGAAGTGCTCTCGGGCGGCAACTTCCACGCGGAACCGGTGGCCTTCGCCGCCGACAACCTCGCGCTGGCCGCGGCCGAAATCGGCGCACTGGCCGAGCGCCGCATCGCGCTGCTCATCGACGCGACGCTTTCGGGCTTGCCGCCTTTCCTCGTCAAGGACGGCGGCGTGAACTCGGGCTTCATGATCGCGCACGTCACGGCGGCCGCACTGGCGTCGGAAAACAAGACGCTCGCGCATCCGGCCTCGGTCGATTCGCTGCCGACCTCGGCCAACCAGGAAGACCACGTTTCGATGGCGACGTTCGCCGCGCGCAAGCTCGCCGACATCGCCGACAACACGGCCAACATCCTCGCGATCGAACTGCTCGCCGCCGCCCAGGGCGTGGACCTGCGCGCGCCGCACCACACGAGCCCGGCGCTCGCGCATGTGATGCAGTCGGTGCGCGCCGAGGTGCCGCATTACGACCTCGACCGCTATTTCGCGCCGGACATCGCCGCGATGACGAAGCTCGTGCAGAACGGCGCGATCGCCAAACACAGCCCGCTGGCGTTCGAGTCCGAGCAATAAGCGCCGAAGGCCAGATAAAAACCTGAATAACATCCGAGACGAAGACGTTATGAACCAACCGAACTTCACCGACCCGCGCCTCGACCCGACCCGCACGATCCGCGCGCCGCGCGGCAGCGAGAAGGTCTGCAAGACCTGGCTGGCGGAAGCCGCCTACCGGATGCTCCAGAATAATCTGGACCCCGAAGTCGCCGAGCATCCGCATGCGCTCGTGGTGTACGGCGGCATCGGCCGCGCGGCGCGCAACTGGGAGTGTTTCGACCAGATCCTCGCGTCGCTCAAGGACCTGAACGAGGACGAAACGCTGCTGATCCAGTCGGGCAAGCCGGTGGGCGTGTTCCGCACGCATGCCGACGCCCCGCGCGTGCTGCTCGCGAACTCGAACCTCGTGCCGCACTGGGCCACGTGGGAACACTTCCACGAACTGGACCGCAAGGGCCTCATGATGTACGGCCAGATGACGGCGGGCAGCTGGATCTATATCGGCTCGCAGGGCATCGTGCAGGGCACCTACGAGACGTTCTATTCGGTCGCGAACCAGCACTTCAACGGCGACCCGAAGGGCCGCTGGATTCTCACGGGCGGCCTCGGCGGCATGGGCGGCGCGCAGCCGCTCGCGGCGACGATGGCGGGCTTCTCGATGATCGCGGTGGAATGCGACGAGACGCGCATCGACTTCCGCCTGAAGACGCGCTACGTGGACCGCAAGGCGAAGACCATCGACGAGGCGCTGGCCATCGTCGAGGAAGCGAAGAAGACGGGCAAGCCGGTTTCGGTGGGCCTGCTCGGCAATGCGGCAGACGTGTTCGCCGAGTTCGTGAAGCGCGGCATCACGCCTGACTGCGTGACCGACCAGACGAGCGCGCACGATCCGATCCACGGCTACCTGCCGCAGGGCTGGACTGTGGAACAGTGGCGCGAAGCGCAGAAGGTCGCGCCGGAAAGCATCGTGAAGGTCGCGAAGGAGTCGATGGCCCACCAGGTGCGCGCGATGCTCACGCTGCAGGAGCGCGGCGCGGCCACGCTCGACTACGGCAACAACATCCGCCAGATGGCGCTGGAAATGGGCGTGGAAAACGCGTTCGATTTCCCGGGCTTCGTGCCGGCGTATATCCGTCCGCTGTTCTGCGAGGGCAAGGGCCCGTTCCGCTGGGTGGCGCTCTCGGGTGACCCCGAGGACATCTACAAGACCGATGCCAAGGTCAAGGAACTGATCCCGGACGATCCGCACCTGCACAACTGGCTCGACATGGCGCGCGAGCGCATCGCGTTCCAGGGGTTGCCGGCGCGTATCTGCTGGGTGGGCGTGAAGGATCGCTACCGTCTGGGCCAGGCGTTCAACGAAATGGTCAGGAACGGCGAGCTGAAGGCGCCCATCGTGATCGGCCGCGACCACCTCGACACCGGCTCGGTGGCGAGCCCGAACCGCGAAACGGAATCGATGAAGGACGGCTCGGACGCGGTGAGCGACTGGCCGCTGCTCAATGCGCTGCTGAACACGGCGGGCGGCGCGTCGTGGGTGTCGCTGCACCACGGCGGCGGCGTGGGCATGGGCTTCTCGCAGCACTCGGGCGTGGTGATCGTGGCGGACGGCACGCAGTCGGCGCACGAGCGTCTGGGCCGCGTGCTGCTCAACGATCCGGCCACGGGCGTGATGCGCCACGCGGACGCCGGCTACGAACTCGCGCAGCAAACGGCGCGCGAGGCGGGTCTCAAGCTGCCGATGCTCGGCCGATGAGCGGCGTGACGCCGCCGTTCAAACGCGGCGGCGTCACACTTGCGAGCGCCAGCTCAGAGCGTTTCGGGCAGCCGGTGTGAGTCGTTGTCGACGCAACAAACCAGCACCTCGGCATCCTCGGCACCCGTGCTGAGATAGACGTGCCCCACGGCGCTGTCGAAGTAGAGACTGTCGCCGGGCGACAGCTTGAAGACCGTGCCGTTTTCAAAATGCAGTTCCAGCTCGCCGCGCAGCAGGAACAGAAACTCCTCGCCGCTGTGGCGGATGTAATCGGGAAACGCGTCCATCGTGCGCGCATGGATGCGTCCGCGCATCGGCACCATGCGCTTGCCCGTGAGATCGTTGGCGATCATGCCGTACTCGTAGTTCGGCGTATCGTAGATCATCTGTTTGCCCGCGCGCGTGAGCGACGGCTTCATCGGGCCGGCCGCCTTGCGCTTCCTGCGCCCGAAGATCGTGTCGAAGTCCACGTTGAGCGCGTGCGCGAGCGCCGCGAACTTGTCATAGGTGAGCGCAATGTCGCCGCGTTCGGCCTTCGAAATCGTCGAGACGGCGATGCCCGACAACTCCGATAGCTGCATCAACGTCAACTCGCGCGCCTTGCGCGCCTCGCGCAGACGCGCGCCAACGGCCGCGTGATCGATTTCCGTTGCCGCCTGCCCGGTTGCTTTCCCGGTTGCATGCTCAGTTGCGTGCTCAGTTGCGTGATTACGTGCTGCGCTTTTTGCCATGGAAGGGAGGGTTCCCGGTTACGGGTTTTGTCGTATACGAGAAATGATTTTTTCTCGTATATGATAACTCGCATCTCGACTCCCTTTTGAAGGAGCAGCGTCGTGGCCTCAATCGCACTGGGAAAAACGGGTCTTTCGAAGGGCCAGGTCATTGCCGCGACGACGCTGGGCACGGCGCTCGAGTACTACGACTTCACGATCTACAGCTTTTTCGCGATCCAGATCGGCAAGCTGTTCTTTCCCTCTGCATCGTCGGTCAACCAGTTCCTGCTTTCCATCGGCCTGTTCGGCGTGGGCTTCGTGGTGCGTCCGCTCGGCGGCATCGTCATCGGCGCCTATGCGGACCGCGCCGGGCGCAAGCGCGCCATGGTGCTCACCATCATGCTGATGGCGCTGAGCTGCGCGCTGATCGCCTGTGCGCCGCCGTACGCGGTGGCGGGCATCGCCGCGCCGCTCATCGTGCTTGCGGCGCGCCTGATCCAGGGCTTCGCGGCGGGCGGCGAGTTCGGCCCCGGCACGACGCTGCTCGTGGAATATGCGAGCGACAACACGCGCGCGTTCTTCGCAAGCTGGAACTTCGCTGCGACGGCGCTGGGCCTCGCGCTTGGCGCGACGGTCGCCACGCTCGTGAACGTGCTGCTGCCCAAAGAGGCGGTCGACAGCTGGGGATGGCGCGTTCCGTTTCTCGTCGGCATCGTGGCGGCGCCCGTGGGCATGCTGATCCGCCGCCGCCTCGAAGAGACGCTGAGCGCCGCACCGGCGCACGGCGCACGCCGAAGCGGCGCGTTGAAGTCGGCGCTCACCACGCATCTGAAACTCACGATACTCGGCACTTTCGCCGAACTCGGCGGTTCGGTCTCCATCTACATCACAGCGTTTTTTCTGCCGAATCACGCTGTGCGCGTGTTGCATCTTTCGTCCACGGCGGCCGTCGCGTCGGGCGTGGTCAGCTCGCTGGTGCTGTTCATTGCCGCCCCGCTCGTGGGCAAGCTCGCCGACCGCTACACCCGCAAGCGCGTGCTCGTGATCTCGCGCGTCGTGCTGTTGCTGAGCGTCTACCCGGCGTTCGCCTGGCTTTCCGCCGCGCCTTCCATGGCGCTGCTCTGCGCGGTGTCCGCCTTCCTCTCCGTGTTGGTGGCGGGGCAGGTCGTGCCGGTGCTCGTGATGATCCCCGAGCTGTTCCCGCGCGAAGTGCGGGCCACCGGCATTGCGCTGACCTATGTCGTGAGCGCCTCGATCTTCGGCGGATTTTCGCCACTTGTGGCAAGCTGGATCGTCGCGCGCACCGGCAATCCGCTCGCGCCCGCCTGGTATGTGGCGGCTGCCAGCGCCATTTCGCTGATCCCGCTCGTCTGGCTGCGCGACCGTACCGGCGAGGCCATCGGCTGAACACCTTTTCATCAGGAAACCGAACGATGCTCGACAAGACCGAACTGGTCAGCCTGTCCGCCGTCGAACTGCGCCGCCTGATCGGCGCCAAAGCCATTTCGCCCGTCGAACTGCTCGACGCGTGCATCGAACGCATCGAAGCCGTGAATCCGGCCGTCAACGCGATTACGGCGACCTGTTTCGACGCCGCGCGCGAAGCGGCCAAAGCGGCCGAGCAGGCCGTCATGGACGGCAAGCCGCTCGGCCTGCTGCACGGCCTGCCGCTCGGCGTGAAAGATCTCGAAGACACGGCGGGCCTGCTCACGACCTACGGCTCGCCGATGTCGCGCGGGCACGTGCCTTCGCGCGACGTGGTGCTCGTGGAGCGCCTGCGCGCGGCGGGCGCGATTCTCGTGGCGAAGACCAACGTGCCGGAGCTAGGCGCGGGCGCGAATACGCGCAACCCCGTATGGGGTGCAACGGGCAATCCGTTCAACCCAGCGCTCAATGCCGGAGGCTCGTCGGGCGGCTCGGCGGCGGCGCTCGCGTGCGACATGCTGCCGGTTTGCACGGGTTCCGACACGGGCGGTTCGCTGCGCATTCCCGCCGCGAAGTGCGGGGTGGTGGGCTTCCGTCCGTCGCCGGGGCTCGTGCCGAATTCGCGCCGCCTGCTCGGCTGGACGCCGATCTCGGTGGTCGGGCCGATGGGGCGCGACGTCGCCGAAACGGCGCTGCAACTCGCGGCAACCGCGGGCGAATCGGCTGGCGATCCGCTGAGCTATGCCGTGGATGCCAACGCGTTCGCCTTGCCTGCGCACATGGATCCGTCGACGCTGCGCATCGGCTATACCGAAGACTTCGGCTGCTGCGACGTCGACCCGCAGATTCGCGCCGTGTTCCGCGCGCGCATGGCGGAACTCGAACGCATCGTCCATACGTGCGAGCCGGTGGCGTTCGATCTGGGCGACGTGCATCGCTGCTTCGACGTGATCCGCGCGGAGAGCTTCGTCGCGGGCCTGCATGCCGCCTATACGCGCGACCCGGGCGCGCTCGGTCCGAACACGCGCGCGAACTATGAAATGGGCGCGACGATGTCGCTCTCGGACAGCGCGTGGGCGCAAGCCGAGCAAACGCGCATCTACCAGCGCTTCCAGAGCGCGTTCGCGCGCTACGACGTGATCGTTTCGCCCACCACGCCGGTGACGCCGTTCCCGTGGACCGAGCTTTATGCCGCGCAGATCGACGGCCGCGCGCAGGAGAATTACTACCGCTGGCTCGCCCTCACGTACGTCGTTACGCTCACCACGCATCCGGCGCTCGCGCTGCCGTGCGGCGTCGATCACGCGGGCATGCCGTTCGGACTCCAGATCGTGGGCCCGTTTCGCGGAGACATGAAAACGCTCGCCGTCTCGCAGGCGCTGGAAACGGCGTTTTCGGCGTATCCTCATCTGCGTCGTCCGCGCCCCGATCTCGCGCGCCTGACGCAAGCCAATCCGGCGCTGACGTCCATCGTCACGGCCCCTCCCGTATACAACCCGGCCGGCAGCGACGCTGCCGGTCTTTCGGCGGTGTGAACATGAGCAACGACATCCAAAGACTGCAAACCAACGCGCGCATGAGCCAGGTGGTGATCGCCAACGGCGTGGTGTATCTCTCGGGCCAGGTGCCCGATACCGCAGGCGCGACGATCGACGTCCAGGCTACCGAAATCCTCACGCGTATCGACAAGCTGCTCGCATCGGCGGGCGTGGACAAAACGCGCGTGCTGACCGCGAACGTGTGGCTCAGCGACCCGAAGCATTTCGACGCGTTCAATGCCGTATGGGACGCCTGGGTTGCGCAAGGGCACGCGCCCACGCGCGCCTGTGTGCAGGCCTTGCTGATGCGCCCGGGCCTCGACGTCGAAGTGGCCGTCACCGCGCTCGCCTGAGTGCCTTCGAGCCAGGAACATCGCGTGATGAAATTCGATTCGGTCGTGCTTGGCGGCGGTATCGTCGGCGTCTCGGTGGCTTTGCAGTTGCAGCGGCGCGGCCTCTCGGTCGCGCTCGTGGACCGCAGGGCGCCGGGCAATGAAACATCGCACGGCAACGGGGGATTGATCCAGCGCGAGGGCGTCTACCCTTATGCGTTTCCACGCGAGCTTTCAACGCTGCTGCGCTACGCGCGCAACCGCTCGACGGACGTGCGCTATCACCCTGGGGCGATGCCGAAGCTGCTGCCTTTTCTCTATCGCTACTGGCACCATTCGCGCGCCGACCGGCACGCCGAGATCGCGCGCGCGTATTCCACGCTCATCGAGCATTGCGTGATCGAGCATCGCGCGCTGATCGAGGCGGCGGCCGCACAGGCGCTGTTACGCACCAATGGCTGGATGAAGGTGTTTCGCAGCGCCGCCGCCATGGACGCCACGGTGGCCGAGGCACAGCGCTGGCAGCGCGAGTACGGCGTGGGCCACGAGGCGCTGGATGCCGCGGCGCTGCGCGACGCCGAGCCCGCGCTCAGTCACACGCTGGTGGGCGGCGTGCGCTACACCGATTCCGATTCGGTTAGCGATCCGAATGGATTGGTAACGGCCTACTCGAAGCTCTTCGAACAGCTAGGCGGCCGCGTGATGATCGGCGATGCCGCGACGCTCGAACCGTCGTGGCGCGTCATGACACAGGATGGCCCCGTGCTGGCGAAGTCGGCAGTCATCGCCATGGGGCCGTGGTCGGGCGATCTCACGGCGCGGCTCGGTTACGCGTTGCCGCTCGCCGTGAAACGCGGCTATCACATGCATTACGCAGTTACGAATGGCGCGAAGCTGAATCAACCGGTACTCGACGCCGAAGCGGGTTTCCTGATTACACCGATGGTGCGCGGCACGCGTCTCACGACCGGCGTCGAACTCGGCTTGCGCGATGCGCCAAAGACGCCCGTTCAGCTCGAAGCCGTGGAGCCGCTCGCGCGCGAAATCTTCGCGCTTGGCGCGCGGCTCGATGCCGAGCCGTGGCTGGGCCGTCGCCCCTGCACGCCCGACATGATGCCGATCATCGGGCCTGCGCCGAAGCACGACGACCTCTGGTTCGCTTTCGGCCACGCGCACCACGGTCTCACGCTCGGCCCGGTGACGGGGCGCCTGATCGCGGAAATGATGACGGGCGCGCCGACGGTGGTGGATCCCCGGCCATTTCGCGCCGATCGGTTTTGACGGCGCGCGCACCGGCGCACGCGTGGTCAGAACCGGTAATTGAGCCCCGCGAACGCCGTGATCTCGCGGCGGCTCTCGGTGATCGGGCTGTCGGCGGCGTAATGCTGAAGGCGCCCGAACGTCGCGTTCACCGAACCGACCCAATGCTTCGAGAAGTCATGCGTCATGTAGAACGTCATGTGCAGGTCGCGAATGCCCGCGCCCGGCGCATAGGCCGGCAAGCCGGATGCCGCACTCTCGTCCGGCGTCACGCCAAATAGCGTGCGCGTGTAGACGCCGTTGGCCCACGTGAGCCCCGGACCCACCGAAAACAGCCACCCCGTCAGCGGCAGCGACACATAGAGGTCCGCCGTTGCCGTCGTACCTTGCCCGTGGCCGCTGATGTCCTGATACATGGCAACGGCGCCCGTGAACGCCCACGCCGTGTAATCGGCGAAAAGGCGCAGCTTGGGGCCGTCATCGACATTGCTCAGGCCGTGCAGATGCGGGTCGTCCGACACGGTACGCGACTGGAAGTCGAAGCTCAGCGAAGCGCCCACATGGTAGTTCTCCGCGGAAATCACGTTCACGCCCAGCACGTCCGGCCCTTGCGAGAAGAAGCGGTCGCGGTACGAGATATCGAGCGACGGGAACGGATAGACCTTCATGTGGCGCGCGCCCGGATACTCGGGCGCGAAATAGGCGCCCGGACCGATCGAGACTTTCCACGGCGAGTCGGTTGTCGCGGTGCTGGACGTATCGTTGTCGGCCCACGCGTGCGAGGCGAGGGTCAGCGCGGCGACGCACGCCAGCCCTTTGATTGCTACGGATGGCTTCACGTATTTTTCCTTCCCACTGCCGCCAGTTGGCGCAGGCGCCGGGCGAGCGCCTTGGAGACGACCGGCGCGTCCTTCGCGCCGCGCGCGACTTCGCTCTCGCGCAGGAACAGGGCCGTTTCGCGCGCAACGATCTCGCGTTCGTTGTCCGAGGTGATCATGTGATACGAATCGTCGAGCCAGAGCGTGCGCAGGAAGTTCGAGCCGATGCGGTCGATCACGTGGCGCGGGTTGCGCGGGCTCGACGTTTCGTCGTCGATCGCGTGGATCACGAGTGTGTCGTTCTCGATCGCGGCGACATCCTTGCGGGCCGCGCGCGCGAGGCGCAGCGCCTGATGCAGCGCGGGCAGCGCAATCGTCGAGGGGCCGACCTCGCTGAAGTCGCTGCGCTGCATGGCGCGCGCGATCTTCTTGCGCAGCGCTTCGTTGCGCACGCCGAACGGTTCGGCCTCGCGATAGCGGTAGCGGTGGCGCAGCGGCGTGAAGTATGCCCAGTCGAGCAGGAAGCGATACCACGGGATCGCCCAGCCGTCATAAGCAAGCGTGAGCGAGAGCAGGACCAGCGACTGCGCGGCGGGCCGCTCGCGAATCAGACGTAGCGCGAGTGCGCCGCCGATCGACAGCCCGCAGATCGAGACGCGCTCGTAGCGCGCCGCCAGGGCGTCGAACTCGCGCGCGGCGTTTTCGACCCATTGTTCCATCGGCAACTGGCCGGTGCCGGCGCTATAACCGTCGATGACGGGCGCGCATACCGTGAACCCTTCGCCTTGCAGATAGCGCGCGAGATAGCGCAGCTCGATCGGCGAGCTGGAGAGTCCGTGAAGCATGAGCACGGCGTGGCCGTCGCCTTCGCAGAAGAAGCGCGTGGATTGCACGGCTGGCGCTTCGGCAGCGGCCAGTTCCATGTCGAGCGTCGCCATGTCAGCTCTCCGTGCGCAGCACGAGAAAATCGCCTGCGTGAGTGGTGAAGCGTTCGCAGTTGCAATTGACGTGCCGGTACTCGCGCTTGTGCTGCTCGCTGCGCAGGCGCACGCGATGATGGCCCGGCGACAGGGCGTGCGTGAGGCGCTGCACGTCGTCGGGGTGCAGGGCGTCGAAGAGCGGGCCAGGTGCGACTTCGGCGGCGGCCGGCAGCGCTTGCGACATGCTCTGTCCCACGCTCGCGCGCTGGGCGGCATTGCGCTCGAGCCCCTTGATGAGGATGAAGCCTTCGTGATGCTGCGCGAGATGCCGCAGCAGGCGGTGCGTTTCGTCGACGGCGCGGCGCGCCAGCGCGCGTTCGTTGTCGTGACGCAGCAGCATTTCGTAGCGGGACTGGGCGACCGACGTAATCAACTGCGCGCGAAACTGCTCGCGCCGCAGACGCTCGATCAGCGTGATCACGATGATCGTGACGAGCGGGTACGACACCATCAGGATCACATCGCGGGTGTCGAGGAACGTAATGTAATTGTAGGGAGGTACGAACATATAGTCCGCAATGGCCAGACCCAGCACCATCACGGTCAGCGCAGGCGCGAGGCCGAGGAAGTATTCGACCAGCGAAGCGGCAATACAGAACGTCGTGCCCGGCATCATCGGGCCGAGCAGGGGGTGCAGTGCGAAGCGGATGGCGCTCGCGAGCACGAGCGCGCCAGCGGCAATGCACCATCGGCGCGGGCCTCTTGGCGCCCAGAGGCGGGCGTTACGGACTTTCATGGTTTCCCGGGTCGCCCGCCGCGTGACGGGCCGTCGCGCGCGTATTGCGCATGGGCAATCGCTGACGCTTTAGTTGTAAGCAGTGAAAGGAATTCGACAGGAACGGCGAGAAGCGGCCGCGGTGACCGATCCGTCACCGTCAGCGCTCTGACGAATTTTTGTGTGTGTCGAATATTACCACTGTTTACAAACGTCGGACCAGGCGAAACGAGGCCGCCGAGGGAAACCGTCGCGGGATTCAGACGTCAGGATTCGACGTCGGCGAGGCTGAATATTCCGGTCTTGTCGTTATACGAAAAGATCTCGGCGTAGCGGCCCCAGGCGATCACGGCGTCGAGCGTTTCCTGCGCGGCGTCGTCGGCCAGCAGGTCCTCCAGTTCCTGCTCGAAGCGCACGCGCGGGGCGCGATGTCCGGGGCGCTCGTTGAGCACCGTGCTGATCCGCGCGGCCAGCGGCACGTTGCGCAGCAGATGTTCGGCGAACATCAGCTTGCGCTCCTGCGTATTGAATTCGTTGAAGGTCTTGCCCGCGTGCGTGAGCACCACGTCGCCTTCGCTGACCTCCGCAAAGCCGAGGTGCTGGAGCATTTCCGCGACCGGGAAGAGTTCGTTGACTTCCAGTTGCAGCGTGCGTGCGATTTCCGGCATGTCCGCGCGGCCGTGGTAGGGCGCGGCGGCCAGCGTTTCGATCAGGCCCGCCATCAGGTTGACCGACACGCCCGGCAGCGCGCTGCCCGGCTCGAGTTCGGGTTTGGCCGGCGCGCCCGCCTGGCGCGCGGTCATCTTCGCGTAGATGTCGTCGACGAGCGCGCGGAACGCCGGGTCGAGACGATTGCGCGGGTGCTTGAACGCCACCGGAATTTCGGCCACCACGCGGCCCGGGTTCGACGACAACACGAGAATGCGGTCGCACATGAATACGGCTTCCTCGATATTGTGCGTGACGATCAGCACCGACTTAATCGGCAGGCGGCCTTGCGTCCACAGGTCGAGCAGGTCGGTGCGCAGCGTTTCGGCCGTGAGCACGTCGAGCGCGGAAAAGGGCTCGTCCATCAGCATCAGCGTGGGGTCGACCACGAGCGCGCGCGCAAAGCCCACGCGCTGGCGCATGCCGCCCGAAAGCTCGCGCGGATAGGCGTTTTCGAAGCCGTCCAGACCGATCAGGTCGATGGCGGCGAGCGCGCGCTTGCGCCGCTCGTGCGGGCCGACGCCGATCGCCTCCAGGCCGGCCTCGACATTTTCCAGCACGGTGAGCCACGGGAACAGCGCGAAGGTCTGGAACACCATCGCGACGCCTTCGGCCGGACCGCGCAGCGGCTTGCCGAGATAGTTCACGTCGCCGCTGGTGGGCGGAATCAGGCCCGCGATGATGCGCAGCAGCGTGGACTTGCCGGAGCCCGAGCGGCCCAGCAAGCCGACGATCTCGCCTTCACGCAGCGTGACGTCCACGTCGTCGAGCACCAGCTGCTCGCTCGGGTTCTTGCCGAAGCCGCGGCACACGTGCTGGACGCACATCACTTCCTGGCCGGTGCGGGACCGCGTCTGCAGCACGTCGGGAGTGATCGGTTTGAGGTTTTGCATGGGATTGATACTCAATCAAGGCGAAGACGGAACTCGGCATGCGCGTGCAACAGCCGGTTCAAGGCGAAACGAAAAGCGCGTGAAAGGGAATGGTCAACTCACGGTCACGCTCAGGGAACTCATCGCTTTTCCAACGATGGCGAATCTTCGTGACCGGAGTTTGGCAGAACTTAGGAAAGCCGGGACTTGATGCGGCGCCACAAGTCTTTCCATGGGTGGCGGCGGGCAGGTTCGAGCGACAGCAGCGCTTCATAGTGCGCGCGCGCCTCGTTGACGTGAGGCAGATGCGACAAAAGCAGACCGAAAATCATGATGTTTCTCCGGACGTCTGGCGTGTTTGGGCGAGTGCAAAGCCCGCAGACGTTCGGTCGCCGCGCAGTCGGCGCGGTCGCAGGGGTCTACGTGCTTTCCTCGGACGAGTTCAAAGGCAAGCGGTAAGGGCAACTGTCACTGTCGGGCATTTCGGCTCCTGTTCATGCCGGGCGCAGGCCAGCCGGGGGCAGGCGTACGGCGGCCGCGGGCGCAAGCGCTCGCGAGGTTATGCCAATGCGTACGCGAGCGAAGGCCGCTTCGGCGTGGCGCATGGTTTGGGGTGCACGAGGGAAGACTGCTACGGCGCGCACCGTCTGCCTGCTGGCAGGACGGCGGCTCGGGAAGGGGAGCGGATGTCCTGCCGGTCAGGCAGCGAAACTGTTCGAAGATCGACTACTGCTACTGTCCAAGGCATCGGCCCCATTGAGAAGACGGGCGAATTCTAGTCTCGGTAAAAACACCAAGTCAACCCAAATTGCTAAGCAGAGCAGAGATTCGATTCTGAAGGTTGGAGAAACGCGATTGAAAGGAATCGGAGTCTGCGGGACTGTTGCTGGCTGATTTCGTCTTTATGCTTTTTTTACTTGCATTTTTGTCTGCGTGCCCAATACAATCCGCCCCGTCATAGCAAAGGAGTCCTCCGTGGACGCATGTTCTAGTAGTGGAAGTCCGATGCCGGCCAGCGCCGGCAGCACCACCGCGAGATAGTCGCCGCAGGTTCACTCCTTCGCCGCTAACTCGCTTACGCCGGGTTAGCGCGCTTCGTTACTGACTGGTCTCAGTCGCTTTGCGACCAGTCTGCCAACAGCACGCTCCCTCTTGTCGATTGCCATTTGCAAGCTTGCTTGCAGGAATGGCTGCGCATTCGCATTTCGTCCGCTTTTTAAGCGGTCAACGCGGAGGGATGATGTTCGTCTTTCTCTTTCCTGTCTTTCAGCTGCGCGCGTTGCGGGCTATCTGCCGTCGCGCACGAATGCTCGTGGCTGCAGCGGCGCTTGCCTGCCTGCACGGCTTCGCATTCGCGGCTGCGGTTCGCGCCACGCCTGCCGGCGTGCGCCTTCGTATGTTGCACGTTGCACGCCGTGCCGCCCACATGGCGGCGCGCGGCGCGCTGCGCACCGTTCACGCGGGACATCCGCTCACGCCCACGGGGTACGTGCTTCTCGGCGCGACCGTAGCGGCGGCCGCGCTGGTCTCGCTGCTGTGCGCATCCGCGACCGCGTGCACTTCCGAGCCGGAGCGTCCTTTATGGCCGCATTCGCGCTTCGCGTAGAAAACCTGCGCGCCGGACACAGTTTCATCAAGCTTCGCAGGCACGCTCTGCGTTGAATAGCGGACTTGTCCGCAACTTACCAAAGCCCCACAAATACTATGAAAAACATCCTCAAGAGCAGGCTGCTCGGTTCGGGCGCACCCATTACGCTGAGCGCGGTTCTCTCGCTGGGCGTCGTGCCCGCCGCCTTCGCACAGACCAGCGGCGAAAATGCGCCCGCTCAACCGGCTTCGCCCGCTGCTCCTGCTTCGTCAACCGGTGCAGCGGATCAGCAACAAGCGCCCGCTGCCGATCAGAATGCAGCCGCGCCCACGGGCCTTTGGGAACGCTCGAACCTCTTTGGCGATATGGGCGGTTTGCGGCCCTGGCTCGCGCAGTACGGCTTGTCGTTCGGCCTGCAGGAAACCAGCGAGTACATGGGCAACGTGAGCGGCGGAACGAGTCGCGGCGGCGCCTATCAAGGTGTGACTGAGTTCAGCCTCGGCATGGACACGCAAAAAGCGTTCGGTTTGCCTGGCGGCATCTTCAATGTGTCCGGCTTCCAGATTCACGGCACGAGCCTGACTGCGCGCAACCTGCAAACGCTGCAGAACGCGAGCGGCATCGAGGCCGATGCCTCGACCCGCCTGTGGGAGTTGTGGTACCAGCAGACGCTGCCCGGCGGCAAGGTCGACGTGAAGGTCGGTCAGCAAAGCCTCGACCAGGAGTTCATGGTCAGCCAGTATGCGAATACGTTCATGAACGCGACGTTCGGCTGGTCGGTCCTGCCGTCCGTCGATCTGCCTGCGGGCGGCCCAGCGTATCCGCTTTCGTCGCTCGGCGTGCGTGTGCGCGCCACGCCTACGGACGCGATCACGGTGCTCGGCGGCGTATTCGACGGCAACCCGGCGCCGGGCGATGGCGACCCGCAAAAGCTCAACGCGAGCGGCACGAATTTCAACCTGGGCAATGGCGCGCTGGTGATCGGCGAAATTCAGTATGCAATCAATCAGCCGCCCGCCAATAATTCGGATCCCAAACCAGGTGGGATGCCCGGCACCTACAAGCTTGGCTTCTGGTACAACAGCAACCGTTTCGCCGACCCGGCGACGGGCGTGACGGGCGTGGGTGGCCCGGTTAGCCATCGGGGCAACTACAGCATCTATGCCGTGGCGGACCAGATGGTCTGGCGTCCGAGCGCCGACAGTCCGCAGTCGGTGGGCGTGTTCGCGCGCGTGATGGGTGCGCCCGGCGACCGCAACCTGGTGGACCTCGGGGTCAACGCGGGCGTGACGCTCAAGGCGCCGTTCAAGGGACGCGACAACGACGTGGCCGGCCTGGCCGTCGGCTACGCGCACATCGGCTCGCACGCGCAGGACTATGCGAGCGCCCAGGCGGTCTCGACGCCCGGCTACCCGTCGCGCAGCGCCGAGACGGTTCTGGAAGCGACTTACCAGTATCAGATCGCGCCGTGGTGGCAATTGCAGGCGGACTTTCAGTACTTCTTCCGGCCGGCCGGCGGCATTCCAGATCCGCAGAACGCGTCGCGGCGTATTGGCGACGAGGCGGTGTTCGGCTTGCGCACGACGGTCGCATTCTGACGGGAGAATGCCGCTCCCGCGGCCGGATTGGCGGCGGCAGGAGCATGCAGGATGACGAAGCGTTGCGTGGTCTGCGTGAAGATATGAGCGAAAGGCGAGGGAAGATACCGATTGGTCGGACTTGTGATTGATCTAGACTCCAGGGGCGAGTGCTGCGCAGCTATTCGATGCGGCACCAGTTTCCAGACGCAGATTTCGTTCCATGAAGCATCCGATCCAGGGATGGCTTTTGGGTGTCGCTCTGCTGGCGCTTGCCAGCGTCTCGGCGGCCGAACCCGCCAAGTCGGCGCATACCCAGAAGCCTGTCCAGAACCACGTTCAAAAGCACGTCCAGAAGGACGCGAGGGGCCACGCCCCGAAGCACGCCGTTGCGGCCGCACCCGCGCCGGCGGCGCCATCCGTCTCTTTGCCCGCCATTGCGAAGCGCTTCGAGTACCAGTCGCCGTTTGAAAGGCAGTACGACGCGCATCTGGCGACAACCACCGCCGCAACGCCTGGCATTCCGGACGATACCGACGCCATGCTCGATCCGGGCGCCAACGGGACGCGCACGCCGGGCGCCCAGGTCGACAGCAACGGGATCCCCAACCAGGCGCTCCACCCGCAAACGCCGCCGCTCGTGACGGTCGGCGACTGGGATCTCTCCGCCGATGCGCATCTTCCGCTATCGCGCTCGCATGACACGGGGGCGGCGATCAGCGCCCGGCATGGGTTCTAACGCGCGAGGCGAACATCCCCCGCCACCCACTTCCTTACCGTCGCGAGGGAATTGGTAAGGCATTGCGGTTGTGACACGTTGCTCCCGGGAATGCGAATGAGGCGAGTCAGTAAGCTGACAAGCTCAACTACCGCAAAAAAATCCTCCCCGGACCCACGCCCCATGTCACAACGACGCCCAACCCGTTCGCGCATCCTGGGTCAGCTCCTGCTCCCCGTGCTGCTCAGCTCGACGCTGATGCTGCAGGGCTGTGCGACGACCGCGGAAAATATTGCCCTGGGTTTTGGTATCGGCTCGGTCGGTACCATTTCGGCCCTGGGTTGCCTGCTCGCCTGCCAGATGAACGACGCGCGCTGGTAAGCGGCGCTCAGTAATACATCCAGCGCCCATACTGCGGCGACCAGTACACCCAGCGCGCCGGCGGTTGCTGGTACTGCGCGCCCCACGGTGCCGGCGGCGGGTAGTAAGCGGGACGGGGCTGAGCGTACACGGGCTGCTGCTGCGGGTATTGCTGCTGGGCGTATTGCTGCGCATACACCGGTTGCTGCTGCTGCGGATAGGCGGGTGGCTGCTGTGCGTAGGCCGGCCGCTGCTGCGCATACGCCGGCTGCTGCGCATAGCCATACGGCTGGGGCGGCGGCGCGTATTGCTGGGCCTGCGGCGGGACCTGTTGCTGGACTCGCGGCTGCGCCGGCTGGTAGTAGGGTTGGGCGTAACCCTGGCCTTGCGTCGAATAGATCTGCGCGGAGCGCGGCGGCTCCGGTTCGGCGACGGTTTCGTCGTTCGCCAGCGACTCCGGCGGCGCGACGTCGTCCTGCGCGGGCGGCGTGGCCGCCACAGCACGATGGTTCGCGCTCGCCTGCGCGTAGGCGTGCGGCTGAGGCTGCGGTTGCCGGGCGGCCGCAGCCGGCGCTGCGTTGGCGGCTTTCGCAACGGTGGCGTGCGCGTTCGTCTGCTCGGGAGCCGGCGCTGCCGCCGGAGCCGCGGCGGTGGAGTCCTGGACGTCCTGCGCCTCTTGAGTCTCTCCCGCGCTTTGTTCGCTTTGCGCGCCTTGCCCATCCGCGAGCGGCTTGACCACGACCGGCACGGTCATGACCGTCGAGACCTCGCCCGCGTCGCTATACGTGTGCTTGATGTCGAGGATGGGTTTCTGCGCCGCCGCGCCGGCGGCCTTCTTCACTGGCGCAGCGGCGGGAGCCGCCGCCTGCGCCATCTCCTCCCTGGCTGCCTTGTAGCCCCGGTCATAGGCCGCCTGGACTTCGCGGTCCTGCGCCGCGGCGTCTTCTTCCTTGCTATACGCGTGTGATGCTGCCGATACTGCGCACCCCGTTGCAAGCAATGCGATGGCCGTCGCGTGCCGTGCGGTCGTGTCCATGGAGGGACCTCTAATTCTGTTTTTCGATGACTTCATCGTACTACGCGGCTGATGACATTCAAGCGGCGGGAAACCCCCTGGGTATGCCGCCGAACGCAAGCGCTCACCCCGGCGACGCTTGCGCCAGCAACCACAGCCGGAATGCGGCCAGTCGGCTCTGCCTGATGTCGGACGTGCGCCACGAAAGGAAATGCGTTTCGCGTAAAAAGCGCGTGAAGCGGTCGGCGCCCACCTCCACCAGGTCGCCGCGCGCAAGCTCGCGCTAGGCGAGGCGCGTGCTTTCGAGCACGACGCCCATGCCGTCGGCCGCCGCCGAAATCGCCAGCGCCGCGCGATCGAACGAGGGGCGCGGCCGGTCGGTCAACGGCAGGCCGTTCGCGGCGAACCAGTCGCGCCAGGTCACGCGGCTCAACGGGCTGTCGATCAGCGTGGCCTCCTGCATCAGCGCTTCCACCGAGCCTGCGATCGCCAGCAACGCGGGCGAGCACATCGGCACGAGCGGTTCGACGCCCAGCGCCACCGTCTCCACGCCCGGCCGCTCCAGCGCGCCGCCTTACGAAATCGCCACGTCGATTTCCTGGGCGCGCGTGAGGTCCAGCGGCTCCGGTCCGGTGGAAAGCCGCAGCGTGATGTTGGGGTGATGGCGCGCGAAGTCGGCGAGCCTGGGCCCGAGCCATTTCACGGCGAAGCTCGGCGCGCTGTACACGGCGAGCACCTGGGCCTGGGGCGCGAGCGAGACTTCGCTGCAGGCCGATTCGATGACGTCGAAGACGCGGCTCAGGCTGTCGAGCAGGCGCAGCGCCTCGGGGGCCGGATCGATGCGGCGATTGCGCCGGATGAAGAGCGGCCGCCCGAAGTACGCCTCGAGCTCCTTGACCTGATGGCTGATCGCCGACGGCGTGAGATGGAGTTCGCGTGCCGCGAGCGCGAAGCATTCGAGCGCACTTGCCAGAAAGGGCTGGCTTTTGGCGAGATATTTCATTTTGCTTTCGATTTTTGCTGCCGACGTTAGCTGCCCGAGTGGCTCGCATGGAGCATGCGGAGCGCGTCCTCCCCACCCCGACGCAACCGGTCGCCCATTTCGCAGATCGTCTTGAACGGTGAAATCAAAAAGCTGCGCCACTCTGCCGTCATTGAGTGCGCAGGTAAGCGTAGCGAGAGGATGATCGAACGCGATCGTGGGCCGGATGGCGACTTCATAGGGCGCGTCTGCATCTTTTTGGCAAACAGCCATGGAGCCGGTCGTCCGTTGTCACGCATGCGGGTATTGGAGCAACTGGTTGTTGTGGCGACGTCGCTGGATCTCAGAAGCTCACTGAACCCCCTTCTCGCCGCTATCACCCACCACAGCGGCCCCGGCTTTCGCATCCCACTGCCACCCGCCCCCCAGATTCCTGATCAACGCCACGCTGCTCTGCATCAGCAGCGACTGCGTATCCTTCAAGCTCTGCTGCGCTATGGCATCGAGGTGGCCGATGAAAAGAACATCGAGGGCGGCGAAGGCGAGTAGGGGCGTGCCACGCGAAACTGCACATGCCAGGCGCCGCTCGTGCGCAAGTCATCTGGATCCCTAAAGAGTTGCCGATGCCGAGTAGCCGAGTTGCGTCGCCGCCCTTTCTGCGAGCGCGAGGAGCGCGTTGTCCGTCGTTGGCGTAGGCGGCACGACGTAGAGATCGGCGATATCGGTCACCGGATCGCTGAACGGCGTCGGCGCACTGCGCTGGGCGTGCAGAAAATCGCGGATCGGCGCAGGGTCCGCGAGGTCCAGAAAGCGGCTGACGCTTGCTATCGTCGTGTCCGCATCCTCGATGAGATTGCGATAGCCGATCGTCAACGTCTGCTCCTTCGGGATTTCAGCGAAGAAGTCGATGATCTCGGTCACATACTGACCCCATACGCGCACGCCGTCGTTGACGGACCCGATCCAGTGCTTGCGCACCAGCGAATTGGCGACCCAGCCAGGATCGCGATGCAGATGGATGAAGCGCGCGTTGGGCAGCAACTCGTGGATGAGCCTCAGGCACGACCCGGAGCGCGGCAGGCGCTCGATTGCGCCGATGCGGCCGGAAAGAATCGTCGGATCGGCGTAAGGCGGATGCTTGTCGCCCCAGATCGGCGCCGACATGTCGAGTTCTTCACGATAGAAGCGCTCGACCCAGGCGCCGAGCGTGCGGCGGCTATACGCGTTGAAGCGGTCGCGGCAGGCCGCGCCCAGCAGATCGGGGCGCTGGCTGCCCGCCTCCAGCATGTCCTTGACCAGCGCGAAAACGCGACATTCGTTGGTCAGCTGGATGTGCGGGTGCGCATTGAGGACCGAGCAGAGAAACGTCGTTCCCGAGCGGGGTGCACCGACAATGAATAGCGGAAAAGAATGCATTCTGCCCTCGCCCCTGTTGCGTCCTGCGCCATGGCTTCGTTTGCACCGATCTTACCTGCCGACGCTGGCGCGAAACTGACGCCGCGATGGCCAGGGTGACAAACCGCTGGTGGCTCGGCTACTGCTACGGGGCAGCGTGAGAGCTAGCGCAGTTTCGCCTGAAAAAACGCGAGCACGCTTGCATCGAACTGCTTATGAAAGGCGACCCGGTCGAAGCCGTGCTCATCCACGCAGATCTCCGGCACTCTCTTTTTCATCGCGGCGGGGCAGGGCGCAAGAAAGGCGAAATGCGCCGAATCGGGCACGAAGTGATAGTCGGGTTTGCGAGGCAGCGTGTTGGCGAGCGCGGGCGCGTTGTGGGGCAACACGCCGTCGCCGCCATACTGCGAAGCCCACACCTGCATGGGCGCCGTCACGTTCTTCAGGTCGCCGGTGGCGGGGAATACGTTGAGCGGATCGGCGAGCACGAACGCCTTGATGCGCGCGTCGACTGCCAGCGGCGTAGGCACCTCGCCACGCGCGATCTCGTCGCAGACCGGCGGCCTCGGCTCCGGGCACGGCACATCGGCGTGCTTGAAGTCCGGCACGCCGCCCGCTAACACCAGACCCGTATAGCCGCCGCGCGAAAAACCAAAGAAGCCGATGCGTTGCGGATCGATTTTCGCGGCGTCAGGCGCGGCGTCCAGCATGTAATCGATCAGGCGTTTGATATCGGTCGGCCGCTCGACGAACACGGAGAGATCGCCCGAGCGGCCCGGGTCGGCGAACGAATCGCCGGGATGGTTGATTGCGGCCACAACGAAGCCAGCATCGGCCAGCACTTCGGCAAGGTCGTGGTGGCCCAGAAACGAGCCCGTGTGGCCGTGCGAAATGACGATGAGCGGAAGTTTGTCGCCAACCGTCGGACAGTCGCGCCGCCCGTGCAGGATGTATGGACCGAACGGCACGTCTTCGGCGGGCTCGGCGCATGGCGTCCACACCATGGCGTTCAAGGCCGGGCCGTTGGCGTCGGCGGGAATGTCGAGGCGCTTGAAGCCCGCCGCGTGTGCGACCGCGGTGAACAGGCACAAGAGTACGGTCAATATCGAAGCTGCGGCATGCGGAAGTATTTTGCGGGTTGTTGTCATGGCGCTTCCGGAGTGAGTGAACTCAATGCGCGAGCGTTCGGACTTTGCCGTCCACCAGCACGGCGCCGGCGCAATCTCGCGTGGTGAAGGTATGGACCGACGAACTGGGCTTCGGCGGCTTGCCGTTCTGGTCGGGAAGAAAGAACTGCGGATACGACGAGCCCGAATGCGCGGCACTTTCCGCACTGCAAGGTGACACATCCTGGCTTCCTGCTGCGTGTGCGATCGAGCAACTGGTCACGCAGCCGAAAACCGCAGCAATCGCCGCTGCAAACCGGCTTTTCATGACAGTTGCGCCTCGATCGCCGCCTTGTCGATGACCGACCAGACCTGCGCGATCTTCCCGTCTCGCCAGGCGTAGAAGACATTTTCCGAAAACGCGATGCGCCGCCCGTCGACAGGCAAGCCGAGAAAGACGTGTCGGGGCGTGCAATCAAAACGTAAGCGGCTGGCCACGAGCGGCGGCTCGGCGGCCAGCAGTTCGATGTCGAAGCGCAAGTCGGGTATGTCGCGAACGTCCTGTTCCAGCATGGCGCGATATCCCGCGAGGCCAAGCGGACGGCCGTTGTGGATCGCGTCCTGAGCGACGAAATCCCCGAGGGAGGCCCAATCGCGCCGGTTCAGGCAGTCGACGTAGCGCCGGTAAAGGGTGCTCAGTTGCTGTGCGTCCAATACGGTCTCCTGATCGGATGACGAAGCACTCGCGATGGTAGACGAAAGCGGCGTGAGGGGCCTCGAATGCGCCGCATGGGCATGCGAAGTGCGCGCACTGGGGCATTCCCAGTACGCACGCGAAAGCTTGCGGCGACCCGAAGGACTTCTAGCCGAGGCACGACATGGACAAGGCCCGACGTACCCAGAATCCCCCCCGCAGCGAGAACCCGCAAGGCGGACCCAAGGGGCAAGCCTACCCTTATGCCTCGGGCGGCTGGGGATCGCTGAAGGCGGTCACGCGCATTCTCGTTCAGGAAAAGACCGTCATGCGCGACGCGACGATCCTCCCGCATCAAAACAAGCCCGATGGTTTCATGTGCGTGAGCTGTTCGTGGGCGAAGCCTGCGCATCCGCATCCCTTCGAGTTCTGCGAAAGCGGTGCGAAAGCGACTGCGTGGGACACCACGCCCAAACGCGCCGACCGAGCGTTCTTCGAGCGGCACACCGTGAGCGAACTGCTCGAATGGCACGATCACGATCTCGAAGACGCGGGCCGTTTGACCGAGCCGATGCGCTACGACGCGCAGAGCGACCGCTACGTGCCCGTTGCCTGGGAGGAGGCGTTCGCGGCGATCGGCGCGCAGCTGCGCGGCTTCGATCCAGCCAGCGTCGTGTTCTACACCTCGGGGCGGGCGTCGCTGGAAACGTCGTACATGTTGCAGCTGTTCGCGCGCATGTACGGCACCAACAATATGCCCGATAGCTCGAACATGTGCCACGAGAGCACGAGCGTAGGCTTGAAGCAGGCTATCGGCGTGGGCGTGGGCACGATCGGCCTCGACGACTTCGAACAGGCCGACCTCATGTTCTTCTTCGGCCAGAATGTCGGCACCAACAGTCCGCGCATGCTTCACCAGCTGCAGGATGCGCGCAGGCGCGGCGTGCCCATCATCACGTTCAATCCGCTGCGCGAACCGGGTCTCGTCTCGTTCGCGAATCCGCAGTCGCCGCGCGACATGCTGCTGCCGGGCGACACGAAGATCAGCTCGCAATACCACCAGCTGCGGCCGGGCGGCGACAGCGCCGCGCTCGCGGGCATGTGCAAGGCCGTGATCGCGGCGGACGACGAAGCCAGGACGCACGGTGCGCCGCCGATGCTCGACCTGGATTTCATTCGCGAGCATACGGTGGGATTCGAGGACTTCGCCGCCTATGTGCGAGCGGTCCAATGGGAAGAAATCGAGCGCGAGAGCGGCCTGCAGCGCGCAGCGATCGAAGCGGCCGCGCGCGAGTACATGCAGGCCAACGCCGTGATCGCGCACTACGGCATGGGTCTCACGCAACATCGCCTGGGTGTGCAGAACGTCCGCATGATCTGCAACCTGCTGTTCCTGCGTGGCAATGTCGGCAAGCCGGGCGCGGGGCCTTCGCCTATCCGCGGGCATTCGAACGTGCAGGGTCAACGCACGGTAGGCATTACCGAAAAACCGGAGCTTGCGCCGCTCGATCAACTCGCGCGCCAGTTCGCCTTCGAGCCGCCGCGCGGGAAGGGTTTCAATATCGTCGAAGCGTTCGAGGCAATGCTCGAGGGCAAGGTGAACGCGGTGGTCAACCTGGGCGGCAACCTCGTGCGCTCGGTGCCCGACCGCCTGCGCACCGAGCCTGCCTGGCGCAGCCTGCCCCTCACCGTCAACATTGCGACGAAGCTCAACCGCAGCCACCTCGTGCACGGCGCGAACGCCTACGTGTTGCCGTGCCTGAGCCGCATCGAGATCGACCGGACGGGCGGCCGTGAACAGGTCGTTTCGATGGAAGACAGCACGGCGCGCTTTCACGGCTCGCGTGGCGTGGCAGAGCCGGCTTCGCCCGATATCCGCTCGGAGCCTGCGATTCTCGCGGGCCTCGCGCACGCCACGCTAGGCGCGCGCTCCACCGTGGACTGGCGCGCCTGGAGCGAGGACTATGCGCGCGTGCGTGCGGAAATGGCGAAGACGTGGCCGGAGATGTTCCATGACATCGAAACGCGCATGTGGACGCCGGGCGGCTTCGTGCGGCCGCTGCCCGCGCGTTCGCGCGAATGGAAAACGAAGAGCGGCAAGGCCGAGTTCTACCTGCCCGAGGGCCTGTGCGAAGACCCCGATATGCCCGAGAGCGAACCCGACGCGCTGCGTCTCATGACGCTGCGCGCGGACGGCCAGTTCAATACGACGCTCTACAACCACGACGACCGCTTCCGTGGCGTGCGCGGCTCGCGCATGGTGCTGCTGATGAACGGCGACGACATGGTGGCGCGCGGCATCGACGAAGGCGACCGCGTGACCTTGCGCACGCTCGCGAACGACGGGGTGGTGCGCGAAGTGTCCGGCCTCGCCGCGAAACCCTACGACGTGCCGCGCGGCTGTCTCGCGGGCTACTACCCGGAGTGCAATCCGCTGCTGCCGCTCTGGCACTATGCGAAGGAAAGCATGGTCCCGGGGGCGAAATCGATACCGGTTCGCGTGGTGGATATCGACAAGACTGCGCGCATAGGCGGCTGAGGGAGCCGGCACGCGCCCATGTCGGCCATGGAAGGTCACCGCGCCCTGGCACCCTCCTTGCGCGTCCAGGATGCGACGAGATCGGGAGAGCATGAGCAATGAAAGACTTATCGACACTCGCAGTGGTGCGAAGAGAGAACGCGTGCACGCTCGATGCGCGCATTCTGCTCGACGAGATGAGCGCCATGCTGGCGCTCTACCGTGGGGACAGCATGCAGTCGCAGTTCTACCTGGGCGACCTGGGTTCGGCGCGCAGCGCCTTTGTGATGGCGCGCACCATGGATGGTCTCGCGATCGGCTGCGGGGCGCTGTGCCGCTTCTCGTTCGAGGTGGCCGAATTCCAGTGCCTCTACCGGCGGCCCGAATGGCCGGGAACCGGCACGGCGATTCTTCGTTTTCTCGAGACGGTCGCGGCCGGGGCGGGCTATCGGCGCGTCATGCTTCAGGCGCGCGACACCAACCGGCGCGCGATCGCGTTCTATCAACGGCACGGTTACGAGCGGGCGAAGCCGTTCGCGGACTGTGCCGGTTTGAGCGACGTGCGGTGCTTCGCGAAGGCGCTGCCGCTCCTCGCGGACGAATGATGCTGCCGCGCCACCCGAGGGGAGGCACAGAGGTTGCTTGAATGCGGGGTTGGTGCGCGGGCAGCGGCCCGCCCAACGCCGCAACCATCGACGAGGAGGGACGTCTTCCGATGCCGGAGGAAGCACTGTGGTTTTTGCTGATCGGCGTGCTGCTGATGTTCGTGGCGCTCGCGCGGGGCCCGATCGCGCGTCTGCCGTTGACGGGCGCGATGATTTATCTGGCCGTGGGCGTGATCGTCGGGCCGGGTGTGCTCGGTCTCGTGCACGCCGACCTTGCGCAGAACGTGCGTACGCTCACTGTGGTGGCGGAGGCCGGGCTCGTGATTTCGTTGTTTTCCGTGGGCATGCACCTGCGCGTGCGGCTGCGCGACCGGCTCTGGCGCTTGCCGCTGCGCCTGGGGGTGCTGGCCATGGCGCTCAGCGTCGCGCTGATGTACGCGTTCGGGTTGGCGCTGGGCGTGGCCAGCGGCGTTGCCTTGTTTCTCGCCGCCGCGCTCGCGCCGACCGACCCGGTGCTCGCCAACGAGTTGCGCGTTCATGAAGCCGGCGACGCCGAGCCCGTGCGATTCGCGCTCTCGGGCGAGGGCGGCCTCAACGACGGCGCGGCGATGCCGTTCGCGCTGCTCGGTCTCGCGCTGTGCGGCGTGCCCGGCGCCGGCACGCAGAACGCGGCGGCATTCGCCGCGTGGGTGGCCTGGGGCATCGTCGGCGCGCTCCTCGTGGGCGCCGTGCTCGCCACGCTGTGCGTGCGGATCGTGTTCCATCTGCGTACGCGCTATGGCGAAGCGGTGGGCCTCGACGGCTTCATCGCGATCGGCCTGATGTCCGTGACGTACGGCGTGGCACTGCTGCTGCACGCGTACGCGTTCGTTGCCGTATTCGCCGCGGGCGTGGCGCTGCGCCACGAGGAACTGCGCGCGACGGGCGAGCGCCGCCCGGCCGAGGCGCTTGAAAGCGTGCAGCTCGGCGAGCGCACCGAAGTCGCGAAAGACCCGCAGCGCGCCCACGCCTGGCTTGCCGAAGGCATGACGGGTTTCACGCTGGAAATCGAGCGGCTGGCCGAGTTCTCGGTACTGCTGATCATCGGCTGTGTGATTTCCGCGCATTGGCGCGAGATGCTCGATCTGCGCCCCGTGCTGAGCGCACTCGTGCTGGTGCTCGTTGCGCGTCCCCTGGCCGTGTTCGCGGCAATGACGGGTTCGCACGCGGAAGCGCCGCAGCGCGTGCTGATGGCGTGGATGGGCATCCGCGGCGTGGGCGCGTTTTATTACGCGGTGTGGGGTATCGACGAGGCCGGCGATGTGCTGCGGCCCGTGCTGCCCGCGGCACTCGACGCGATCGTGCTGTCCGTCGTGCTGCACGGCGCGACGGCGGGCTACGTGCTCGAACGCTATTACCGGCGCCAGGAAGCGCACGCGGCAGCGGAGCGCCGCGTGCGCGCGAGGGAAGCATTCGACTAGCCGGCGGGTGGAGCGGGAGGCATCGATGCGGACCTGAGCCGAGCCGCATCCACGCCGATCGTCACGGCACGCGCCGCTGCGAAATGTCTTCGAGCGTATTGGCGATGCGCTCGCGCTGCGCGCCGTCGCAGCGGGTGGCGATGTCGCCGAGCGAGAGCGTGCCCACCAGCTCGCGTTCGTGGTTCACCACCGGCAGCCTGCGCACCTGCGCCTCCGCCATGCGGCGCTGGACGACGTTCACGTCTTCGTCCTCATAGCACCACTGCACGCCCGAGGTCGCCACATGCGAGACCGTTTCCTCGCCCGTGCAGCCCTGGGCGAGCCCGCGCATGGCGAGGTCGCGGTCGGTCACCATGCCGACGATCTGCTCGCCGTCGCATACCGGCAGCGCGCCGATGTCATGGTCGCGCATGAGTTCGGCGGCGTGCCGGATCGTCGTATCGGGCGCGATATGCACGACCTCGCGTGACATCACTTCGCGAACCTGGGTCATTGTCTTCTCCTTTCGTGGTTGTCGTGTCTCTTCTCATGCAAAACGTGCCGCGTGCAAGACGCGCACCGGCGGCACGTGCGGCGGAGGATCGCCTTCGGGCAGCGGGGGCGGCGGGCGGTCGTCCGGTTGCGGCGGCAGCGGTGGGCGTTGCGGGTCGTCCAGTGGATCGGGCGGCGGCAAATGAAACGACGTCGTGAAGGCGTACAGCATCGGCATGAAGAACTCCTGTGGAGAGGTCATGGCGGTTAGCGGTGAGACTTTGCGGCGTTACTGCGGTTTGGACACTTTCAGGTCGTTCGTCACGTAGACCACGCCGTCGAGGTCGTGGACCACGCTTTCGGCCTTGTCGCGCTGCGCCTCGTCGGGCACCGTGCCCGTGAGCGTGACGGCGCCGCGCTGGGTGGTGACGTGCACGTCGCTGGAGTTCACGCCGTCTGTGGCCATCAGCGCGGCCTTCGCGTGGGCGGTGATGAACGTGTCGCTCGCCTCGCCGCCGTAACCCGGATTGCCTGCCGCGAGATCGTGCGGCGGCAACTGGTTGGGCCGCGCAATGGGAGGTGATTCGGCGCTGGCGGCCCGCGGGCCACTCTGGGAAAGCGCTACCTGCGCGCCGAGCACGACACAGAGGCCGGCGAGGCCCGCGCGCAAGGCGCATTGCAACGGGTACATGACTGCCTCCTTCGCTTTGGGAGCCACAGCCTGCTTCTCCCGCAACAGGCGTGCCGCGGGACTCCATGCTTCCTGGCACCCGGTGCTGCCCGGGACCCGCGTCGCCCTCGCTAAAACCGGCTCGGGCACAGCCGGTGCGCATACGCCGTGAGACCTTTTCAAAGGAGCCGGCAATGCTTTACTACGCGATCGTTTTCTTCGTGATAGCCATCATCGCGGCTGTCTTCGGGTTTGGCGGGATTGCGGCGGGCGCCGCGAGCATCGCCAAGATTCTGTTCGTCATCTTCGTGATTCTCTTTCTGGCGAGCCTGCTGTTTGGCATCACGAGGCGGTAATCCGTCCCCGGCGTCGGTCAAGGCGCCACTTCGCCTGGGCATGTACGATGCACGCGCCGGGGAGAGAGCGGCATGGAACCGTTGAAAATTGTGGTCATCGCCGCTTCGCGCGACGGTTTTTCCGCGCTGCGCACACTCGCGGCCGGGTTCCCGGGCGATTTGCCGGCTGCCGTGTGCGTGGTTTTGCATATTGGCCGCCACAAAAGCACGCTGCCCGAACTGATGTCGCGCAGCGGCCCGCTGCCCGCCGCCCACGCCGCCGACGGCGAAGTGCTGCAGGCGGGCCGGATTTACGTGGCGCCCCCCGACCGGCATCTGATCGTCGAGAAAGGGCGCCTTCGGCTCTCCGATGGCGCACCGGAGAACTTCTCGCGGCCCGCCGCCGATCCCTTGTTTCGCAGCGCCGCCATGGCGTATGGCAGCGAGGTGGTCGGCGTCGTGCTGAGCGGCGATCTCGACGATGGCGCGGCGGGCCTCGCAGCGGTCCGTGCGTGCGGTGGTGCGTGTCTCGTGCAGGATCCGCAGGAATGCGAAGCGTCGTCCATGCCCGCCGCGGCCCTGCGCGCGGTAGACGGCGCGGCGACGGTGGCCGGCATTCAGGACATGGCTGCCGCGATCGGCGACGCCTTGCGTGCGGCGCCATTGGCTACCCTGGCTAAGGAGCGTGCCATGAAAGCGGGCTCGCAAACTGAAGAAGAGGCGCGTGTGGCCGCGCGCGGGTTCGTTTCGCCCGAAGAGCTCGACACCGTCGGCGAACGCACGGCCCTCACGTGCCCCGAGTGCGGCGGTACGCTCTGGCAGATCAAGGACGCGCGTCCGCACCGTTACCGTTGCCACACGGGTCACGCGTTTTCGGCGATGTCGCTGGAGGAGGGCATCGTGAGTCAGGTGGAACGCGCACTGTGGACCGCGGCGCGGTCCGTCAGGGAGCACCTGGTGTACGCCCGCGAGCGCAAAGACTGGGCTCAGCGTTCCGGCGACGGCGACAGTCTCGTGATCGAAAGCGCGCGCGTGGCGAGGGCCCAGGAACTCGAAGCCATCATGCTCGAAGCGCTACGCGCGGTGGCGCGTACTTCCGGCGCGAGCGGGTGAGACGCGAGGGGCAGGTTGGTCGGCAAGTATTTCAGGAGTCCATCGGTCATGAAAATCACCTTTCCCGAAGGCCCGGTCGAGTACGACACGGAGGAACTCGCGCTAACGTTTGTTGCGGTGGCGGATTCCGTGCCGGTGGACTGTGCCATTACGGCTGAAGCGCTGGAAGACCGCTTCGGCGCGCGATCGCTGCGCGAACCCGACCTGCGCCAGGCGTTCCACCGCAACCGCGACGCGATCGAAGCGGCAGCCGCCCGCCTCATCGAAGAGACGGACGGCAAGCCCGTGATGCTGCATAGCGGCTATTTGCGCATGTACGGCGCCGGCAGGCACTGACTACTCACCCGCGCCCGCCTTGCAGCGCGCAATCTGCTGCTTCGCCTCTTCGACCACGCGTTCCGGCGTGAAGCCGAATTTGGTCTTCAGCGCCTTGAGCGGCGCGGAGGCGCCGAACGTGTGCATCACGATCTGCGAGCCGAAGCGGCCGACGTAGCGGTCCCAGCCGAGCGTCGCCGCCTGCTCCACGGCCACGCGCGCATGGATGTGCGGCGGCAGCACCGACTCGCGGTACGCCTCGTCCTCCAGTTCGAACACGTCCCACGACGGCATCGAGACGACGCGTGCCGCGATGCCCTCCTGTTTCAGCGTCTCATAGGCGGCAATGCATAGCGAAACTTCGCTGCCCGTGGCGAGCAGCAGGACTTCGGGCTCTTTGCCGTCGGGCGCGTCGGCGAGTACGTATGCGCCGCGCCGCACGCCTTCTGCGCTCGCGTATTTTTTGCGGTCGACGGTGGGCAGCGGCTGGCGCGACAACACCAGGCAGGCCGGTTCGCGCGAACGTGCGAGCGCAACGCGCCAGGACTCGGCGACTTCGTTGGCGTCGGCGGGGCGCAGCGTGAGCAGGCCCGGCACAGCGCGAAGCGAGGCGAGCTGTTCGATCGGCTGGTGCGTGGGCCCGTCTTCGCCGAGGCCAATCGAATCGTGCGTGAACACGAAAACTACGGGCAACTCCATGATTGCGGCGAGCCGGATGGGCGGCTTCATGTAGTCGCTGAAAATCAGGAACGTCGATGCGAACGGCCGCAGGCCCGAAAGCGCGAGGCCGTTGGAGACCGCGCCCATGCCGTGCTCGCGAATGCCGAAGTGCAGGTTGCGGCCGTCGTAGTGGTCGCGCTCGAAACTTCCCGCGCCCTCGAACTTGAGATTGGTTTTGGTGGAGGGGGAGAGATCGGCCGCGCCGCCGATCATCCACGGCACGCGTTGCGCAATGGCGTTGAGCACCTTGCCCGACGACTCGCGCGTGGCCATGCCCTTGTCGTCGGCCTCGAAGGTGGGAATATCGGTGTCCCAGCCCTCGGGCAGCTTGCCGTCGAGCATCAGGCCCAGTTCCTTCGCTAGCTCGGGATAGCGCTTCGCGTAGTCGTCGTAGCGTTGCTTCCATGCCTCGTGCGCCGCCTTGCCGCGTGCGCCCATGCCTTGCGCGAAACGTTCGTACACGCCATCGGGTACGAGGAAATGCGCGTCCTCCGGCCAGCCGTACGCGCGCTTGGCAAGGCGCACTTCGTCCTCGCCCAGCGCCTCGCCGTGCGCCGCCGCCGTGTCGTGCCGGTTCGGCGCGCCCCAGCCGATGATGCTCTTCACCACGATGAGCGTCGGCTTGTCGGTCACGGCCTGCGCTTTTTCGATGGCGGCCTCGATGGCTTTGGTGTCGTTGGCGTCGTCCACGTGCAGCGTGTTCCAGTGGTAGCCGCGAAAGCGCGCTTCGACATCGTCGCTATAAGCGAGGTCGGTGTGGCCCTCGATCGTGATGCGGTTGCTGTCATAGAACCAGATCAGATTCGACAGGCCCAGATGGCCCGCGAGCGACGCCGCTTCGTGCGAGACGCCTTCCATCATGTCGCCGTCGCCGCACACCGCATAGACGCGGTAGTCGAAGATTCCGGCATCGGCGCGATTGAAGTGCTGCTCCAACCAGCGCCCGGCCATGGCCATGCCCACGCTGTTGCCGAGCCCTTGGCCGAGCGGCCCCGTGGTCGTCTCGACGCCCGTCGTCATGCGGAATTCCGGGTGCCCCGGCGTCACGCTGTCGATCTGGCGAAAGTGTTTGATATCGTCGAGCGAGACCGCGGGCTTGCCCGTGAGCTTGCCTTTCTCGTCGATGGCTTGCACGCCCGTGAGGTGCAGCAACGAATAGAGCAGCATGGAAGCGTGGCCGTTCGAGAGCACGAAGCGGTCGCGATTGGGCCATAGCGGCGCGGCAGGGTCGTAATGCAGATGATGCTGCCAGATCTGGTACGCAAGCGGCGCGAGCGCCATGGGCGTGCCGGGGTGGCCGGAATTGGCCTTTTGCACGGCGTCCATCGACAAGGTGCGGATCGTGTCGATGGCGAGACGGTCGAGATCGGACGGGTCGGCCCGGGTGGGCCTGGCGTTCGGCGTGGCATTCGATGGCATGAGGGGACTCCTCGGCAGGGGCGCGCTGCAAGCGGGCGGCAGTTCGCAAACAGGTCGATGCGCAAATGCGGTGCCGGCCTGGGCACCGCATTTCGATGCCAGACAGGCATAGCCATTGCGGTTCGACACTATCACGTCTGTCCTTTTCGGATACCGAGCCGATGCATCGAAAATCGCACCACAAAATCGTTGTCGTGACCGGCGCGGGCGCCGGCGTGGGCCGCGCCGTTGCCGAAGCCTTCGCGCGCGCGGGCTACGACGTCGCGCTGCTTTCGCGCGAACCCGAACGGCTCGTGCGCGCCGCCGCGCAATTACAGGCCGCTTACCGTGGCGTGCGCGCGCTCGCGGTGCCCACCGACGTGGCCGACGCCCAGGCCGTCGAAGCGGCGGCAGCGCGCGTCGAGCGCGAACTGGGCGACATCGACGTGTGGGTGAACGTGGCCATGGCGACGATCTTCGCGCCGCTCTCGTCGATCTCGCCGCGCGACTTCGAGCGTGCGACCCAGGTCACGTACCTCGGCCAGGTGCACGGCACGATGGCGGCGCTCGCGCGCATGCGCAAGCGCAATCGCGGCGCGATCGTCAACGTGGGGTCGGCGCTCGCCTCGCGCGCGATCCCGTTGCAATCCGCGTATTGCGGCGCGAAGTTCGCGGTGCGCGGCTTTACCGACGCCGTGCGATCGGAGCTGATTCACGATGGCCTCGACGTGCACATCTCGCTGGTCGATCTCCCCGCCATCAACACGCCGCAGTTCGACTGGGCCGCCAACCGTACCGGCCAGGACGCGCGGCCCGTTGCGCCTGTCTACGAACCCGAAGTCGCCGCGCGCGCCATTCTGTTTGCTGCGCAACATCGGCGGCGCACGCTCTGGCTCGGCTGGTCCACGGTGCGCGCCATCATCGCCGATCTGATCGCGCCGGGGCTGCTCGACCGCTATCTCGCGCGAGCCGGGTATCGCGGGCAATTGACGGGCCACCCGCGCGCGCCCGACGCGCCCGAGAATCTGCATGCGCCTGTGCCGGGCGAGATCGGCGCACATGGCCGCTTCGACCTTGAAGCGCGCAATGGCGGCGCGCCGCTCTTCACCGAGCGCCACGTGCATGCGGCGATGGGCGGGGTGGCGATTGGCGTCCTCGGCGTGGCGATGGCGTTTGCACGTCTGCGCAGGCAGGCGCGGTCACGCCCGTGATCGCTTCCCCTTTTGTGCACGCTCGCCGCTTACCGCCGCTTGCGTTCGGCACGTATGGTGCGCATGAATTCCTGTGTGAACCGTCGATTGAACGAACGTGGTGGACAGACCCGAGTCGTTCGCCATGGAACGATTCAGCGACGCGGCGCTCGTCGAAGGGCGCGGTTTGCGGGGCACGCGTTCTGCGCGCTTCGTGAACGCATCGACAATACAAGGAGCCTGCCATGAACAGCACGCTGGACCCCGACAACGACCTTCCCGAATCCTTGCCGCCGGGGCACGACACCGGCTCGCTGGGCCCGGGCGATTCATCCGATTCCGGCAGCGACACCCAGGGCGCGAAGCGCCACGAATTCGACCGCGACACCGAACTCGACAATCACGCGCTCGAAGCGGGCGAGGACGAAGCGCAGAGCGACACCGATAGCGCAGGCACGGGTGAACGCGCCGCGGCAGACGGCGACGAATCGCTGGAGCCCGACGGCGACGTGCGTCCGGATCGCATCGACGATCTGGGCGATGTTTAAACGAGTGGGCGCCGACGACAGGGCTGTTGTGACTGGCGCCCGCATTTCTGCCGCATGGGCTGCCCCAGCACGGCCACTGTTACCGATGCGCCGTGTCTTTCCCGCCAGGCCGGCGGCATAAATTTCCGCACAGTCATTCATTGTCACGCCGCAGTTGCTTCGGTGTGCGAAGTCATGCGATGCTCTCGTTGCCCGGGATCCGGCGATGCCATTGCGCATCCAGCCGGACCCGCACGCCGCAAACAAACGGCGTGAACGGGCCGGTGCGAGGAGACCAGCGAAGTGCCCCAACACCACGGAGGCAACATGAGCACGCAGCTGCAATCTCGCATCCACGCCGCATCGCCAATCGATGCGCATCGCATTCACGCAAGCTTACAGTCACTCCCGCCCCGAAAGTCACCGCAGCGTTCGCGAACCGCAATCAGTGCGGCCAGTGTCGCCACGCTTTTGCTCGCCTGTGCAAACTGTTTCGCCGACACCCAGGTGGGCGCGCCGCTGCCGCCCGCGCCCGATATTCTGTACGGCGATCTTTTCGTGGCGGTGCAGACCGCGCAGATCTTCCCCGACCAGAAGACCTTCGTCGATTCGACGCCGAACACGGACCCCGCAACCATCGTTCAGCTCTACGAAGCGCAGAAGAACCAACCCGGCTTCTCATTGCCGAATTTCGTAAACCAGTACTTCACGCCGCCGCCGGACCAGAGCATCACGCCGCCGGCGGGGCAGACCCTGCGCCAGCATATCGACTGGCTCTGGACCGGGCTCACGCGCACGACCACGTCGGCGCCCGACAACAGCTCGCTCGTGCCGCTGCCGAAGCCCTATGTCGTGCCGGGCGGCCGCTTCAGAGAGGGCTATTACTGGGACACGTACTTCACGATGCTCGGGCTCCAGGAGTCGGGCCATGAAGATCTCGTCGACGACATGCTCGACAACTTCGCCTACATGATCAACACCTTCGGCCATATTCCGAACGGCAATCGGACCTATTATCTGAGCCGCTCGCAACCGCCGTTCTATTCGTACATGGTGGAGCTCGCGGCGCAGAAGGAAGGCAACAGCGTGTATCAGAAGTACCTGCCCGCGCTGCGCAAGGAGTACGCGTACTGGATGCAGGGCGCGAGCAGCACGCCGCGCGGGCAGGCCACGCGCAACGTGGTCGTGCTGCGCGACGGCACCGTGCTCAACCGGTACTGGGACGAACTCGACACGCCGCGCGACGAGTCGTATATCGAAGACGTCCAGACCGCGCAGCAGGCCACGGGCCGCCCCGCCAACGAGGTCTACCGCGACCTGCGCGCCACGGCCGAAAGCGGCTGGGACTTCAGCTCGCGCTGGTTCGGCGACAACCAGAACCTCTGGACCGTGCGCACCACGTCGATCATTCCGGTCGATCTGAACAGCCTGCTGTTCCATCTGGAGACGACGATCGTGCGCGCCTGCACGGTCGCACGCGATTTCGGCTGCGTGGGGCAGTTCGCCGGCTACGCCGCGCGCCGCGCCGAAGGTATCAACCATTACCTCTGGAACAACAAGGGCTACTACGGCGACTACGACTGGCAACTCGGCAAGGCGCGCGACAACCAGACGCCCGCGATGATGTATCCGTTGATGGCGGGCGTGGCGTGGCCCGAGCGCGCGAAGAAGACGGCGCAGACGATGCAAAGCGTACTGCTCCAGCAAGGCGGCCTCGCCACGTCGACCTACAACACCGGCCAGCAATGGGATGCGCCGAACGGCTGGGCGCCGCTGCACTGGATCGCCATCCAGGGCCTCAAGCAATACGGGCGCAGCGATCTCGCGCAGCCGGTCGGCACGCGTTTTCTCGCCGACGTCGAGAACGTCTATAACACGCAGCAAAAGCTCGTCGAGAAATATATCGTGGAGGGCGCGGGTGAAGGCGGCGGCGGGGGCGGCGAATACCCGTTGCAGGACGGCTTTGGCTGGACCAACGGCGTGACGCTGATGCTGCTCGATATGTACGGGGGCGGGCAGTAGCGGTGAGAGCGGACCGCTTTCGGACCGGCGGCTAAGGCCTGAACCAGCGTTGCGAAGCGGTCCACTCGAGTTTCATTCCAACGGGGCGGCGTGTTCGAGTTCGAGCAGCGCCGCCTTGCGATCGACGCCGCCTGCGTAGCCGGTCAGCGCGCCGTTCGTCGCGACGACACGGTGGCACGGAACGATCACGGAAACGGGGTTGCGGCCCACCGCGCTTCCCACCGCGCGTGCGTGCCCCGAGTCCAGACGCAAGCGCCTCGCGACCTCCGCATAGGAGATCACCCGCCCATACGGAATCGCTTCTAGCTCTTTCCAGACCCGCCGCTGAAACGGTGTGCCCCGCAATGCAACGGGAAGCCCGAAGTCCCGTCTCTCGCCGGCAAAGAACTGCGTGATTTGGCGCTGTGCGTAAAGCGCGAGTGGCGGCGCTCCGGTGCCGATGCGCATCAGCGACATCTGCGGAAAGTACTTCTGGCCCACGAAAAAGAGGCCGGTCAGGAAATCGTCTTCAACGCGCAGCGCGATATCCCCCAATGGACTCGGAATCAGGTAGCCGGGTGTCATCTGAGTTGTCCCTCGAGTTGGCTCCACATGTGAAGGGTCGCGTAGGCGCGCCACGGTTCCCATTGTTCGGCGTGGCGGCCGAGTGCGGATGCGCGCGCGTAGCCCAGTCGCTTTTTCAGCTTCAGGTCACACGGCGGAAAGGCATTGGGCCACGCCAGGGCGCGCATGGCGATGTATTGCACGGCCCATTCGCCGATGCCATGAATGTTCCGCAGCGCATGGAGCGTTTCCTCCAGCGGCGCGGCGGGCTCGAGCCTGATGCGCCCCGACGACACTTCGCTTGCGAGCGCAACGATCGTCTCTGCGCGCTTGCGCGTCATGCCCGTATCTTCGATTGCGGAAACGGGCTCACATGCGAGCTTTGCAGCGGACGGAAAGACGCGGGTCAACGCCTGCGGCGCGCTGACCTGCGTGCCAAAGCGCTCGGCAATGCGTGAGAGGATGCGTTGCGTGCTCGTTGAATGCGGTGATTGCCCGGCCAGGGCGCACACCGCGATCTCGAAGCCGTCCACGGCGCCCGGAACGCGCATACCCGGTTGTCCGTCGGCGAGGTCGCCGAGATGCGGATCGATCAGATCGGGGCGCGAGTCCAGATCGAACAGACGCCTGACGCGCGGCAGAAGCTGCCCCACGACCGGCATCAGCGACATCGGCAAGGTCACTTCGAGCGCGTAGCGTTGTGGCGTGTGCCGTACGCTGAACCACCCGTGGATGTCGTGGCCTTTGTGGCTCAATGCGAGGGTCCGCGTATAGATCTCGTCGCCGATATGCTCGACGCCAGCTATGTGCCGGCGTGCGAGGAACGCGAGAATGCCGGACCAGCAGAACGGCGGCCGATAGCCCAGCGGAAAGGTCACGCTTTCCGCATTCGAAGCATGGGGGGCATCGGTTTCTTTGCGGAAACGCAGTGGGTTCAGGCCGTATTGCTTCAGGAACAGGTCGTTGAACCGCCGTACGCTGCCGAATCCCGCCGTGAGCGCAACGGCGTTCACCGGCAAGCGGGTATCGGTCAGCAGCCGCTTGGCCATCAGCAATCGTTGGGTTTGAGCGAACTCCATCAGCGTCACGCCGAATTGCGCGTCGAAGATCCTGCGCAGATGCCGGTCGGTCACGCCCACGCGTGCGGCCAGGTCAGCCAGGCTGCCGGTATTGAGGAAACCCTCTTCGATCAGCGTCGCGGCGGCGCGCGCGAGCCTGCTCGATACGTCCAGCAGGCCGTTGCCCGGGGCCAGTTCAGGGCGGCACCGCAGACAGGGGCGGAAGCCCGCGCGTTCGGCCGCTGCGGCGTTGGAGAAAAAGTGGCAGTTCTGGCGCTGGGGCGTGCGCACCGGGCAGACCGGGCGGCAGTAAATCCCCGTAGACGAAACGCCGACGAAAAACCAGCCGTCGAAACGGCGGTCCCTCGAGAGCATGGTCTGGTAGCAGGTGTCGGGATCGAGGCGCATGTCGAGACTTTAAAACAGATTCAGTGAGGATTCTGGCCAGATTCGGACATGAGTATTCGAACCCGGAGCGCCGATCAGCCACATATTCGGCGTATGCCTTAACAGCGCCTTTATGACTCGAACGGATAAACGTATTGGATTTGCTTCGTTGTCAGCGGGCGGTCAGATCACGTAGATTGAAGCCATTGCTTACCTGAAAGGCTTGCTGCGTGACTACCCCTGCCCCATTCACCGCCTTCGCCTTATCGAACGCGCAGGCGTCCCAACGCTTCGACATTCTTCCCCTGGATGCGCCGCTCGGCGCGGAAGTGGTCGGCCTCGATCTCACGCAGCCGCTGTCGAGCGAAGACTTCGCGCGCATTCATCGCGCGCACCTCGATCACCATGTGCTGGTGTTTCGCGACCAGCGCATCACGCCGGAGCAGCAGGTCGAATTCAGCCGCCGCTTCGGGCCGTTGCAGATCCACGTGCTGCATCAGTTCGCGCTGGCGGGCCACCCGGAGGTGCTGATCGTCTCGAACATCGTGGAGAACGGCAAGCCCATTGGTCTTGGCGACGCGGGACACTTCTGGCATTCCGATCTTTCATACAAGGAGAAGCCGAGTCTGGGCTCGCTGCTGCATGCGCAGGAGTTGCCCGCGGAGGGCGGCGACACGCTGTTCGCCAACATGCATCTCGCGTGGGAGACGCTGCCTGCGCATTTGCGCAGCGCCGTGGAGGGCCGGCGCGCCGAGCACACCTATCTCGCGCGCTATGCGGAACTCCAGGCGCGCAGCCCGTGGCGGCCGAATCTCACGGCGGAGCAGATCGCGCAGGTGAAGCCCGTCGTGCATCCCGTCGTGCGCACGCATCCGGAAACGGGCCGCAAGGCGCTGTTCGTGAGCGAGCACTTCACGACGCGCATCGTCGATCTACCCGCGGACGAAAGCCGTGCGCTGCTCGACGCCTTGTTCGCGCATAGCGTGCGCGCGGAGCATTGCTACCGCCACGAATGGCGCGAGCACGATCTCGTGTTCTGGGACAATCGTTCGCTGATGCATCTCGCGGCGGGCACGCCCGATCGTCTGCGCCGTAGGCTTTATCGCACCACCGTCGAAGGCGACACGCCGTTTTGATGCGCCAGGTACAGCGCAGAATAAAAAGGAATCCATATTATATCGATTTCCGTCGATAATGCGTTCGCGAAGCGCGCGGATGTATGGCGCCGTGCGGGCGCATTCTTCACGCCCTTGCAAACAGGTCCGCGCCAGTGAGGATCGAATGCTGGAAGTCGTCTTCATCCATCGGCGTGCACGAAAGATTCCAGAGCGTGTACGTGCAAGCCTGGTTTCCGTCAGCAAGCAGAAGGCCGCTCCAGCCTCTCACCGAGACGTACGTTGGTCCCCAGTTCACGGTGAATGCGATTGCGTCGCCGGCTACTGTCCCGAAGAGCGGAGCGATGGCCGCCAGTCCGTCGCTGCCCACAGCAGTCTCGTAGGTGCCACTGAAATTCGCGCCGCACATTTAGCTCCCCATTGCGGGATCGCTGACACTGTCCGCCCCCGTTTCGACCCGCCCTGCAAAACGGCGGGTTACGCCGTTCTCGGCGGCGAGCGTAAAGTCATACCAGCCATTCGATGACGTCAACGACCAGTACGGCTCGACCTGCATGCCGGGGGGAACCGCGTAGGTCCAGGGGCCATCGGTCCGGTACGCGTTCGATGTGACAGTCGTATTGGTGGCGACGCTGCCTGTGTTCATGATGGTCAGATAAACGGCGTTGTTGCCCGTGTCGTAGCATACGCGAACCTCAGGATTGGGCCCGCTTGTCGCTTTGGTAATGTTGCCGGTGAACTGGCGGTGCAGGCCGTTCGGGCCGAGCACCCAAAGATCGTAGGCGCCCGCATCCGCAGCGGCTGGTGTCCAGACATCCGAAAGCTCTTTGCCGGCTTCCACCGTGTAGCGGTGAGGCGGTTTGTCGAGATGCAGCTTGTCGTAGACGTGAAAGACAGCGCCCGCGCTGCCGGTGTTGCTGAAGATGAGCCACACGTTGCCGTTCTTCGTGTCAACATTGGCGCTGGTGTGCAACTGATACGGCAGCGCACGCGACGGCCGCGCCATTAGCGACTGCTTTGGCATCGTCTGGCTCGCGACCGAAGGCACCGGCACCGCGCCAAGCGCGCTTTGCTGCGCACTCTGGGCATCGGCGGCGGATTTGGTCGGTGCGGGCAGAGGCGCGACGGCCGTATCATTTGGATTACTGAAGTTGAAGCAGGAGGTCAGGTCGCCGAATACTGTGCGACGCCACGGGCTGATGTTCGTTTCGCGCACGCCGAAACGCTGTTCGAGGAAGCGCAGCACCGAGGTGTGGTCGAAGACCTGAGAGTTGACGAAGCCGCCCGTGCTCCACGGCGACACGACGAACATCGGCACCCGCGGACCGGGTCCGTATGGCTTGCCGTCCGGTGCGAGCGGTGAAGAGTCGCCCGGCGGATTGGGAAGGGTGAAATATTCGTATTGCGTCGTGACCGTCGACTTGCCGGCATAAGTGCCGTTGCCATTCGGGGAGGGCGGATTGGGCGGAGGCATATGGTCGAAGAAGCAGTCGTTCTCGTCATAGTTCACGAAGAGCACGGTCTTGCTCCAGACATCGGGGTTAGCCGTGAGCGTGTCGAGCAGTAACTGCAGGTAGTAAGCGCCCTGGCCTGGGGTAGACGATCCAGGGTGCTCGCTATACGCCCCCGGCGAAACGATCCAACTCACCTGCGGCATTTGTCCCGCAGCGATGTCGTTGGCGAGGGCCTGCAGGAATCCGCCATCGGGCATCGTGTTGCCGATGCCTTTATAGAGCGGCGAAAGCGCCTCCATTGCCGGTGTATAGGGTGCGTTCGGCGAACCGGAAATGGTCTCGTTGACCTTGCGAAACACTGCGAAGCCAGCGAGCGGGTTGTCATTATAGTTATCGGGCTGGTTCTCGTAGACCTTCCAGCTCACCCCCGCGGCTTGCAGACGCTCCGCGTAGGTGGTCCAGGTCAGGCCCGTCGCCGACGGGCCGAGGCCGTCCCATCCATTGTTGTTGACGACCGCATAGTTAGAGCCGGTGGGGCCGTTCGTGCCGGTCCACATGAAGATGCGGTTCGAGTTGGTGCCGCCGTGCAGCGAGCAGTGGTACGCGTCGCAGATCGTGAACGCGTTCGCGAGGGCGAAGTGAAAGGGGAGGTCGGCGGACTGCAGATAGCCCATCGATACATCGCCCTTCGATATCGGCCATTGCGTCATGCGGCCGTTATCCCAGGCGCTGTGCGTGTCGGTCCACGAGTGCGCGCCGCCCGCAAGCAGCGCATTGCCCTTGGTGCTGTCCAGATAGAACGGCAGCACGGTGCGGCTGCCGTCGCTCTGCTGCCAGACAGTGGAGCCGCCCGGCTGTGGGATCGTGAAGCGGTCGGCGAAGCCGCGCACGCCGGGTAGCGTGCCGAAATAATGATCGAAAGAGCGGTTCTCCTGCATGAAGATCACGACGTGCTGCACGTCGTTGATCGTGCCGGTCGTGTTATTCGCGGGAATTGCGAGCGCGCGCCGGATGGCGGGCGGGAACATGCTGAACGTCGCGCCGGCCGCTGCGGCGCGCAGGAATTGACGGCGATCCAATGAAGTCATGATGTGGTGGGTTTTCTTCTACGTTGTCTTCGCGCGTAGCCGCGCGATACGAGGGCCGAACCGAGGGGCGCGAACAGGCGCTTTGCGCGGAGCGCGAACCGTGCGTCGGGCCTGCACTGGGCACGCCTTGCGCGCGGTTCGCGTGACGTTCATGGCGCGCAGTTCAACTGCGTGTTGAGGTGCGGCTGCGAGGCGGCCACGCCAAGGGCCGCGTAGCTGCCCGAGGCGGGTGCCGCCACGATCGCGACCGGCGCGCTTGCGCCACCCGCACCCGTAGCCGCTCGCGCGGAAGACCCGCCGTTCGAACCGGGGCCGCAGGCCGCGAGCAGCGCGCACAGCAGCCCGGTGAGCAGCGCACCTGCGCTGCGGCGCAGGTGCTGTGCGCCGTGCATGGCGAGAAAGCTATTCGCATTCATCGAGGAGTCTCTTACGGGAGAAGGGTGGAGAGCGGCTTGCCCGAAGCGAAGACCGTCTTCAGTTCAGCCTCAGTGACGGTGCGGTTCCAGAGCGCGAGGTCGCTGAACGACTGCACATCCGGGGGCGTAGCCGCGCACTTGCCAGGCGTGTAGGGCGGGGTATCCTTGCACGCGTTCATGTAGTACTGGCCTGTGCCGTCCTCGTTGAGGCCGAAAGCGCCGAGGCCCGGCAGCTTCGACGCGGTCACCGTGACCGGGGCCGTGTACTTCTCTTCGCCGAGCACCGGATCAAACACGTAGCCCGTCATGGTCTTGCCGACCGTGTCGATTGTGAATGCTACGTAGGCCCACTTGTTCGCGGTGATGGTCGCAGAGTTCATGTCGTTGCGCGTAGTCCCGTCGCCGATATTGAAGCGCACGTTACAACTCGTGCCAGAACCCGGGAACAGCGCGATCGTGAGACCGGGGTTGCCCCCCGAGTAGTAGTTTTTGTTCGAGAAGATTGGCGTGCCGTTGCCCGTGAGATTCTGGCAAGACGTCATGACCCAGAAGCCCATCGTGAACTGCGGCTGTTTCGTCACGTCGTTGTTCTGCACGAGCTTGTAGCCGTCGTACCCATTCGTGTCGACGATGTTCGTATCCACCTTGAGACCCTGGCCGCCAAACGGATCCGGCGTAAGCGAGCCGCCGTTCGCATCCGCCGCCCAGGGGCCGAGCGTGCTGGCCGCCATCTTGTCGGCGGCTGGCAGCGCGCCGAATGGATAGTATGTCGAGAGGCCGTTGGTCAGCGTCGTCGCGAGAGGGGGAGGCGGGGGCGGAGGCGGAGGGGGCGCCACATACTCGATCTGGATCAGCGACGCGAGCGGCGCATTGCCCGCGGCCACCACGTAGTTGAACGTATAAGCGCCGGTTGTGCTGACGCCGAGCTGGCTGTCCGTGTACGTCGTCGTGCCTGCAGGGAGCGTGGCGATCTGCTGGCCGTTGCGTAGCACCGAGATCGCGCCGCTCGAAGGCGGGGTCCAACTGAGCACCGTACTCGCATTGCCGCTGCCGGTGACACCGATGAGCTGCGACACCGGCTGCTGGCCGACCAGTTCGCCGCCGTCGAGCGCATACGTCACCGCGCTCGGCAGCGCACTCCAATAGGCGAGCAGCGTGGGCGTGATGTCTGCAATGCTGGCGCGGGTATAGAGGTCCGCGAGCGAGGTGGGGGCGGCCGGATTGGTGAGGCGCCCGTTGGGTTGCTGGTTGATGCCGATGAAGCTCGTCGACTCCGGCGCGAGTGGCAGGGCGTCGGTGCCACCCGCGGCATTGAGGCCGTGGCTGGTTGTCACGAGCACGAGCCAATTCTCCCCGCTGCGTTGCGACACGTCGCCGACGAGCGTGCCGATGGCACTGTCGAGTTGGGCGAGCGTGGCCGAATAATTCGACGAGTTGAGGCCCCAGTTGAGAGCGGCGTCTTCGGCGGAGTGATACTGGGCGACGACGAGCGAGTAGCCGTTGTCGATCATGCTCTTGCCTTGAGTCGTCACGCAGCTGTCGACTGAGGCGCAGTTGACCACGGTGTCGATGTAGCCGGCGTTCTGGTCGGGCGTCAGGATCGAGGCGAAACCAGGCGAATCGACGGCTGCACCCAACTTGCCCGCACCCGCGGACTTCAATATTGAGAATACGGTGGGCGCGTGCAGCGCCTGGTTTGGCGCGTCGGATTCGATCTGATGGCGGTCGGCCCAGGAACCGGTCACGATCGTGGCCCAGCCGGGCATATCGAGATTCGGTTGCTGGCTGAGCGTGCTGTTCACGCCGCCGCTATAGGCAGGCGCAATGTTCAGCTTCGCGAGGTTCGGCAGAGTGCCGCCCGAGATGCCCGCAGTGAGGGCGCTATAGGTCACGCCGTCGAGCTCGATTACGAGCATCTTGTTGAGAGTGCTGCTGGCTGACCCCGATGATCCGATCGCCGCGTTGCCTGAAAAGGTCCGGTTTGCCGCCGATTGCGTGCTCCCGCCGCCGCAACCGCTGAGCGCGGTGACGAGTGCGAGACCACATGCGGCATAGACGAATGCCTGTCTTGTCATGGTTATCCCCCTGCAAAGATTCGCCGGTGTATCCAGCGATTGAGGGCGATATTAGGCAGCGGGCAAGACGCCTATATTGCGTTCTGCGAAAGATCCCCGATTCACGTATCGGTTTTTTTTATGGGGAGGTCGATGGTCTCGGCCAACGTCGCCATGAATGTGGTGATGAGACGCGCGCCCGAACGGCTGCGCAGGTGATAAAGATATTCGTATACGGCAGGGCATTCCGGCTCGATGGACACGGAAACGAGCGCTGAGCCGAGGGGCACCTCGCCCGCGGGCATCAGGGCGCAGCCGAGGCCGAGGCGGATCGCTTCGCAGATCGCTTCGCGGCTGCCGATCTCGATGAGCGCCCGAGGCTCCACGCGGCGCTGCCCAAGCGCGGCCTCCGTTGCGTCGCGCGTGCACGAGCCCTGTTCGCGCAGCAGCAGCGTTTCGGCCGCGAGCACGTTCAAGTCGACGCTGCGCTGCCCCGCAAGCGGATGGCGAGGTTCGACGACGAGTACGAGCCGATCACTCGCGATGCGATGCAACTCGAGGCTCTCGTCGTCCACGTGATGCGATGAGACCGCGATATCGACGCGATGCTCCGTGAGCGCGTCGAGCACGGCTTGCGAATTGCCGATCTCGATGCCGATCTGGACGTGAGGATAGCGGCGACGAAATGCGGCGATGGTCGGCAGGACGTAGTAGGGGCCAGTGGTCCCGAGCCGGAAGCTGCCCGCGAACAACTCGCACTCGTTGCGCAGTACGAAGTCGATGTCGCTCTCCGCCTGCGTCATACGGTCAATGAACGGCATGAGCGCCGCGCCGGTCTTCGTCACGTCGAGGCGGCTGCCGCGCCGGTGAAAGAGTTGCACGCCGTACCGTTTCTCGAGCTGCTGGATGCGCGCTGTGACGGTAGGCTGACTTATCCCCAACCGTCGCGCGGCAGCCGTGACGCTGCCCTGTCGAACCGTTTCGTAGAATGCAGCAAGCAAAGGAGCGAGCATTTTCTGTTTTCCCAGACAGTATCCGGCGGGAGGGGATGCAGCATGTGGGCCGACCGTACACCACCAGTCCAGTCCCACGTTCGTGAGATACGTAAGGACTGGACGTTTTATCCGGGGCACGCGCTACCGAGTTACGAAGTCATTTCCTCGCGGTAGCGATTTGCATACGAGATAACCTGTGCTTCGCCGTTGCGAACACGCTGCCATTGAATTTTGGCTTTGCGGCCAGTACGCGTTGCACCGCCTCCGTCGCGAGGAGGTCTTCTGCGAAGGTGTCGTCGTACATTATCGCCCGACGCCTGACCGACTCGTCGCTGGCATGAGAATTACGGAAGGATTACGGAACGTGTCGAACACGATATGTGTTTCCGTTTGAGATACGGGGCGGGCGGCACCAGCGAACGCCAGTACGTCGTCCATTCCCATGAAGTTGACGGGAAAAACCATCAAAACAGTCAGACCTTTGGTACCGCCCGGCAGTTCTTCGATCTGCTCGATCGGAGGGCTGTCTTGCGACCATGCGTTCGCGTGGTTTCCTGGCAAGTCGTGTTCATTGTCCGTTTTCAGGCACGCGGAGATGGTGTGCGAGTGCAGGCCGGCGCTGCGATAGCACTCCGCCGTCTTGTCTGCGAAGAGGCGCCAATTGCCGGCGGGGCGTATTCCGTGCGGTCCACATAGATGTAATCTCTCACTCGGTCGCCGACATTCTGAACGATTTCCATGGCGTCGCCAAGATCCCGCAGCTTCGAATATGTGCGTCTGAGGTCGTCGCTGGCAAGTGGCGTGTATGTGCTCGAGGCGAGGTGTTCGCGCGCAGAAGATTTCGTTCGGTCGAATTGCTGCCCAGGCGCTTTAAGAAAAAGCTGTTACATAAGGCCACTCAGCAACCGCTTAGTTCTACGAGTCGAAGGAGTCGAGGGATTCAATGCGCGACTGTCTGCTTCACGCGGCGACAATAATCAGATTTGATTGAGTCGGCGCTTCGGGGATTGGGCCTGGAGTCCAGTGCGCCGGCGGCGCCACGAAGCGGCGATTGATTTGACGTCCTCGAGAACCTCGCTGTAGTGTCGCTCGTGAATGAAAAGTCGAGAGCCTGCACCATGATGCACGCGGTTCTTACCGCTCAAAAGCGGATAAAGCGTAAACACACCCGAATAAGTCGCCTCACGAAACGACAGCGGCGCGAGCGCATGCGAGTGCTTTCATTGTCAGCGTGTGCGCCGTTGCGGGTTGTAAAGGATAACCAGGCGAAATTCGCCTAGCCCTTGTGATTCAGCTGCGAGGCGGCATCGCGCAGCGCCGTGCGCAAGCCTTCCTCCACCACCGGGTGATAGAACGGCATCGCCACCATGTCGTCCACGCTTAGTCCCATCTGCACACTCCACGCGAGCAGGTGCCCGATATGTTCCGCCGCCGGTCCGAACCATTCCGCACCCAAGAAGCGCCGCGTCGCGCGATCCACGTACACGTGGCCGATGCCGTGGTTCTTGAGCATCACGCGGCTGCGGCCCTGGTCCTCGAAGCTCACGGCACCCGTCACGAAGCTGCCTTCCACCAGTTCTCGATGTGACTTGCCAACCATGGCGATCTGCGGATCCGAGAACACGATCGCAAGCGGCGCACGGCGCGCAACGGGTTCGACTGCGGGAAAGCGAGCCGCATTGCGGCCCGCGGCGCGGCCCTCGTCGGCGGCTTCGTGCAGCAACGGCAGCACGTCGTTCGCGTCGCCTGCCAAAAATACCGGCGCGGTGCCAACTTGCAGCGTAGCCGGGTCGAAACGCGGCACGCCGTGCGCGTCGAGTTCGAGCGAGGTGTTTGCGAGGCCCAGGTTCGCCACGTTGGGGTCCCGGCCCGTTGCTGCCAACACGTAATCAAACGTTGCTTCGGAGTGCGTGCCATCCGCGCGGGCGTACCGCAGCGTCACGCCCGCATCGCTGCGCGTAGCCGATACGACGCGTCCCTGCGTCTCGAACTGCATTTCCGCGCCGAACACGCGGTGCGCTTCGCTGATCAGACGCGGGTCCGTGAGCGGGCCTACGCTGCCGTGCGAGCCGCCGTACAACGTGACCCGCACGCCGAGCCGCGCAAGCGCCTGGCCGAGTTCGAGACCGATCACGCCCGCGCCGACCACCGCCACGCTGCGCGGCAAGTCCTCCCACGCGAACACGTCGTCGTTGACGATCAGCCGGTCGCCGAGTCCGCGGAGCGAGTCGGGCACCGTGGGCGTCGAGCCCGTGGCGATCACGACGCTTTTCGCGCGCACCTGCGTGTGCTCGCCAACCTGAAGCAGCCCGTCGTCGATGAAGCGGGCGTGCCCAATGAGGCGGTCCGCTTCGGGCAAGGCGAGCGTGCTGTCCACGACGAAACCGACGAACCGGTCCCGCTCGCTGCGCACGCGCTCCATCACGGCCCGGCCGTCGATTTCCATGCCGAGCGGATTCACACCGAAACGCGGCGCCATGGTCACCGCGTGCGCCGCCTCGGCCGCCGCGATCAGCAGCTTCGAAGGCATACAACCCACGCGCGCACACGTCGTGCCGTAAGCGCCGCCTTCAATGATGATTGCGCTTGCACCTTCCGCCTTCGCGGCGCGGTAGGCGGAAAGTCCGGCCGTGCCGGCGCCGATGATGGCGACATCCGTTCGCAGGGTTTGCATCGCGTTTCCTTGAGGGGTTCATGCATTCGTTTCCATGACCCAGTCTAGGAGGTCCACCCGCGCGGGTGAATGTCGGCGCTGCTCAAGTTCATGCCCGATCGTCTCACGGGCGGCGCGGCGCGAGCCGCCGGTCACTCGGGCATGTGCTGCGCGAGCCAGTCGATCAACACGCGCACCTTCGGCGGCAAAAACCGGTTGGGCGGATAGAGCATCCACACCGGGCCGCTGTACGCGCGGGGCTCCAGCGACCACTCGGGGAGCACGCGCACGAGCAGGCCGTCGCGCAGCGCATCCGCCGCCGCGAATTCGGGCAGGCTCGCAATGCCCCAGTCCGCAAGCGCCGCATCGCGCCGCGCGCCCACGTCGTTGGCGATATAGCGGCCTTTCACCTCGACGGCATGCGTTTGCGCGCCGCGCCGGAAGGTCCAGCGGTTGTCGTCGGGCGTTTCGCCGAGATAGAGGCAGTCGTGGCTGGCGAGATCCTTCGGGTGCTTCGGCGTGCCGTGCGCGCGCAGATAGGCGGGGGACGCGCACGGCATCCACTGCAGCGTGCCGAGCCGCCGCGCCGCGAGCCCCGGCGGCGGCGTGGGCGTAGGGCGAATCACGATATCGACGCTGTCGCGCACGGGATCGACGTCGCGGTCGGTGAAGATGATCTGCACCGCGACCTCCTCATACGCGCGCAGGAAGCCGGAAATCAGCGGATGAATGACGCTTTGCGCAAACGAAATCGGCGCGCTGATGCTGACGCGGCCATGCGGGCGGCCGGTCAGGCGGCTGGCGGCTTGCGCCGCGCTCGCGGCGGCTTCGAGCATGTCGGTGCAGTGACGGTAGACCTCGGCACCGGATTCCGTGAGCCGCAGGCTGCGCGTGGAGCGCTCCAGCAGGCGTGTGCCGAGCGCGCGTTCGAGCCGCTGCATCTGGCGGCTCACGGTGGAAGGCGTGCTGCCGAGCTGGCGCGCCGCGACCGAGAAATTACCGGCGTCGACCACGCGGGCGAAGGTGGCCAGATCGGGCAGCAGCGGCAGGAGGTCGGCCGGATTCATGGCAGGCAGGGCGAAGTCATCTGTGCACTTGGAGCATAAATGATGTTCCGTTGTAGCGGATTATCGCCGCGAAATCATTATCGGACAATGTGCCCGTTCCCGGCTCATCTGCAGGCTCGTTCCCCATGAATGCTCTGACCCGTTCTCGCACCGTCGATCTGCTGCTCGTGGCCGTCGCGCTCATCTGGGGCACGAGCTATGGCGTGGTGAAGGGTGCGTTGCTCGTCTACCCGGTGCTGGGTCTGCTCGCGCTGCGCTTTGGCATCACGTTCGTACTGTTGTCGCCCGCGTTGCGCGGTCTGCGTCATGTGACATGGCGCGAGCAGATCGGCGTGCTCGTCGCGGGACTCCTGCTGCTCGGCATCTTTCTGGCCGAGACGTTTGGCGTGTCGCTCACGAACGCCTCGAGTGCCGCGTTTCTCATCAGCCTGTGCGTGGTCCTCACGCCGCTCGTGGAGTGGGCGTGGCTCAAGCGCGCGCCGCGTCCGGTGGAATGGGCAGCGGCCGGCGTGTCGCTGCTTGGCGCGCTGCTCCTGACGGGCGGCCATGTGGCGGCGAGCCCCGGCGATCTGCTGGTCGTGCTGGCCGCGCTGCTGCGCGCACTGGCGACCTGCGCGGTCAAGCGCGTGATGAAGTCGGGCGCCGTGCCGGCGCTCACGGTGACGGCGGTCCAGTCCGCCGTCGTGGCGATCGGCTGCGCCGCGCTCGCGATCACTGTCGCGCCCGAACAGTGGCAACCGCTGCCGCACTGGCAGGGGCACGGCGTGTTCTGGGGCAGCGTGATCTATCTCGTGGCGGGCTGCACGCTGTTCGCGTTCTTCGTGCAGAACTATGCCGTGAGCCGCAGCAGCCCCACGCGCGTGGCGTTGCTGATGGGCAGCGAGCCGGTGTTCGGCGCGCTCTTTGCGTGCGTGTGGCTGGGCGAGCGGCTCACTTTGCCCGCGTGGATCGGCGGCATGCTGATCGTTGCCGCTTCGCTTTTCGCGCTCAAGCGCGAACCCCAGGCCGAGGCGCAGGTTGAAGCGCAGGACGCCGTGAAAGCGTAGGTTCGGCTCACATCCGCAAAGCTGATATGCAATTGCGAATTAACTGGTAGGGGATCGAGACGCAGGCTGTTCCAATGGGCATTTGGACCTTCGATGCCGCAGGAGCGAGCCTTACGATGGCGAAGACGAACAAACCCATTTTGCTCAACGCGTTCAACATGAATTGCGTGGGGCACATCAATCACGGGCTGTGGACGCACCCGCGCGACCGCTCGACCGACTACCGCACGCTCGCGTACTGGACGAATCTCGCGCGCACGCTGGAGCGCGGGCTTTTCGACGGGCTTTTTCTAGCGGACATCGTGGGTGTCTACGACGTCTATCAGCGCAACGTGGATGTGACACTGCGCGAGTCGATCCAGTTGCCGGTGAACGACCCCACACTCGTCGTGCCGGCCATGGCCGCCGTGACCGGGCATCTCGGCTTTGGCGTGACGGTGAACCTCACTTACGAGCAGCCTTATTTGCTGGCGCGGCGCTTTTCGACGCTCGATCACCTCACGCAAGGCCGCATCGGCTGGAACATCGTGACGGGCTATCTGGACAGCGCGGCGCGCGCCATGGGACTCGAGCAGCAGCTACCGCACGACGAGCGCTACGACCGTGCGGACGAGTACCTGGAAGTCCTCTATAAACTCTGGGAGGGTAGCTGGGAAGCGGACGCCGTGCGGCGGGACAAGGCCGCGCGTGTTTTCGCCGATCCTGCGAAACTGCATCGCGTGGAGCATGCCGGGCGTTACTACCGCGTCGACGGCTATCACCTGGCGGAGCCCTCGCCGCAGCGCACGCCGGTGCTGTTCCAGGCGGGCAGTTCGGGGCGCGGGCAGCGCTTTGCGGCACGTCACGCGGAATGCGTGTTCATTTCGCCGCCCGGACGCGCTGCCGCGCGCGAGACGGTGCGTGCGCTGCGCGAACAACTGGTGCAGGCGGGGCGCCGGCCCGACGACGTGAAAGTCTTCGTTGGCGCTGCGGTGGTGGTGGGCGCGACCGAGCGTGAAGCGCGCGAGAAGTATGCCGACTACCGCCAGTATGCGAGCCGCGAGGCGGGGTTGGCGCATTTCGCGTCGAGCACGGGCATCGATTACGCGCAATACGATCTCGACGCGCCCGTGGATTACGCGCCGGGCAACGCGATCGAATCTGCCACGCGCACGGCGAAGCAACATGGCTGGACGCGGCGCAAGCTGCTCGAGATGTTCGAACTGGGCGGGCGCTATCCGGCGATTGTTGGCAGCGCTTCGCAGGTGGCGGATGAGCTGCAGGCATGGATCGACGAGGCGGATGTGGATGGCTTCAACTTGAGCCGCACTGTCGTGCCCGAGAGCTATGAGGATTTCGTGGATCTCGTCGTGCCGGAGTTGCAGGCGCGCGGGCGGTATAAGACGGCTTATGCGCCGGGGACGTTGCGGGAGAAGTTGTTTGGTGGTGAGGCTACCTTGCCGCAGCGGCATGCTGGGGCGGGGTATCGGTGGGGGACCGAGGTGGTTTGATTGGGATTTTTTGTTGGAATCTTTGGTGCTTTTGGCCTTTCCTTGTGTTCGAGAAAACAAGGAAAGGCCAATGGGAGAGGCCAAAGCGCCGAGGAGCCGCGAACAAAAAACATGACGGCGCTCCGCGGCAAACCGCACCCACCCCCTTACTGCTGCGGAGCATCCTTCCAGGCAGGCAGCGTAGCCCCGTGATAGACAGCAATAATCTCGGAAGCGACATTAGGCTGCTGATAGCTCTCCACGAGCGCATGCACCCAAGCCGCGTTGGCATCCTTCTCATTCACGGCAATGAAGTTGCGGTAAGGATTGCCCGTCACCTTCTCCTGAGCAATCCGCTCCTGTGGAATCTTGATCCCCGATTTCACGGCCCAGTCCGTATTGACAACGGCCGCGTCCAGATCGCCAATCGCTCGCCCGACAATACCCGAATCGAGTTCCTTGATATGGATATTCTTCGGATTCTTCGCGATGTCGCGTGCGGTCGGCAGCAGGCCAACGTTGTCGCGCAACGTAATGAGCCCCTGCGCCTGCAACAGCAGCAGCGAGCGGCCTTCGTTGCTCGGATCGTTCGGTACGCCAATGGTCGCGCCCTGCGGCAGGTCCGCCACCGACCTCACCTTGCGCGAATACAGCCCGATCGGCTGCACGTAGGTAAAGCCGACAGGCACGATCTTGTAGCCGCGCGCCTTGATCTGCGCGTCGAGATACGGCTTGTGCTGGAACGAATTGGCGTCGAGGTCGTGGCTCGAAAGCGCTTCGTTGGGCTGCGTGTATTCGGAGAACGTGGTCACCTTGATCGTGAGGCCGCGCTTCGCGGCGTTGGCGGCGACCACGCGCCAAACGTCCTCGTCTTCACCCGACATGATGCCCACGCGCAACGTCTGGTCGGCCGCGTGTGCGAGCGTCGCGCCCCCGAAACTTACGCCCAGCGCGAGCGAAGCCAGCATCGCGCCCAGCAATGTTCTTTTCTTCATAGGATCCATTATTCGAAGCGTTGTGGATAAGGCGATGCTAGAGAGCGCACGGCAAGCGGACAACCAATTTTCGGAGGATTGCTTAGCTATATTCGTCGTTTTGCGGCGCGCAGCGGCGTGGCTAGGATGCAGCGATTCCATCCATCACGCGAGTCTCGTTCCATGTCCACTCTCGCCGTTCCCGCTTCTGAACTCGTCGAAGCCGCCGGGCTGGCGCAAGCCCCGCAACATGCCGTGATCCGTTCCGCTCGGGACGTCTCCCGCATCGTCAACGCCGGGGCCGCGCAGGGCAGCAACGCGCGCATCGTGATCGCCATCGCACTGGGCGGCGTGTTTCTCGATGCCTACGATCTCACCTCGCTCGCCTATGGCATCAAGGACATCGCGCGCGAATTCTCGCTGTCGCCCGTGCAGGTCGGCTTCGTTTCGGCGGCCATTACGTTCGGCGCGATTCTCGGCGCCCTGTTCGGCGGCTATCTCACGGACCGCATCGGACGCTACCGCGTATTCATGGCCGACATGCTGTTCTTCGTCGTGGCCGCGATCGCGGCCGGCCTCGCACCCAACGCCTGGGTGCTGGGCGGCGCACGCTTTCTCATGGGCTTCGGGGTGGGGCTCGATCTGCCGGTCGCCATGGCGTTTCTCGCCGAGTTCTCGCGCGTGGCGGGCAAGGGCAACAAGGCGGCCAGCGTGGCCGCGTGGTGCCCCGCGTGGTACGCGGCCACGAGCACCTGCTATCTGCTCATTCTCGGCCTCTATGCGATCCTGCCCGAACATCAGCTTGGCTGGCTCTGGCGCATCACGCTCGCGTTCGGCGCGGTGCCGGCGCTCGTCATCATCGCCGTGCGCAGCCGCTATATCAGCGAGTCGCCCGTGTGGGCCGCGAATCAGGGCGATCTGGAAGGCGCGGCGCGCATTCTCAAGCGCGCGTATGGCGTGGATGCCGTGGTCGAACGCGCTGACGCGCCCACGCGAGCGCCGCGTGCCGCCTCGTGGCGCAACTATGGCGTGCTTTTCAACGCCACGTATCGCCGCCGCACGATACTGGCCGCAACGATCGGCGCGGCGTCTTCGTTCGGCTACAACGCGATCATCTTCGGCCTGCCCGTGATCATCGCGAGCTTTCTCCAGCAGGGTCCGCTCACCACCATCGTCGCTTCGCTCACGCTCAACCTCTTGTTCGCATTCGTTGGCGGGTTGATCGGCGTGCGTACCGCGCCCACTGTCGGCGCGTGGAAAATGACCGTGCTCGGCCACACGCTGCAGTTCGTCTCGCTCATCGGTCTCGCACTGATCGGCCATCCGGGCAGCGGCGTTTTCGTCGTGCTCGCCATACTGCTGCTGGGCGGCTATCTGTTCGGGCAGGGGTTCGGTCCCGGTTCGCATTGCATGACCTATGCATCGCTCAGTTATCCGACCTCGCTGCGCGGCATTGGCGTGGGTTTCAATCAGACGCTCGTGCGCTCCGCCTCCACGGTGTCGCTATTCCTGTTTCCCGTGCTCGCCGCGGCGCTCGGCACGAAGGTCTTCTGGGTGATCGCCATCGCGCCGCTCGCTTCGCTGCTCGTGCTGCTCGCGATCCGGTGGGAACCCTCGGGCTACGACATCGATAGCGAAGACTACGCGGATGCGCCTGACGTTGCGGCTCAACGCAGCTCGGTATAACCCTGTTGGGCGGCGGTGTTTTCGAACGCCTCGATCTCGGCGTACGCCTCGCCAGTGAGCCTGGCGAACCCGCGCAGCCGCAGCTTGTGCGCACGTTCGGGGTCGGCCGAAAGTGCGGCGTCGAGCGCATTACGCAGCGCTTGCGCCTGATCCTCGCCGAGCGCGCGTGAGGCGATCAGCGGAAGGCCGGGGGCGCTGGCTGTCATGCCGATGGTTTGCACGCCGTCGAACCGTTCGGGGTGCGAATCGTGCAGCAATGCGAACGTGACGCAGTCGATGGCGCCCACGTCGGCCGCGCCGCTCGCCAGCGCGCGTAAGGTGGCCGCGTGCGAGCCTGTCCAGCGCACCGAGGCGAAGAAGCGGCCGTCGCGTGCGAGCGGCGCCACTGCGTGGCGAAACGCGTTCATGCCACTGTGCGAATCCGCGCTGTTGCATGCGGCGCGCAGGCCGCGGCACGCTTCGAGCATTTGCGCGCCGCGCTCCCACGCCTGCGCCGAAACGGCGAGCACGCTTCGATAGCGCGGGCCTTCGCAACCGGGTGCGTCGAATATCGGGGTCGCAATCAGACGGACGTCGTTGGCGAGTCCGAGCATGCGGTACGGATACCCGCAGGTCTGCGAGAGCAGCAAGTCCTCGCGGCGCCAGTGAGGCATGAGTTCGCCCTCCGGCGCGTTCTCGATCGCGATGTCGCCCATGTCGAACGAGCGCGCAACGATGGCCAGACTGTCGCTCAATAGCGAGCGCCATGCCGCCGCATGTTGCGGCGTCACGTTGTACATCGGCAGGGAGGCGATCCAGCGGGTCATCGGCGCATTCTACGCCGCACGCACGTGGCGCGTCGCGCAGCGCGGTGAGATAAGCAAATGGCAATTCGTTGGTTGGTGAAGCGCCGCGCGTTCGGTAGGGTGAGGACCTGCGTTGCTTTGCTCTCCGTATGGAGTGGCACCATCCTTCATCGCGGGAGCTGGCGAACATGGCCGAATACTTCGACGCAGACCACGCGCGGGAAGTCGCCGCGCTCGCCACCGGGTTCACAGCACGCACGGAATGGCCCACGTGGCTGCTGATCGCCGTGATCTACGGCGGCTGGTTCGCGTTGCTGGCGTTCGTGCGTGCAGGTCTGCTCACCCTCGTGGCCGCCACGCCATGCCTCATCGTGCTGTGCGCCTGGCATATGTCGCTCCAGCACGAATTGCTGCACGGTCATCCCACCCGGTTCGCCTGGCTGAACATGGCGCTGGGCTGGCCGCCGCTTGCTATATGGTTTCCCTATGCGGTGTACCGCGAGAGCCATATGGCGCATCATCGCGACGAAGCGTTGACCGTGCCCGGCATCGACCCCGAAACGAACTACGTGCAGCACGCGCAGTGGGCCCGCCTGCCGCGCTGGCATCGCGTGCTATGGCACGCACGCAAGAGCTTCGTGGGCCGGGTGGTGATCGGGCCGCCGATGAGCGTGGCCGCCATGCTCGCCGGCGCGGCGAAAGCGCTGCGAAGCGGCGACTGGCGAGACGTGCCGATGTGGCTCGCGCACTGCGCAGCTGTCGTGCTGCTGCTCGCGTGGGTGCAGCGTTACGCGGGCGTGCCCTGGTGGTGGTATCTCGTCGCTGTCAGCTGGCCCGCGCTCGGGCTCGCGATGGTCCGCTCGCTGTACGAGCATCGCGCGGCGTCGCATCCCAAGGCGCGCATCGCCATCAACGAGGCCGGGCTCGTCATGCGCTTTCTGTATCTGAACAACAACTATCACCTCGTGCACCACGATCTGCCGCGCTTGCCGTGGTTTCAGCTGGCGCGCGCCTACCGCATGCGGCGCGACGACTATCGGCACAAATGCGGCGGTTTCGTGATCGAAGGCTACGCCGCGCTGCTCAGGCGTTACGCGTGGCGCGCGACGGATGCCCCCGCGCACCCGTTCGGCGACAACACCGCGCAGTGACGTTCACTCGCGGAACCGTTTGAAAAAGCGGCGAATGTCCGCCGCGAGCAGATCGGGCTCTTCCATGGCGGCGAAATGGCCGCCGCGCGGCATCTCGGTCCATTGCGCGACATCGAACACGCGCTCGAGCCACGACCGCGGCGGGTGATTGATCTCCCTGGGAAAGCGCGCGAAGGCGACGGGCGGCGCCACGCGTTGCCCGGCCGCGAAGCGAAACGGCTGGAGACGATTTTCCCAGTACATCTGCATGGACGTGCCGATGCTGCCCGTGAACCAGTACAGCGAAAGGTCCGTCAGCAAGGTGTCCTTCGAGAACCGGCGCTCGATGTCGCCGTCGCAGTCGCTCCATGCGCGAAACTTCTCGCCGATCCACGCGGCCAGCCCCGCGGGCGAGTCGTTGAGCGATGCTGCCGCCGTTTGCGGCTTCGTGCTGTGCATATGCGCGTAGCCGCCCTCCAGCGCTGCCCAGTCGGCCTTTTCGCGCAGATAGTCCTGTTCCGCCTCAGTGAGCGGGGCCTGCGCGGCATCGATTGCAGGCTCGTACGAGCTGGGCAGGAAGTTCAGGTGGATGCCCTCCACGGCCTGGCTGTGCCGCGCGGCGAGCGCGATGGACACGCCCGCGCCGAGGTCGCCGCCCTGCGCGCCGAAGCGCTCGTAGCCGAGACCGCGCATCAGCGCGGCCCACAGGTCTGCGATCTGGAACGCGGAGGTGCCGGGTGTCGCCGGCGCGGGTGAAAAGGCAAAGCCCGGTAGCGACGGGGCGACGACATCGAACGCATCGGCCGGGTCCGCGCCGAATGCGGCGGGGTCGCAGAGCCGGTCGAGCAGCGCATGGAATTCGACGAACGAGCCCGGCCAGCCATGCGTGACGACGAGCGGGTAGGGCTTCGGGCCCGCGCCGCGCCGATGCACGAAGTGCACGCGCTGGCCGCCTGCGCCACCCGCACCCCCCACTTCGGCCATGAACTGCGGCAACTGGTTCAGCGCGCGTTCCGCGGCGCGCCAGTCGTATTCATCTGCCCAATACGCGACGAGCTCGCGCAGCCACGCATTATCGGCCCCTTGTTGCCACGCCGGCGACGGCGTAGCGTTGGCCCAGCGTGTGGCGCGCAAACGCCGGCGCAGGTCGTCGAGTGCCTCTTCGGGTACGCGAATTTCAAATCGGTCGATATGCATGGTGGTTCATCCGCACGCTGGCAGGCCGGGGAGCTGACCATTATGAGCGAATTCGCCGCCGCGCATCGGCCGCCCCCAGCGACCCTTCGAATTCCATCCATCGCTTACCAGATGTTTATCGAGGCATCCATTTCATTTATCGGCGTTTGGGCAGCGCGGCGGGGCCACGCGACGCCTCATCGGGGCAGCGCGGCGCGGCGCAAACCCTGCAGCGTCCGTGGTTTCCGCTATTTTCAGCCGTCGGCTGCCGCACCCGCTTATTGGCATGAGCGGTATTTTTTGCGCAATCTAGGTAATAGCCCTGGCTACTAGCGCGGTGGGGCCAATTCGTACCGTAGCGCAACGATTCGAATCAGCAGCAGAGGTCCCAATGATCATCGACATTCACGGCCACTACACGACGGCGCCCGCAGCGCTGGAAGCGTGGCGCAAACGCCAGATAGCGGGCATCGCCCATCCGTCGGAGATGCCGAAGGTATCGGAGCTGAAGATCAGCGACGACGAATTGCGCGCATCCATCGAACTCAATCAGCTCAAGCTGATGCGCGAGCGCGGTCTCGACCTGACGATTTTCAGCCCGCGTGCAAGTTTCATGGCCCATCACATTGGCGACTTCGAGGTGTCGAGCACCTGGGCCGCCATCTGCAACGAGTTGTGCCACCGCGTGAGCGAGCTTTTTCCCGACCATTTCGTGCCGGCCGCGATGCTGCCGCAAAGCCCGGGCGTCGATCCCGCCACGTGCGTGGCGGAACTCGTCAAATGCGTGGAGCAGTACGGCAACGTGGCGGTCAACCTGAATCCCGATCCCTCGGGCGGCCACTGGACGAGCCCGCCGCTTTCCGATCGCCGCTGGTACCCGATCTACGAGAAGCTCGTCGAATACGACATTCCCGCGATGATCCACGTGAGCACGAGTTGCAACGCGTGCTTCCATACTACGGGCGCGCACTACCTGAACGCGGACACGACCGCATTCATGCAGTGCCTGACGTCGGACCTGTTCCGCGACTTCCCCACGCTGCGCTTCGTGATTCCGCACGGCGGCGGCGCGGTGCCTTACCATTGGGGGCGCTTCCGGGGCCTCGCGCAGGAGCTGAAGAAGCCGCCGCTCAGCGAGCATCTGCTGAACAACGTGTTCTTCGACACCTGCGTGTATCACCAGCCCGGCATCGACCTGCTCACGCGCGTGATTCCCGTGGACAACATTCTGTTCGCGAGCGAGATGATCGGTGCGGTGCGCGGCATCGATCCCGAGACGGGGCACAACTACGACGACACGAAACGCTATATCGAAGCTGCGCATGTGGATGCCGCGGATCGCTACAAGATCTATGAAGGCAACGCGCGCCGCGTGTATCCGCGCCTCGACGCGCGGCTGAAGGCAAAGGGGCTGTGAGCGCGCACGCTGCGGCTCGCAAGCCGTGCAATACCAGCGAAGCGCAAGACAAGGCAGCCTCGCTCACTCTCGACTGAAACGGAAGTCAATGACAAAGGACGATGTGAAAAGCAACGCCGCGCTGGCGGGGGTCGGGTCGATGGCGACGCGCCTCCTGCTCGCCGGTCTCGCCGAGCAATACGAGCGCGAAACGGGGCAGCGGCTGACTGTTGCCGCGATAGGCGGCGTGGAAGCCGCGCGGCGCGTGCAGGCCGGCGCGGCGTTCGATTTTGCCGTGCTGGCGTCGGCGGCGATCGACCGCCTGGCGGCGGGCGGGCACCTCATTGGCGCGCGCACGGACGTCGTGCGCTCCGGCATGGCGGCGGCCGTCGCCGCGGGTGCGGCGCACCCGGATATCGGCACTGAAGACGCACTGCGCGAGACGATGCTGCGCGCGGCGCGCATCGGCTACTCGACGGGGCCTAGCGGCGACCATCTGCTGCGGCTGCTCGAGCGCTGGGGCGTGGCCGAAATGCTCGGCCCGCGCCTCGTGATGGCGCAGCCGGGCGTGCCGGTGGCCAGCCTGATCGCGCAAGGCGAGGTCGAGATCGGGTTTCAGCAATTGAGCGAGCTAAAGGATGTGCCGGGCGTTGACGTGATCGGGCCGCTGCCGGCCGGGGCGCAACTCGTCACGGTCTTTTCCGCGGCGATCTGCGCGGTGTCGCAGCAGCGGCAGGCGGCGGCGGACTTCGTCGCGTTCCTCGGTTCGGCACGGGCCGAGGCGACCAAGCGGGCGTTCGGCATGGAGCCGGCCGGCAACGCGGCATACGGGCTGTAGCAGGGCGGCAGGGCGCCAGCAGGACGGCAATAAGAGCAATAGAAGGAGCAATAAGGCGATTGGATTGGACATCTCATGTCGCACGGTCCACGTATCCAAATTAATTAGGCTTACTAATCAGAAAAAACAGAATCGGAGGCGTGAAAAGTGAATCAGAAGAACACCAGGACGGACAACCCCAGGAGGCAAGCATGAGAACCCTGCATACCCGGCGGCTCTTCACGAGCGTGCGCGCTCGTGCCGCCTCGCTGCTCTCCCTGTGCGCCCTCTTCGCGGCGGCCACGCTCGTGGCCGCGTGCGGCAGTGGCAGCAGTAGCGCCGATGCCTCGAAAGCGCCGCTCGCGGTCGTCGCGCCCGTGGTGGATTGCTCGAAGCTGGCTTCGGTCGACATCACCGATATTGGCGGCACGGGCAGCGCGATTACTTCGGCCAGCGTGACCACGGCGACCATCAACGGCGCTTCGGTCAACTTCTGTACCGTGAAGGGCACGCTTGCGCCTTCGAATACGTTCGAAGTAGCGCTGCCGGTGAACACGTGGACGCAGCGCTTTGCGGCGCTGGGCTGCGGGGGCCTGTGCGGCAACCTGAGCGACCCGACGCAGCAGTCGTCGTTCAGCTTCAGCTACACGTGCCCGCTCGTGCAGGAAGGCGGCTTCGTGACCGCGGCGACCGACATGGGCCACTCGGGCAACGACACGACGTGGACCACGGACCCGCAAAAACAGGCCGATTTCGCCTATCGCGGGCAGCACATCACGACGCTCACGGCGGAGAAGCTCATCAAGGCCTATTACGGGCAGACGCAGAAGTACGCGTACTTCATCGGCTGCTCGGACGGCGGCCGCGAAGCGCTGATGGCCGCGCAACGCTACCCGAACGACTATAACGGCATCATCGCGGGCGCGCCGGCGGCGCACTTCCAGATCCAGAACTCGCTGTATCACGGCTGGAGCGTGGAGTCGCAAAGCACGACCGGCGACAGCACCGGCAACGCGACGCTCTACGCCGACAAGGCGCTCGTGCTGCACAAGGCCGTCGTCGCGGCATGCGGCGGCCAGGTGGGCGTGCCCGATGGCCTGATCGCCGATCCGCGCACCTGCAACTTCGATCCCGCCTCGATTCAGTGTGCGCAGGGCGCGACGAACACGAGCAGCTGCCTGACCGCAACCGAAGTCGCCACCGCGAGCAAGATCTATGGCGGACCGGTAGACGCGACAACGGGCGAGCGCATGCTGGCGGGCTCCCCGCAGATGGGTTCGGAGGAGAACTGGGTCGGCGTGGAAGTGCCGACGACGAATTCGACGGCCACGCCGGTTTCGGTGAAGAGCCTGTTCAGCTACATGATCGTGACGGGTGCCTACAACCTGATCTTCACGGGCTCGCCCAGCATGCCGACCATCGACACCTTCGGCTACACGGATGCGAGCTTCTACCGGACCTACCTGCAGGCCAACCATCCGCTGATGGACGCGACGAACCCCGACCTGTCGGCGTTCAGGAAAGCGGGCGGCAAGCTGATCCTGTGGCACGGCTGGGCGGATCAGCACATTTCGCCGCTCTTCACGATCCAGTACTACGAAGCGATGCAGAACACGATGGGCGCTTCGAACGTGAGCGATTTCGCGCGAATGTACCTCGTGCCCGGCGTGGCCCACTGCGGCGGCGGTGAAGGCTTCCCGAACATCGACCTCGTCTCGCAGATCACGGCGTGGGCCGAGCAGGGCACCGCGCCGAACGCGGTCATGACGTATCAGACCGATTCGTCGAACAACGTGACGGCCAGCCGCCCGGTTTATCCGTACCCGGCAGTCGCGCAGTTCACGGGCACCGGCGACTGGCACCTTGGCGCGAACTGGACGCAGGGTGCACCGCTGTACAACCAGCCTACGCATAGCTGGGCAGGTTCGAGCTTCTATGCGACGTACACGCCGACGACGCAGGGTGTTGCCGCGCCTTAACGGGCAAACTTCGGGCACACTCGCATGATTCATCGTCGAACCGGCCAGCCCTTCGGGGCTGGTTTCGTTTGCATCACGATAAATAAAATGCATGATAAGTGCGGAGCAGGCGCGGCGGCTCGAACGGCGCCGCCGCCTCGAAAAGCGGCGCGCACGAGAGCGCCGCCCGCCGATGTAGCGGCAACTGAATTCCGCACGATCGTCCAGTGCGTTTGCGAATCCTTTCGGAGAACATCGATTTTGCTTATCACGCTGGATTCGATTCCAGCCCCGGGCCGCGTTGGGCAAAGCGCCGGCCGAATGCGCCCGGCCTTTACGCGGCGCGGCTTCCCGGGCGGTATCGCGGGTCCGGGCGTGCCGAACTCGCCCATGCAGACGGGCGCAGATGTATCCAATATGTGGTTAACCCGCACTTTCAGGCGAGGGGTTGGCCACCTATCGTGCCCCCGACGGATAGCAGTTCGTTGAAATTCGACTCGGGCACGAGCGAGCGGCAGACCACAGAACGGACAGGAGACTACAGATGTCTGGCAGCAAAACAATCGATATCAAGGCGTTCATCGACGAACGCCACATTTCGGCCTACCAGTGGCTACTGGTGGCGCTGTGCTTCCTCGCGGTGACCGCCGACGGCATGGACGTGGCCATCATGGGCTTCGTCGCGCCCTCCATCATTCACGAGTGGGGCATTTCGCGCCCCGAGTTCGGGCTCGTCATGAGCGCGGCGCCCATCGGCCTCGTGATCGGCGCGCTGGCCGCCGGCCCGGCCTCGGACCGCGTTGGCCGCAAGTGGGTGCTGATCACCTCCGTGTTCCTGTTCGGCGTGTTCACGATCCTCACGGCGTTCACGCAGTCGCCGGTTTCGATGGCGGTGCTGCGCGTGCTGACCGGCATCGGTCTTGGCGCAGCCATGCCGAACTCCACGACGCTGCTCTCGGAGTACTCGCCGCAACGCCGCCGCGCGCTGCTCATCACGATCATGTTCACGGGCTTCAACCTCGGCTCCGCGTTGATCGGCTTCGCGGCTGGCTGGCTCGTGCCGAACCATGGCTGGCGCGCGGTGCTGATCTTCGGCGGCGCCATTCCGCTCGCACTCGTGCCGCTGCAGGCCTGGCTGCTGCCGGAATCGGCGCGTCTGCTCGCCGTGCGGGGCGCGACGAGCAAGCGTATTGCCGCGACGCTGAACCGTGTGACCGGCGCGAACTTCGCCGGCGACGAAAACTTCGTTTCGACGGAGCCGCCGTTGCCCACGCGCAAGCCGATCGGCGTGCTGTTCTCGGAAGGCTATGGCGTGATGACCATCGCGCTGTGGGTCACGTATTTCATGGGCCTGCTCGTCATCTATCTGCTGACCGGCTGGCTGCCCACGCTGATCAAGGACGCGGGCCTGTCCATCACGGTGGCGGCGAACGTCACGGCCATGTTCCAGATCGGCGGCACGATCGGCGCCGTGCTGGTGGGCTGGATCATGGACAAGGTGCGTCCGGCGCGCGTGATCAGCGCGGCGTATGTCGGCGGCGGAATTTGCGTGCTGGCGTTGGCCGGCGTGGGCGCGCTTTCCTCGTCGCTCGCCCTGCTGGTATTCGCCGCGGGCTTCTGCATGAGCGGTGCGCAAACCGGTTTGAACGCCTACGCACCGGGCCGCTATCCGACCGTTGCGCGTGCAACCGGTGTGAGCTGGATGCTGGGCATGGGCCGCTTTGGCAGCATCTTCGGTTCGGCCATCGGCGGTGCGTTGCTGGGCCTTGGCTGGGAATTCGCGGCGATTCTCGCGATGCTCGCCGTACCGGCCGTCCTCGCGGCGATTGCGATCCTGGTTTCGCAGCGTGCACGTCATTCGGAACCGGCTACGCAGGTGAGCGCGGCACACTGAGTCTGGTTTAGCAACAGCGCTGGATTGATCGGCGCGGCGGTGCGGATTGCACTGCCGCGCCGTTTTTTTGTTTGGCGTGAGAGCGGAGGCATCGTCTCCGCTTGACTGCGGCTCAGCCCATCAAATCCTGAACGCGTCCACCGTTTCGATCACGGTCTGCGCATTCCTGCCCAGCGTGTTGGCCGAAATCGAAAAGTGATTCACGAGTGCGCTGTCTTGCTGCGTGAGCGCCTCGATATGATCGAGAGCCTGCTTGATCTCGGCGATGCCGGCGCTTTGCTCGTCGCTCGCGGTATTGATTTCGTCGATCAGCACGTTCACGTCGCGCACGGCCTGAACCGCCTGCTGCATCTTTTCCCGCGCCGTTTCGGTGAGCTGGCAGCCTTCCTGAACCTTCTGCGTCGAGTCGACGATCAGCCCCGCGATTTCCTTGGCGGCCATCGCCGCGCGGCCCGCGAGATTGCGCACCTCGCTCGCCACCACGGCGAAACCGCGTCCGTGCTCGCCCGCGCGCGCCGCTTCCACGGCCGCGTTGAGAGCGAGAATATTGGTCTGGAAGGAAATCCCTTCGATCACCTGAATGATCTCGCCGATCTTGCGCGAGGCCTCGGTAATGCACTGCATCGTCACCGTCATGGCTTCCACGGCGCGGCCGCTGTCTTCGGTGATGGCGCGCGCCTGGCCCGCACTGGTGGCGGCCTGGCGACGTTGTCAAGTTTAGGATAACGGCGCGTGACTTCCCGGATAATATGGATTGCTGATTACTTTGCATGGGGGAACTGCACGCCTGCGCAGTCGTACCATGCGAGCAAACGCGCCTTGAGCTGCGCGCGATGGCAGGCCGCCTTCACCCGGTGCCGGGGCAAGGCAAAGTGCTGGCGAATCGGGCCGAAGCGGGAGAGAAACGCCTGTGTGCGCTGTGGGTCGCGGAAGCCCTGCATCTGACGTTCACGCCGGAGTGTGGGCTGATGGCTGTTTTCAGCGCGGTTATTCACGCGGGCTGAGGCCTTGACGAAGACATGTTTCACGCCGACCAGCTCGGGCACCTCGGCCTTTGCCGCCGGATAGCTGCGTAGCTGGTCGGTGACGATCTTTCGGGGCACCGGGTGCGCACGCAGTAGCTTCCTGAAAAAAGTGTCTGGCCGCGGCCCTGTCGCGCCGCTTTTGCAGCAGCACGTCCAGTTCGGCGCCGTGGTCGTCCACCGCGCGCCACAGCACATACGGCTCACCGCGCAGCCTCACGAACACTTCATCGAGATGCCAGGTGCTACCCGGCTTGCCGCGCACGGCTTTCGCGCAACGCGCACACTGCGCACCGAACCGGTCACATCAGTTGCGCACCGACTCGTAGGTGACCGTCACGCCGCGCTCGAGCAGCAACTCCTCGATGTCCCGCAGGCTCAGATTGAAGCGGTGGTGCCAGCGTACCGCGCAGCTGATGATCGCTGCCGGAAAACGGAAACCGTGGTAAGGCGACTTGATCTTCTTCATGCCGTCATTCTAGCCACCGCCGCCCTTAACTTGACATTGCCGTGTTCATGCAGCACACCACGAGCGAAGCGCCCGTTATCTTCGAAGGCGTCGATACGCTCGTGCGGTGTCACGGACACCACCCCGAGTCCGGGCTCGAAGCGGCATTGCAGCCGCTGGTCGAATTGCATGTGATTGGCGACTGCATGGCGCCGCGCACGGCAGAGGAAGCCGTGTACGAAGGGTTGAAGGCCGGCTGGCAAATTTAGGGCGAGACTAGCCGCGCCTCGCCTGGCGCTCGCGGCTGCGCCTGAGCGCCTCGCGCGCAATGGCTTGCATGTCTCGATCGCTCATGACGCTCGCAATGGCGTGGGCGTAGGCATGGTGCCGCGGCGTGAGCGGCACGGCCAGATCCCGCGCATCCATATAGCGCAGCAAGGCGATCCGCTTGTGGCCCGACACCATGCTTTGCTCATAGAGCGATAGCGCGGCGTGCGGATCGCCGTCTTGCGCCACCCGCCTGACCAGACTTCGCGTGTTCGTGCGGCTCATGATTTGGCGCGCTCCCGTAAGCGCCGGCGCCCCGCGATCACCCCACTGCGGTGCGTTTTTTCTTCTCCGGATCGTCGAAGGGAAGGGCGGCCGCCGTGGCGCGTGCTTCGATGCTGCCCCTCACCTCGAGCGGCACACCCTCGCGTGCCTGTTCGACACCCAGACGAGCGATGGCGAGCGAGCGGCCAGTCAGGCGCGAGTACATCCCGCAGGTGACGACGCCCACCTGCCGTCCGTTCTGCCATAACGTGTCGCCCGCCGCCGTGGCTCTCGATGCAGCGACATCGACGCCGTAGATCTTGAAGCGCTCCTTTCCGGCCAGCCGGAAATGCTCGCCGGCGCCGCAGAATTCGGTCTTGCCCGGCGACACCGTGAAGTCGAGACCCAACTCCCACAGCGTGTCGCCGGCCTTTTCGTCGCTGAACGGGTAGGTTTCCGAATTGTCGTAGGGATAGAACAGCAGGTAGCTCTCCACGCGCAGCCAGTCGAGCGCCGCGAACGCACAAGGAATAATGCCGAAGCCCGCGCCTTTCGCGAGGATCGTGTCCCAGATCAGCGGCGCATCCATTGCCTTGCAGAAGATTTCATAGCCACGCTCGCCCGTATAGCCCGTGCGCGAGATCGTGACTGGCCGGCCGAAGAGCCGCGTATGCATGTGGTGGAAGTAGGGCAGTTCGCGAATGCCCGCCACGTGCTCGGCAAGGAAGTCGACGGCGGCCGGCCCCTGCAACGAGAGATCGTGCAGGTCGTCGTCGAACAGCACGGCCACCTGGCGGCCGGTTGCGGAGCGCACGAGCCGCTCGTAGCCCGTGCCCGCACCATGCACCACCATGAATGCATTCGGCCCGTTGCGATAGATGATGCAGTCGTCGATAAACTTGCCGTCCTCGTTGAGGATCGAGGCGTAGGCCGACTTGCCCGGGTAGAGCTTGCCGATGTCGCGCGTGGTCGCCCAGTCGAGCAGGCTCTGCGCGTGCGGGCCCACATAGTGCACCTTCTTCAGGCCCGAGACGTCCATCAGGCCGGCCTTCGTGCGGATCGCCTCGTGATGGTCTGCGAGATCCGTCGCATAGCTCCACGCCATGCCCATGCCGTTCCAGTCTTCCAGGCGGGAGCCCAGCGCGCGGTGACGGTCCGCGAGTGCCGAAATGCGCCACGAATTTGCCATGGTTGACTCTCCGGTAGATTGTCGATGAGGAGGCGGCGAGACGCGCAGCGCGGGCATGTCCTAAAACCACCGCATGCCGGCGCTCGTGCGTGCCATCGCCCTGACTGCATCTTTTCCGATCTGCACCGCGGCCGCCATCCAGCAGAGGGGGTACGCCCATCGTGGTAGCGACTGGCGCCGCGGGCCTAGAAGCGGTGCGAGATGCCGAGCCGCACGACGGTCTGGTTTCCGCTCGAAGAAAGGTCCGCGGCGCCGACGATATGCGCGGAATCGAGGTCGGTACCGGTCTTGCCGTTGGTGTGCTGATAAGCCCCCTGAACGTAGACTTGCGTGCGCTTGCTCAACAAGTAGCCGAACATGAGCGAGACCTGATGCCAGTTCGGGCTCGTTCCCCCCAGGGTGTCCTTGAGGTCGCCATGCGTGTAGGTATACGCGCCGGCAACGTAGATCTGCGGATCAAAGTAGTACTGGCCGTTGATCTCGACATTGTCGAACTTCCACGAGGACCACGCCACGCTGCCGATGTCCGGGGCGTAGGCGTTGCCGGTGGGTTGATAAACGTCGACGTGCGAGTAGGCGAGGGCAACGTTGGCGCTGTCGCTGAAGGTCCACTTGATGCCGGCGTTGATGTTCTGCTGCCGCGCCGCGGTAAAGACACCATCGCCGCCCACGGCGCCCGTGGTGTTGAGGTTGCCGTTGCCAATGCGCATGTAGGCGAGCGCGGCCGAGAACGGCCCGATGCTGTAGCCGAGCGCGGCACTGTACGCGCGGTTGTCGGCGAAATTGGTGGCGTTGCTGAATCCGTAGCTGCCTTCGGCCTGGAACCCCTGGAAAGTCGGGCTCACATACTTCACGGCATTATTGAAGCGGAAGTCCTGGTCGGCGTTGTCGTTGTCGAAAGGATGCGCCGCGAGGTCGCCGATCGAGCTGCCTGCCGCCGTGAAGGGGCTCCAGAGGTCGACGGTGGCGTCGTACTGGCGCCCGAGCGTGAGCGTGCCCCAGGACGAAGACTGGAGCCCGACGAACGCCTGCCGGCCAAACAGCCTGCCGCCCTCGTTCAACGCGCCGCTGTTGAGGTTGAAGCCGCTTTCCAGGGTGAAAATGGCGGCGAGTCCTCCGCCCAGGTCTTCGTTGCCCTTGAATCCAAAGCTCGATTCGCCGGTGTCGCCGCTCACCATCGCCCAGGCGCTATGCCCTCGCGCGTTCGAGGTGTGGTTCAGGCCTTCGTCGAGTGTGCCGTACAAGGTGACACTGCTCTGGGCGTGGGCGTAGCAAGGGGGGAGGAGTGCCGCGACGGCGGCATAAAGAACGCGCTTTCTCATGGGGATAGCCTTCTTGTTGGGCGCGGACAAGATGATCCGCGCTGCTATTGAAATGCCATCGGGCCGATCAGGAGCCGTGCCGGACTGCGGCGACAGCCATTCAGGTATCCGAAACGTGAAGATGCCTTTTCACCACGAACCGATGATGCGGGATTTCCACTTGCATTCTTCCCACTCGCGCGCTGGGTCCGAGTCCATGACGATGCCGCCGCCCACGCAGTACACACCCTCTCCGCTTCGGTCGAGGACAAGCGTGCGTATGGCAACGTTCATGGAGAACAGGCCGTCTGGCGCGAGCCAGCCTACACTGCCGCAGTACACGCCGCGCGGCGCGACTTCGAGGCGCCGTATGTGGCGCATGGCCGCGATCTTCGGCGCGCCCGTGACCGAGCCACAGGGAAAGAGCGCGCGCAGGATGCGTTCGAGACTCGCCTCGCCAACGTCGGCCGTAACCGTCGACGTGAGCGTCCAGACCGTTGCGTACTGCTCGAGCGCGAACAGGTTCTCCACCGCGACCGAACCCGTCCGCGCAATGCGGCCAAGGTCGTTGCGAAGGAGATCGACGATCATCAGATTCTCGGCCCGGTCTTTCGTGCTCGCCTGCAACTGCGCGCCGAGTCGCAAGTCGCGGTCGGGGTCGGCGTCGCGCGGCGCGGTGCCCTTCATTGGCCGCGTCGTGAGTTTGCCGCTGCCGTAGTGGAGAAAGAGTTCCGGCGAGAAGGAAAGAATCCGGCGTTCGCCGTCCTCAATATACGCCGCATGCGCGCTTGGATTCGCGCTTGCGAGGCGGCGGTACAGCGACAGGGCGTCTCCGCGCGTGCTGACGTCGAGCGGAAACGTATAGTTGATCTGATAGACCTCGCCCGCGGCGATCAGGTCGCGGATCTCCGAAATACGCTCGATATAGCGGTCTTTGTCGATGCGTGGCCGGATCGAAATGATGTCGCCATCCGATTTCATGCCGTCGTATTCGCACGGCGGCTCCTCGCCGGCATGGTCGTAGACGAGTGCGGTCAAGCGGGGGGGCTCACCGGCCATGACCTCGTCCTCGTCCTCTTCGTGGAGCGACGGCTCCAGCCAGTAACCGGCCTCGTAATCGACGATCAGGGCGACCCAGTAACCCTCCTTGCGTGCGGCGTCCACTTCGGCCATCGCGTGCGCAAGCTCGCTGCGGCGCCTGGCCGTGATCCGCGCGCGCAAGCCATGCATGGCAAGGGCGCGACCGGCAACGAAATCGTCGAAACGGCAAGTTTCCATAGCGGCGGGGCGACTGGAGCCACGATTCAATGCGGCCAGCATCAGTGAACAAAACTACGTCATCAATGATTCGTTGTGGGTAACCCCCAGGGGGTAGGGCGCGCAGCGCCGATATACGCTGGAATGTGCGGCGTAAGCCGCTCACGCCCGTCGATCCAGACGGCGCTGAAGGATCGTTGCCATGTCCACATCACCGCCGGAGCGTGCCCAATGCGTGCGAATCCAGAAACCGCTTGCCTGCAGACCGGATTGACCCGTTTGCTTGGGTGCCGTTATCCGATCGTGTCGGCCGGCATGGGCGGCCCGGCCCGGTCCGAACTCGCCGCGGCCGTCTCCGAAGCGGGCGGCTTTGGCCTGCTAGGCATGGTGCGCGAATCGCCGGAGCTGATCGAACGGGAGATCGCCGGCGTGCGCGCGGCGACTCAGCAGCCGTTCGGCGTCAACCTGATTCCGGCGGCCACCGAGCCCGCCTTGTTCGCGGCAGAGCTCGATGCCTGCCTCGCGGCCCGCGTGCCGGCGATGTGCTTCTTCTGGGACGTCGTGCCCGGGGCCGTGAAACGCGCGAAGGACGCCGGCGCCGTCGTGCTGTATCAGGTCGGCTCGCTCGAAGACGCATTGGCCGCGGAGCAGGCCGGTGCTGACGCCGTTATCGTGCAGGGCATCGAGGCGGGTGGACATGTGCGCGGGCGCACCGGCGTGCTCACGCTGGTGCAGGAGGTCGCTCAGCGCGTGTGCGTGCCGGTGGTCGCCTCGGGCGGCATTGCGACGGGCGGCGGCCTGGTCGCGGCCCTCGCGCTGGGCGCCTCGGGCGTGCATTGCGGCACCGCATTTCTTGCGACGCATGAATCCTGCGCGCACGACTATCACAAAGACCGCATTTGTGCGGCGCGCGCGGGGGAGACCGTCTACACGGACCTCTTCGCCATCAACTGGCCGCCGCATTCGCCCGTGCGCGTGCTGGCGAATAGCGTAACCGCGCAGGCGCGCGGGCAACGCCTCGGACATCACCCCGATCATTTGCCGCGCGAGGTGATCGGCCACGACGACGGGCGCCCTATTTACCTGTTCAGCACCGATTCGCCGCTGCGCAGCACAACGGGCGAACTGGAGCGCATGGCGCTCTTCGCGGGCGAGTCGTCGGCGCTCGTGAACGCGCGCATGTCGGCGGGCGACGTGATCGAGCGCATGGTGGCCGAGGCAATGAAGGCTCGACGCCGCGTGGGTGCGTGTGTGGCGGGGCTCGCCGGACACCGTGGGCAAACCGCCTGAGTGGGGAAATCGTGGATCAAAAACGTCAATCAGTATTCCAGACGATAGGAGGCGACGCCGGTCTGACATGCCTCGTCGAAACGTTTTACGACATCATCGAAACCGATCCCGCGGGCGCGGGCATTCATGCGCTGCATCTGCGGGGCTTTGGCCTCGCGCACGTGCGGCAGGCCCAGTTCGAATTCCTCTCGGGCTTCTTCGGCGGCCCGCAGTACTACCTTGAACGCATGGGGCACGCGAACCTGCGTGCGCTGCATGCGCACATCGAGATCGGACCCGAGCAGGTGCAAGCGTGGCTCGCGTGCATGCGAAAGGCCATTGCGGCGCTCGGCTACGACGCCGATGTCGAGGCGACGCTCATGCAGCATTTCACCCGCACGGCCCACGCCTTACGCAACATGGCCTAGCGCGCCTGGTTCGTGCTACTCTGCCGCGTCGGCGTTATAAAGTTGATAAGTCATGTATCTGGCTGGTGTGCGCGCGAAGACGAAATTATTGCACCGCGCCATGCTTGCGTGCGCGGCCCCGGCCGGACATGCCGCCGAACCCAGGGTCTTTATCTACCCACAAAAACAGTATTGACACCAGGCCGCCCATCCACAATAAATACCACGGTGAAAATTAGTTGCCGGTAAGGAAACTCGAAGCACCGCGTTGAACAACCCAATCGTGTCGCGTTACCTATGGAGGGTTTGAGCATGGATCATGGACTGCGCAAGCGCATCGACGGCATGTTTGCCCGGGACCGTTTGATGGCGGGCATCGCGTTGCTGGGACTATGGATTACCCTGGGGTACGTGTATTTTTCGGTGAGCATGGCAGCGGTGGACCCTGCGGTGCGTGTCGCACTCACGATCGGCGCCGTTGGCGTGGTCGTGTTCAACACCGCGTCGGTCACAGCGATGGTGCGGCATTACAAAGAGGACAAGGACCACATCTACGGCCTCGACATCCACCATCTCGACGAAAACCGCGCGCGCAAAGCCGCCCTCGACGACAACGAAGAGGAAGCGCTTGCGTAGCACGGTCACGAGGCGCGCTCGCGCCTCGCTGCAGTTTTCCCGCGACGCTGAACCACTCAACGCAATGCCACCTCAAGAGGTCGCTCGACATGGCATCCGAATACGTTCCTCCCGTACAGAAGGGCTTTGGTCAGCTGGTGGATAGCCTGTTTCTGCTCGTGCTCGTTTATTGCAGCCTGCTGGTCCCGTTGCTGCTCAAGGCGCCGGACACGCAGCCGGACGCCGCCCAGGCCGCGAAAACGCAGGTTTCATGGCAGACGCTAGGCCAGAACCCGACGATGCAGGCGCAATGGCAGAAGCTCGGCTTCGACGCCGCGCAGGCCAAGCCCATCATCACGACCAGGTTCGACTACGTCATCGATCCGGCTTCGTTGATCGTCACGGCGCTCGTGATCGTCGGCTATTTCGTGTTCGTGCTGCGTGTTTCCGACAAGCAATACCGGCAGGTGATCGCCGAAAAATTTCCGGAGTGATGCGATGAACTTCTGGCAACTGTTGAGTCAAGCCGCGTGGGCGCTAGCAATTCTGTTGTTCGTGTGGATCCTCGTCGACGCCTTTCGGGTCCACCGCGACTATGACGACGACTTCCTGATGAGCTCGACCGAGGGCACCGAATAGCACTGACCCCGGACGAACCCCGTATTGGCACGCCGTACTCAACCTCTTTGGCTTTGCGTCGGACAGGAGCATTCATGAGTAATCCAGCAGCGTCGGTACAGCAGGACCAGCGGATCGCGCTCTTGAAGGTGCTGGGCCCGATTCACGTGTGGGCGCTCGGCGTCGGCATCGTGCTGGTCGGCGAGTTCATGGGGTGGAATTTTTCGGTCGCCAAAGGCGGCGCGTATGGGTCGCTGATCGCCTGCTGGATCATCGGCCTGCTGTATACCTGCGTCGCGATGATCGATTCGGAGGTGACCTCGACAGTCGCCGCGGCCGGCGGGCAATATACGCAGGCCAAGCACATCATCGGGCCGCTCATGGCGTTCAACGTCGGCCTTTATCTCGTGATGGCCTATACGATGCTGGAGGCGGCCGATGCGCTGGTGGTCGGCGACCTGATCAAGGCGGTGGCCGCAGACTCGGGCTATCCGGGCCTCGACTCGCGTCCGTTCGCGCTCGTCACGATCGCCTTTCTCGCGTGGCTCAACTATCGCGGCGTGTTCGTCACGCTGACGGTCAACTTCGTGATCACAGCCGTGGCATTCCTCGCCATCGTGGTCCTGTTCCTCGGTGTGCAGCCGTGGAATCCGGGGCGCGTCCTGCTGCATCACGAGTTGCTCACGCAATTGCCGTATGGCTGGCTCGGCGTGGTTGCCGCGTTGCAGTTCGGAATGTGGTACTACCTCGGCATCGAGGGCACTTGCCAGGCCGCCGAAGAGGTGCGCTCGGCGGGGCGCTCGATTCCGCTCGGGACGATGAGCGGCATGATCACGCTGCTCATTGCCGCGGCGCTCACCTGGTATGTCGCCACGGGGCTCATGCCGTGGGAGTACCTCGGCCAGGCCGTGACGCCGCTCTACGACGCCGCGCGCCTCACGGGCAGCAAGGGGCTGCAGACGCTGCTCTTCGTCGGCACGCTGTTCTCCGCGGTGGCGTCGGCCAACGGCTGCATCAACGACGCTTCGCGCGCCTGGTTCTCCATGTCGCGCGACCGCTACATGCCGATGTTCTTCGGCGCGGTGCACCCGCGCTACCGCACGCCGTACCGCGCGATCATCTTCCTCGTGCCGATTGCGATCTCGTTCGCGTTCACGGGCCTGCTGGATCAGGTGATTACGTTCTCCATCCTGTCCGGCCTGCTCGGCTACACGTTCATGTCGATCAACATCGTGAAGTTCCGGCGTATGTGGCCGCTCGGCAGTATCAATCGTGGCTACGTCCACCCGTTCCATCCGATCCCGGCCATCGTGCTGGTATGCCTGTGCGCGGCAACCTATTTCGCGACTTACCTCGGCTACGGCGCCTCGCTGCTCTCGATCATGGCGTTCTACATCGTCGCGTCGATCTGGTTCGCATTGCACCGCTACAAATACGTCAAGCGCGGCGACCAGTTCACGATGAACTGGCCCAGACCCAAGGATTACTGACATCACCGCGGTTCCATTGGGCGGCGGCGGCGCGGGCGGGTGGTCACACCGCCCGCGCCGTCTGCATAACCGGAGATTCCCGTCATGCCTTTCGCAGGTGCTGCTCTCGCCGCGGTGTTCGCCGTGGCGCTCGTCATCCTCTACCGTCGTGAGCACAGGTCCTGCAAGGCGCAGCGCCTGAGACTGTTCGACGGCTGCCTCGCGCTTTTCGATCATGCGCGGCTCACGCAGGACGACATTGCGTGGCCGGTGCTCACCGGCTCCTACCGCAAGCGCAGCGTGCGCATCGAGCCGGTCGTGGACCATGTCGTTTTCCGGCAGGTGCCTTCGCTTTGGCTCGTCGTGTCGGTGAAGCAGGACCTGCCGATCGCCGGGACAGTAGACCTGCTCGCGCGCAGGCGCAACGTCGAATTCTATTCGTCGGCGGGGGATCTGCCACGCAACATCCCGCTGCCTCGCGAGTGGCCCGATCACGCGACGCTCAAGTCAGACCGTGAGGGCTCCGAATTACCGCTGGGCGCACTCGACGCCCACGTGCGCACGCTCTTCGCCGACCCGCGCACGAAGGAGCTGGTTGTAGCGCCGCGCGGGGTCCGTATCGTCTACCAGGTGCAGGGTGCGGATCGCAGCGAGTACCTGTTGCTGCGCAACGCGACGTTTCGCGGTGCACAGGTGAGTGTGGCGCTGCTCGAGTCCCTGCTCGAGCGGGCAACGGCCGTTTGCGCCGATCTGATGCGAGGAGGTGAACATGTCAACGCCTGAAGCCGGTGCCGCAGCGGCCGCGATCGACGAAACGCGGGACGACCTGCCCGTGCCGCGCCCGCGCCGCCCCTGGCATCCTTACGTCGTGCTCGCCGCGGCGGTGTTGTTGCCGGGGGCGGGGCAGGTGCTCAACCGCATGCCCACGCGAGCGCTCACCATGGTCTTCTTCATGCTCTCGCTGGGTTTCCTCACCCTGCAACTGGCGGCGCCAGAGCGCTCGTTCGTCGGCCGCCACGCGGGGGGTATCTTCGTCTACGCGATCGCGGTGCTCGACGCCTACGGGACCGCGCGGTATCGCTGGGAAGCCTTCAATCGCACCCATCGCGCGGCTCGCGCGTAACCGTTCCACTGGCCTCGCGACACTCGGGGGAGGTAGCGCCTACCCCTCAGGAGGTACGGCCGAGTAGGTTCCTGACAGGAAAAAAAGTTTATCCCCATTGACAACAACAATTCCGCTGATTACTGTTAATCAACATCTAACCCTGTCGAGAACCAGGCGATGCCCATGTCCTCCACCCGTCGTTTTACCCTGACCCTGTCGTGTCCCGACCGGGTTGGCATCGTAGCTGCGGTGAGCGCGTTCATCGCCGAGCACCACGGCCTGATCATCGAGGCGACTCACCACGCCGACGAGATCGAGAAGCGCTTTTACATGCGCCACGAGATCGCGACCGACTCGCTGCCGGTGAGCCTCGAGACCTTCCGCGAGCGCTTTGCCCGCATTGGCCGCGAGTTCGACATGGACTGGAAGGTCACCGACCACGCCGTGAAAAAGCGCGTGGTGATCCTCGTCTCCAAGCTCGAGCATTGCCTGTACGACCTGCTCGCGCGCTGGAAGGCCGGCGAGCTCGACATCGAGATTCCGTGCGTGATCTCGAACCACGAAACGTGGCGCAGCTTCGTCGAATGGCACGGCATCCCGTTCCACTACGTGCCGGTCACGCCGGAAACCAAGGTGCGGGCCTACGACGAGGTGCAGCGGCTGTTCGAGGACTCGCGCGCCGACACGATGGTGCTCGCCCGCTACATGCAGGTGCTCTCGCCCAAGCTGTGCGCGGCGTACCCGGGCCGCATCATCAACATTCACCACTCGTTCCTGCCGAGCTTCGTCGGCGCGAAGCCCTATCACCAGGCGTACACGCGGGGCGTCAAGCTCACGGGCGCGACCTGCCACTACGTGACGGAGGACCTCGACGAAGGGCCGATCATCGAGCAGGACGTGATCCGCGTGCGCCACTCTGACCGGCCCGACGACCTCGTGCGCCTTGGCCGCGACATCGAGAAGGCCGTGCTGGCCCGAGGCTTGCGTTATCACCTCGAAGACCGCGTGCTGATACACGGCAACAAGACGATCGTTCTTCGCTGAACCAGCGCCGCAGTCCAACCCGGATCGCCCGCGCGCCTGAGCGCGCGGGCGCGAACAAGGAGTGAAGCTATGCCGTGGCGTCTCGTGCGTTTTGCCGTGTCGAAGAAACACCCCGAGCCGAGGATGTTCACCCGGCATGACACTTTGCGTCGTTCTTATGACGTTGTGATCATCGGCGCGGGTGGCCACGGGCTCGCGAGCGCCTACTACCTGGCCCGCGAGCATGGCATCAAGAATGTGGCGGTGCTGGAAAAGGGTTATATCGGCGGCGGCAACACGGGCCGCAACACCACCATCATCCGCTCGAACTACCTGACGCCGGAAGGCGTGCAGTTCTACGACACCTCGGTCAAGCTCTGGGAGGACCTCTCGCAGGACTTCGACCTGAACCTGTTCTACTCGACGCGCGGCCATTACACGCTGGCCCACACCGATTCGGCAATGCGCACGATGCGCTGGCGCGCCGAGGTGAACAAGCACTACGGCGTCGACTCCGAAGTGGTCGGGCCGAAAGAGGTGAAAGCGGCGGCGCCGATGATCGATCTCTCGTGCGGCGGCGTGGCGCCCATCCTCGGCGCGCTCTATCACGCGCCAGGCTCGGTTGCGCGCCATGACGCCGTGGCCTGGGGCTATGGACGCGGCGCCGACCAGCGCGGCGTCGAGATTCATCAGCAGACCGAAGTGCTCGGCATCGACGTGGTGGGCGGCAAGGTGAAGGGCGTGAATACCTCGCGTGGCTATATATCGACCAACAAGGTGCTGTGCGCCGTGGCGGGCTCCACGCCGCGCATGACCGACATGGTGGGGCTGCGCACCCCCATCTACATTCACCCGCTCCAGGCCATGGTGAGCGAGCCGCTCAAGCCCTGGCTCGACCCCATCCTGGTGTCGGGCAGCCTGCACGTGTATATCAGCCAGTCGGCGCGCGGCGAGCTTGTGATGGGCGCCTCGCTCGATCCCTACGAGCTGCACGCCACGCGCTCGACGCTCGATTTCGTGGAGGGCCTGACGGCCCACATGCTCGAAATGTTCCCATTCCTCTCGAACGCCAAGGTCATGCGCCAGTGGGCCGGGATGGCCGACATGACGCCGGACTTCGCGCCCATCATGGGCAAGACGCCGGTGGAAGGCTTCTATCTCGACTCCGGCTGGGGCACCTGGGGGTTCAAGGCCACGCCGGTGTGCGGCAAGACGATGTCGCACACCGTCGTGAACGACGAGAACCATCCGCTCATCAACGGCTTCACGCTCGATCGCTTCCGCCGCTACTCGCTCACGGGCGAGAAGGGCGCGGCTTCGGTTGGCCACTGACCCGGGGACACGACGATGAAGATCATGACCTGTCCCGTGAACGGCGCGCGCCCCGTATCCGAGTTCACCTACTGGGGCGAAATGCGCGACATGCCCGACCCGGCGAGCGCCACGGACGACGAATGGGCCGACTACGTGTTCTGCCGCAACGGCGCCGCGGGAGTGAAGAAAGAATGGTGGTGCCACACGCCGAGCAACACCTGGTTCATCGCCGAGCGTGACACCGCGAAGGATCGTGTCATCCGCACGTATCTGAATGACGAGGAGGCTTAAATGCGTCTGGCACCGCATGCAGGCGAATGGATCGATCGCAGCAAGCAGATCGAATTCGGCTTCGAGGGGCAGCGTTACACGGGCTTCGCCGGCGACACGATCACGAGCGCGCTCTGGGGCGCGAGCGTCCAGGTACTCGGGCGCAGCTTCAAGTATCACCGGCCGCGCGGCGTGCTCTCGCTCGCCAATCACGACATCAACGCGATGTTTCAGGACGGCGCGCGCCTGAACGTGCGCGCCGACGTCACCGAGCTGATCGCGGGCGCGAACTGGCATGCGGTCAACACCGCGGGCGGCGTGGCCGCCGACCGTGGGCGCTGGGTCGGCAAGCTCGCGCCGTTCCTGCCCGTGGGCTTCTACTACAAGGCGTTCTACAGCAAACGCTGGTTTCCGCGCTGGGAGCGCATGTTCCGCAAGATGGCCGGGCTCGGCAGCGTGGACCTCAGTGCGCCGCACGTGCGCACGCCCAAGCGCTACGGGTTCTGCGACGTGCTCGTGATCGGCGCTGGCCCGTCGGGCCTCGCGGCGGCGCTGGAGGCGGCGCAGCAGGGCGCCGACGTGGTGATCGTCGACGAGAACGCGCGCTCCGGCGGCAGCGGCACTTACCAGGCCGGCGGCGACGTGGCGCGCCTCGAAGAGGTCCGTGCGCTCGAAGCCGCAGTGCGTGCCCATCCGCGGGTGCGCATGCTCAACCGCACGCTCGCCGCGGCGTATTACGCGGACCATTGGGTGCCGCTCGTGGACGCCGGGCGCATCACGAAAATGCGCGCGAAGGCGGTGGTGCTGGCGAGCGGCGCGTTCGAACAGCCTGCAGTGTTCCGCAACAACGACTTGCCTGGCGTGATGCTCGCCTCGGCGGCGCAGCGCCTCGTCTGGCGGTATGGCGTGGCGCCCGGCAAGCGCGTGGCCGTGCTGGCCGCCAACGCCGACGGCTATCGCGCGGCCCTCGACATGCTCGAGCGCGGCATTGCCGTGACCACGCTGATCGAGTTGCGCGCCACGCATCGCTTCGGCGAACTCGCCCGCGAGCTCGAAGCGCGCGGCGTGGAGGTGCTGGACTCGAGCTGCGTGATCGAAGCGGTGCCCAACGCAGCGGGCGACCGCCTCGCGGCGGTGCGCGTGGGCCCCACGCCGCCCGCGGGCATGAGCGCCGTGACGGGCCACACGCGGCAGATCGAATGCGACACGCTGCTGATGAGCGTGGGCTGGGCGCCGGCCGCCAACCTGCTGTATCAGGCGGGCACCGCAATGCGCTATGACACGGACGTTGAGCAGTTCGTTCCCGCGCGCCTGCCCGAAGGGGTGTTCGCGTGCGGCCGCGTGAACGGCGTGCATACGTTCGGGAGCAAGCTGATGGACGGCCGCCGCGCAGGGGCCGAGGCCGCCGCCCATGTGGGATTCGAAGCGTCCTCGGGCAGCGTGCCGTCCATCGCCATTCCTGCGGAGCCTGAGTCGCCGTCCCACGCCTGGCCGATCGTGCCGCATCCGGCGGGCAAGAACTTCGTCGACTTCGACGAGGATCTGCAACTGAAGGACTTCGAAAACGCCGTGCAGGAAGGTTTCGACAACATCGAACTGCTCAAGCGCTTTTCGACGAACGGCATGGGCCCGAGCCAGGGCAAGCACTCGAACATGAACGGCCTGCGCATTCTGGCCCGCCTGACCGGCAAGGCGCCGCAGGAAGTGGGCACGACCACGGCGCGGCCATTCTTCCATCCTGTGCCGATGGCGCTGCTCGCGGGCCGCGGCTTCAACCCCGAGCGCCGCACGCCGATGCACGCGCAGCATGAGCGCCTCGGCGCGAAGTGGATGCCCGCGGGCGTGTGGCAACGGCCTGAGTATTACGCGGTACAGGGGAAGGACCGCGCCCGCTGCATTCAGGAAGAAGTCCAGGCGGTGCGCAACGGCGTGGGCATGATCGACGTGGGCACGCTCGGCAAGCTCGAGGCGCGCGGGCCGCAGGCTGCGCAGTTTCTCGAACGCGTGTATGTGTCGAAGTATGCGGGGCTGAAGGCGGGCATGACGCGCTATGCGCTGATGTGCGACGAGGCGGGCGTGGTGATCGACGACGGCGTGATTGCGCGCCTCTCCGACGATCACTTTTACTTCACCACCACGACCTCGGGCGCGGCGGCCATCTACCGCGAGCTGTCCCGTCTCAACACGATCTGGCGGCTCGATTGCGGCATCGTCAACGTGACGGGCGCCTATGCCGCCATCAACCTTGCGGGTCCGTATTCGCGCGCCGTGCTCTCGAAGCTGGTCGATATCGATCTGTCCTCCGAAGCGTTTCCGTATCTCGGCATTCGCGTGACGGGCGTCGCCCTCGGTGCGAACCGGGTGCCGGCGCGGCTGATGCGCGTGGGCTTCGTCGGCGAATGGGGCTATGAGATTCACATTCCCGCCGAATATGGCCCCGCGTTGTGGAACGCGCTTTACGAAGCGGGCAGGGAATTCAACATCCGGCCGTTCGGCGTGGAGGCGCAGCGGCTCTTGCGCCTCGAGAAGGGGCACGTGATCGTGAGTCAGGACACCGATGGCCTCACGACGCCGCGCGACGCCGCGATGGACTGGGCGGTCAAGATGGACAAGCCGTTCTTCGTCGGCCAGCGCAGCCTGCAGGCGATCGACCAGCAGACGCAGCAGCAGCGCCTCGTGGGCTTCGCGCTCGACGACGGCGTGAAGAACCCGGCGCTGCGCGAGTGCCATCTCGCCATCGAGGGCAAGGAGATCGCGGGCCGTGTGACGAGCGTGTCATGGAGCGAGACGTTGCAAAAGACCATTGGCCTCGCGTTCGTGCGGCCCGCGATGGCACAGCCGGGCACGCACATACGCTTCCGTCTGAGCGATGGCGTCATGGTGCGCGCCACGGTGGTGTCACTGCCTTTCTATGACCCCGACAATCTGCGCCAGAAAGACGCCGCGCCCGCGCAGGCCACCGCACCGAGGAAGGAGACCGCATGAGCGCAACGAACGTAGCCAGCGCAGCGAATGTGTCGCTGCGCACGAGCCCGGTACGCGACGCCCTGCACGGCATCGATCCGCAGTGCAGTGTGGTCGAGAACATGCAGGTCGTGGAGCGCTTCGGTGCGAACGACGAAGCGCGCGCACGCAGCGCGGGAATTGCGGACGTCTCGCACCTGTACCGCATGGGCTTCAAGGGCCAGGGCGTGGCCGCCTGGCTGGCCGAGCAGGGTTTGCCGGTGCCGCCGCAGCCCAATAGCTGGGCGCCGCTTGGCAACGGCGGGCTGATCGCGCGCCTCGGCCTGAACGAGTACCTGATCGAGGACGGCATCAGCGGCAGGGCGTCGGCGAAGCTGGCCCATCGCGAGCCGGCATTGCGGGTCTACCCGGTGCTGCGCCAGGACCTCGCGATCGTCCTGTGCGGCGAGGCGATCGACGAGCTCTTGCTGCAGACCTGCAACGTGAATTTTCGCGCACTCGATCTTGCAGTCCGACCCGTCGTGCTGACTTCGATGGCGGGTGTCGCTGTGACCGTCCTGCCGGGCGAGCGGTTGGGGCGGCCGTACTACCGTCTTTGGGCCGACGGCACGTACGGCGTGTACTTGTGGGAAACCCTCGCCGGCATTGCCGCCGAACTGGGAGGCGGGCCGGTCGGTCTCGCCGTGATCGACGAAATCGACCAGGCACCATCGAGCTAGGCCCATCAGGCAGCAGGACGCTTCTTCGACACCGTATTCACGACGCTTGAGGACAATCGACATGACACCCGCAGAAGCCAAGCAGTTCCTTGCAGAGAACAACGTGAGGTACATCCTCGCGCAATTCGTCGACATTCACGGCGTCGCGAAGACGAAGTCCGTGCCGGCAGCGCATCTCGACCTGATCCTCACGGACGGCGCGGGCTTTGCCGGCTTCGCGGTGTGGGGTCTCGGCATCGATCCGCAGGGGCCGGACTTCATGGCGGTCGGCGATCTCGACACGCTCACGCTCGTGCCGTGGCAGCCGGGTTATGCCCGCATCGCCTGCGACGGCTACGTGAAAAAGGAGCCGTGGCAGTTCGAGAGCCGCGTGACGCTCAAGAAGCAGGTGGACCGGCTGAAGGAGCACGGCTGGATTCTGAACACGGGCCTCGAACCGGAGTTCTCGCTGCTGCGCCGCACCGACGACGGCCGCATCGTGCCGTGCGACGAATCGGACGCGCTGCCGAAGCCGTGCTACGACTACAAAGGGCTCTCGCGCTCGCGCGAATTTCTGGAGCGCCTGACCGAGTCGCTGATCAAATGCGGCATCGACGTCTATCAGATCGACCACGAGGACGCGAACGGCCAGTTCGAAATCAACTACACGTATTCCGACTGCCTGAGATCGGCCGATTCGTACGTATTCTTCAAGATGGCGGCCGCCGAAATCGCCAACGAGCTTGGGCTGATCTGCTCCTTCATGCCCAAGCCGTTCTCGAACCGGCCCGGCAACGGCATGCATATGCACATGTCGATTTCGGATGGCGAGCGCAACCTGTTCGCCGACAAGCACGACGAGCGCGGCCTCGGCCTCTCGAAGCTCGCCTACCACTGGACGGCCGGCCTGCTCAAGCACGCGGCGGCGCTCTCGGCGATCTGCGCGCCCACGGTCAATTCGTACAAACGTCTCGTGGTGGGCCGCTCGCTCACCGGCGCGACGTGGGCGCCCGCCTATGTGAGCTACGGCGACAACAACCGTTCCTCGATGGTCCGCATTCCGGGCGGGCGCATCGAACTGCGCCTGCCCGACGCCGCCTGCAACGCGTATCTGGCAACCGCCGCCGTAATCGCAGCCGGCCTCGACGGCGTGAACAACAAGCTCGATCCAGGCGAGCCGTGCAACAAGAACCTGTACGAAATGAGCGCGGAGGACCTGCGCAAGCACGAGATCAGCATCCTGCCGCAGAACCTTCAGGAGGCGCTGCACGCGCTAGAGCGCGACGAGGTGATGCTGGAAGCGCTTGGCCCGGCGGGCGGCGAGTTTCTGCGCCTCAAGCACATGGAGTGGATCGAGTACATGCGCCATGTGTCGGACTGGGAGCAGAAGTCCTACCTCGAATTTTTCTGAGCGCGCATAGCGGCGCCGCGCGGGCGCCGCTATGCCAGTCACCCACAAAACGCAGGAAACACGTGTAGGAGAGCACTCATGTGTGGAATTGTAGGATTGCTTATCAAGCAGCCGTCGCTGCGTGAGCGGCTGGGCGAGCTGATGGTCCCCATGTTGCTCGGCATGACCGAGCGCGGGCCCGACTCGGCGGGGCTGGCCGTTTTCACCGAGCCGGTGGCCGCCGACGTGCGCAAGATCAGCCTCTACTCGGGCCTTACCGAAGAAGCCGAAGACTTCAACTGGCAAGGGCTCGCGCACGATATGAACGCGCATCTGGGCGCGGGCGCCTCGGTCCATGCACAGGGCAATCATGCGGTGCTGAGCGTCAATATCTCGCCAGAGACCGCGAAGCGCTGGATTGCCGAGCAGCATCCGCGCCTGCACATCCTTTCCACGGGGCGCGCGATCGACCTGTACAAGGATATCGGCACGCCCAAGGAAGTGTCCGACCGTTACGCGTTCCAGAAGCTCACCGGCACGCACCTGGTAGGCCACACGCGCATGGCGACCGAGTCGGCGGTCACGCCCGACCGCGCCCACCCGTTCACGGCGGGCGAGGACTTCTGCCTCGTGCACAACGGCTCGCTCTCGAACCCCTTCGGCGTGCGCCGCATGCTCGAACCGCACGGCATTCATTTCGATACGGACAACGACACGGAAGCCGCCTGCCGCTTCCTCGAATACCGGCTGCGCGAAGGCGATGACCTCGAATCCGCGCTGCAAAAGGGCTTCGAGCAGCTCGACGGCTTCTACACGTTCCTGATGGGCACGCCCGACAAGCTCGCGCTGATCCGCGACCCGTTCGCCTGCAAGCCGGCGGTCGTAGCCGAAACCGATGACTACGTGGCGATCGCTTCCGAGTTCCGCTCGCTGGCGCACCTGCCCGACATCAAGCATGCAAGCGTGTTCGAACCGGCTCCCGAGGAGATGTACGTATGGAAAGTGTGAACTTTGACCTGGCAAGCACGTCGGTGACCGAAGTCAACCGGTTCTTGCACAAGGACGCCGCCGGCAAGGGCGTGCAAATGGTGCGTATCGCCAACCCCGACGGCGCGCACAACATCGCGGTCGGTCTCGACCTGCCTGTCGAGGTGGAGATCGACGGCCACGCGGGCTACTACGCCGCCGGCATGAACAAGGAGGCGAAGGTCACCATTGCGGGCAGCGCCAGCACCGGCGTCGCCGAAAACATGATGAGCGGGCGCGTGCACGTGAAGGGCTTCGCGTCGAATGCGGCGGGCGCGTCGGCGCAGGGCGGCCTGCTCGTGATCGAGGGCGACGCGGGCCTGCGCTGCGGCATCTCGCTCAAGGGCGCCGATATCGTGGTGAAGGGGTCGGTGGGCAGCTTCTCGGCATTCATGGCGCAGGCCGGGCGGCTGGTGATCTGCGGCGACGCGGGCGACGCGCTCGGTGATTCGCTATACGAAGCGGTGCTGTACGTGCGCGGCAACATCAAGTCGCTGGGGGCCGACGCGCGCGAAGAGCCCATGACGGCCGCCGACATCGAAGGCATCGCGCAACTGCTGCGCGCGGCAGGCCCGGCGTTCGCCGGCATCGAGCCGAAGGAGTTCAAGCGCATTGCCTCGGCCCGCTCGCTCTATCACTGGAACGCGGACGCGAACCAGGAATATTGACCCAAGGACCCCGCCATGGAAATCAAGCCGATCCACCTGAAGCAAATCGCCACGGAAGAATCCTGGGGCTTCGACCGCAAGACGATCAACTATATCCAGAACGCCGCGGCGCATGGGCTGTACGAGATCCGCGGCCTGGGCGCGAAGCGCCACGTGCCGCACTTCGACGACCTGCTGTTCCTCGGCGCCTCGCTCTCGCGCTATCCGTTGGAAGGCTACCGCGAGAAATGCGCGACGAAGACCGTGCTCGGCACGCGCTTCGCGAAGAAGCCCATCGAGCTCGCGATCCCCATCACGGTCGCAGGCATGAGCTTTGGCGCGCTTTCGGCCAATGTGAAGGAGGCGCTCGGCCGCGCCGCGTCCGAGATGGGCACCTCCACCACGACCGGTGACGGCGGCATGACCCAGGAGGAGCGGCGCTCGTCGAAGACGCTGGTCTATCAATGCCTCCCGTCGCGCTACGGCTTCAATCCCGACGACCTGCGCAAGGCCGACGCGATCGAGGTCGTGATCGGTCAGGGCGCGAAGCCGGGCGGCGGCGGTATGCTGCTCGGCCAGAAGATCTCGCCGCGCGTTGCGAAAATGCGCACGCTGCCCGAAGGGATCGACCAGCGCTCGGCGAGCCGCCACCCCGACTGGACCGGCCCGGACGATCTGCTCATCAAGATCCAGGAGCTGCGCGAGATCACCGACTGGGAGAAGCCAATCTACGTGAAGGTGGGCGCAACGCGCACGTTCAACGACGTAAAGCTCGCGGTGCACGCGGGCGCGGACGTGATCGTGGTGGACGGCATGCAGGGCGGCACCGCGGCCACGCAAACCTGTTTCATCGAGAACGTCGGCATTCCGACGCTCGCCGCGCTGCGCCAGGCGGTGGACGCGCTCGAAGACCTCAACATGAAGGGCACGGTGCAGCTCATCATCTCGGGCGGCATCCGCAGCGGCGCGGACGTGGCGAAGGCGCTAGCGATGGGCGCGGACGCGGTGGCGATCGGCCAGGGCGTGCTGGTCTCGCTGGGCTGCAACAGCGCCTCGTATCTCGAGAAGGGCCAGCACGTTCCGGCGCTCGACGACTACGCGAACCTCGGCACCGCGCCCGGCTATTGCCACCATTGCCATACCGGCAAGTGCCCCGTTGGCATCACGACGCAGGATCCCGTGTTGCAGGAGCGCCTGCAGCCCGACGTGGGGGCGAAGCGTCTGCGCAACTATCTGAAGACGCTGAACATGGAGCTGACCACGATCGCGCGCGCCTGTGGCAAGCAGAACGTGCACCACCTGGAGCCCGAGGACCTCGTCGCGCTCACGGTGGAGGCGGCGGCAATGGCGCGCGTGCCGCTCGCGGGCACGAACTGGATCCCGGGCGTGGTCTGATTCGCGATGACGGCTCAGATCATCGATGGGAAGCACCTCGCGCGGCGGCTGCGCGCGCGATTTCGCGAGCGCGTCGCCGCGCTGTCCATGCGCGGCGTCGTGCCCGGGCTCGCCGTGGTGCTGGTGGGCGACAATCCCGCCTCGCAGGTCTATGTCGCGAACAAGGTGAAGGCGTGCGAGGAGAGCCGCGTGCGCTCGTTCATGCACCGGTTCCCCGCCACCTGCACGGAAACGGAACTGCTCGAGCGCATTGGCGAGCTGAATCTCGACCCGGCCACGCACGGCATTCTCGTGCAACTGCCGTTGCCGCCGCAGGTGAATGTGCGGCGCGTGCTGGAGAGCATCGTCGTCGACAAGGACGTGGACGGCTTTCACCTGTACAACGTGGGCGCGCTGGTGGTCGGCAATTCGATCTTTCCGCCTTGTACGCCCTATGGCGTACAACTGCTGCTGGAGACCACGGGCATCGACGTGGCGGGCAAGAACGTGGTGGTGGTGGGGGCGAGCAACATCGTCGGCAAGCCAATGGCGCTCATGCTGCTGCAAAAGGAAGCGACCATCACGGTCTGCCACGCGAAGACGCGCGATCTCGCGCATCACACGATTCACGCGGACATTCTCGTCGTGGCGGCCGGCAAGCCCGGGCTCATCAAGGCGGAGATGGTGAAGGAAGGCGCGATCGTGATCGATGTGGGGATCAACCGGCTGGCCGACGGGCGCATTGTCGGCGACGTCGATTTCGAGGCCGTGCGTGAGCGCGCCGCGTGGATCACCCCGGTGCCCGGCGGCGTGGGGCCGATGACGGTGACGATGCTGATCGAGAATACGCTGCGTTCGGCGGAGCGGTTCGCACAAGGCGAGGCGTTTCATCCAGCGCAGCCGTTCTGGCAGATGACGGCACGCTAGTGGGTACGTGAGTGGCGCGCGAGGCGTGGGAAGGAGCGGGCGTGGCTGAAGGCACGATGGATGCGGACGATGGGCGCGCCGCGCTCGACGCGGCGTATCGTCACGCGCTCGCTTTTTATGGCGCGCGCCATTCGCAGCCGCCTGCCTCGACAGCCAGCTTTGCGACGCTGATGGAAGCATTCGGCGGCCCGACGCCCGAGACCGGCATGCCGGCGCACGAGACGATCGAGCAACTGGCGGAGGCGGCGGGCCCCGGCCTCATGGGCACGGCGGGGCCGCGCTTCTTCGGCTGGGTGGTGGGCGCTTCGCATCCGGCTGGCGTGGCGGCCGACTGGCTCACGAGCGTGTGGGGGCAGAATGCCGGCTGCTACGAGGGCGCACCGGCCGCCGCCGTGGCCGAGCAGGTGGCCGCACAATGGCTGGTCGACCTGCTGCGGCTCCCGCTGGAGTGTACCGTTGGCTTCACATCCGGCGCGACGATGGGCAACTTCGTCTGCCTCGCAGCGGCGCGCGGCGCACTGCTGCGGCGCGTGGGCTGGGACATCGAGGCCGACGGCCTGTTCGGCGCGCCACCCATTACCGTATTTATCGGCAACGAGGCGCATGCGAGTGTGTTCGCGGCATTGCGCTATCTCGGCTTCGGGGAACGCTCAATAGTCAGGATTGCGAATAATAGCGCAGGACGCATGCAGGCCGACGCGCTGCGGGCAGCGTTGGCTCGCAGCAACGGAGCGCCTGTCGTGATCGCGCAGGCGGGCCACATCATGACCGGCGCATTCGATCCGGTAGACGAAATCGCCAGGCTCACGCACGAGCGCGGCGGCTGGCTGCACGTGGACGGCGCCTTCGGCCTGTGGGCGAGGGCGTGTCCTTCGCGCGCGCCGCTCGCGGCCGGCGTCGAGCTGGCGGATTCGTGGGCGACGGATGTTCACAAGTGGCTGAATGCGCCTTATGAGTGCGGCTGCGCGTTCGTGCGCGATGCCGACGCGCATCGGCGCGCCATGACGATAGGCGCGGGCTACCTGCCGAGCGCCGCTGACGAGTCTATCCGCGATCCGCTTCATTACGCGCCGGAGCTCTCGCGCCGCGCTCGCGGCTTCGCGCTGTGGACGCTGCTGCGCACGTTCGGCAGACGCGGGATCGCGGCGATGGTCGAGCGGCACTGCGTATTCGCACAGCATCTCGCGCGCCGTCTTGCTGCTGAGCCTGGCGTCGCGGTGCTCAACGAAGTTCAGTTGAATCAGGTCGTCGTGCGGTTCGGCGCAGACGAGCCGGCAGCGCGCGGCGACGCGCTCACGGACTTGACGATCGCGCACCTCCAGCGAGCCGGTGTCTGCTTTGCAACGGGCGCGCATTGGCGGGGGCGCCGCGTCATGCGCGTCTCGGTGACGGCCTGGCCAACCAGCGGCGATGATATCGAGCGCAGCGCCACTTCGATGATCGAGTCATGGCGGGCGGTGCGGCTAGCGTACCGGAATGCGGCCGACACCCCGGCAGACGCGGCGCACGTATAGCGCCCGCAGACGAGCATGCGGGCACGCGCTCGCCATATGCCATCGGCGAGCGCGGCGGGCGTCAGCGCTTGCCCTCAGACGCCGCAATCGCCCGCGCCGAGGAAAGCAGCGCTTCGGCCATGCGGATGCTGGCCGCATCGATCAGTCGTCCATCGAGCGACACCGCACCCTTGCCGTCCTTCGCAGCCTGAGCCATCGCATCCATGATGCGCTGCGCGCGTGAGACTTCGGCGTCGCCTGGCGTGAATACGCGGTTCGCGAGCTCGATCTGCGAGGGATGGATCGCCCACTTGCCCTCGTAGCCCAGCACCGCCGCGCGCTTCGCGGCCGCATCATAGCCGTCCGGGTCGCTGAAGTCGCCGAACGGGCCGTCAACCGGCCTCAGTCCATACGCGCGGCAGGCCACCATCATGCGCGTCTGCGCCGCGTGCCACTGATCGCCCCAGAAGTACGCGCGCTTGCCGTGCTCGTCCTTGTCGCTCAGCACGCCATAGTCGCGGTTCACGCCGCCGATCACCGTGGTGCGCGCACGCGTGGAGGCCGCGTAGTCGGCCACCCCGAAGGACATCGCTTCGAGCCGCCGGCTCGATTGCGCGATCGCCTCGACGTTGGCCATGCCGAGCGCCGTTTCGATCAGCACCTCGAAGCCAATGCGCCGCGTGCGCCGCTTCGCCGTCTCGATCTGCGTGACGAGCATGTCGATCGCATAGACGTCCGCCGCCACGCCCACCTTGGGAATCAGGATCATGTCGAGCCGGGGGCAGGCCTCGACGATGTCCATGACGTCGCGGTACATGTAATGCGTATCTAGCCCATTGATACGCACCATCATCGTTTTCGCGCCCCAGTCGATATCGTTGAGGCCTTCGATGATGTGTTTGCGCGCCTGCTCCTTGTCGTCGGGGGCGACCGCGTCTTCGCAGTCGAGAAAAACGATGTCGGCGGCGGAGCGCGCGGCTTTTTCGAACATGGCCGGATTGGAGCCGGGCACGGCGAGCTCCGAGCGGTGCAGGCGCGGCGTGGCGGGTTCGATCGCGGTAAAGCTCATGGGTCATCTCCTCGATGATGGGACTCGCGCGGCTTAGCCCGTCGCGCCGAATCCCGATGCGATGCAGTTGATGGACAAGAGCAGCGGCACCAGATAGCCGCGGCGTTCCTGATCGGTGCTGGCCGCGCGGTAGAGGCGCAGCAGCTCGATCTGCTGGCGGCTCACCTGGTTGATGGCCGGCAGCCGCCGCGTGAGCCGTTCGCGAAACTGCGGGAAGCGCTCCGCAAGCTCGGCGCTGCTGCTCACCTTGAGCACCATCTCCACGGTGAGCCGGTACTCCGCCTCGATCTGCGTAAACACCGCCTCGCGCAGGCGCGCGTCCGGCACGAGGCTCGCGTAGTCGCGCGCAATCTCCAGATCGACCTGGGCGAGCGTCTTTTCGACCTCGTCGACGATCAGCCTGAACAAGCGCGATTCGCTGAACATCCGGCGCAGCAGGTCGAGTCCGCGCTCCTGGCGGACCGCGATAAACGCGCTTATCGCGCTGCCCACCCCATACCAGCCCGTGAGCGCGTGGCGGTTCTGCGACCACGCGAACACCCACGGAATCGCACGCAGATCGTGCAGGCTGCGGGCGCCGAAACGCCGCGCGGGACGCGAGCCCATATTCAGCATCGAGAGCTCTTCGAGCGGGCTCGCCGACTGGAAATAAGCGATCAGCTCGGGCTGCTCCATGAGCTTGACGTAGGCCGCGCGCGACGCGCCCGACAGCGCCTCCATCGCGTCGTCGAATTCGCCTCGCGGCCGCAGTTCGTCTTCGCGCTCGGACTTGAACGTGTGCTCGAGCACGCTCGAGGCGAGCAGCTCCACGTGATACTGCGCGGTGCCGCGGTTCGCGTACTTGTACGAGACGACTTCGCCCTGCTCGGTCACACGAAAACGCCCGTTCACGGAGCCCGCGGGCAGCGCCGCGATGGCACGGCCCGCGGGCACACCGCCACGGCTCACCGAGCCGCCGCGGCCGTGGAAGAAGGAGATCGCGATGCCTAGTTCGCGGCCCACGCGCGCGATCTTCGTTTGCGCCTTCGAGAGCTCCCAGTTGCTCGCGAAAAACCCGCCGTCCTTGTTGGAGTCCGAGTAGCCGATCATGATTTCCAGCACGCCGCCCTGCGCGCGAATGCTGCGCTTGACCATCGGCACGGCCAGCAGTTCGCGCAGGATCTCGGGCGCGCGGCGCAAGTCGTCGATAGTTTCGAGCAGCGGAACGACCGGCAGCGTGCAGCTTTCCACGCAAGCGGCATCACTGAAGAGGCCCGCCTCCTTCGCAAGCAGATAGACGCCAAGCACGTCGGTGGCGTGGTGCGTCATGCTCAGGATGAACGCGCCGAAGGCGTTGCGGTCCACCTGCTCGCGCATCGTGCGGACCATGCGGAAGATCTGCAGCGTTTCCGCTTCGACCTCGGGCAGTGCGAGGGTGGCGTCGTCGCCTTCCTCGCCTGGCTGACGATCCTGCGCGTGCGGACGCGCCAGCTCCGCGAGCAGCCACGCTTTCCAGGCCGCGGACTGCAAGTCGGGCGGCTCGGCGCCAGGCGCGGCGCGTGCGTGCCAGAGCGCGAGCAGCGTCTTGTTGATGATCGTGGAGTTCTCGCGCAAATCGAGCTGCACCGTGCAGAAGCGGAACGTCTCCACCTCGTGGCGTAGCGGCCGCATATACGCGACGCAGAGCCCGTCGCTGCCCGTTGCGAGCAGCGCCTGCTCCATTGCCCGCAACTCGGCGGCCAGTTCATCCGCGCTGGCATAGCCGCCCGGCACGGGCGTGCCGGCGCCGCGCCGCTGCGCGTCGGCGAGCGTCGCGTCGAGCTTGCGCAGCATGCAGGTCAGATACTGGCGGAACACCTCGCCGGGATTGCGCGTGGCGATGGCCGCGCCGTCGCCGCTGTGTTCCAGTGCGCGCGCCAGTTCCGTGCCGAACGCCTCGGGCACGGGCAGGGCCTCGGCGGTGATGCTGAGCGTTTGCGCCAGTTCGGCGATGCGTTGCCGGTAGCGCTTGAGACACGCAAGGCGGTTCTCGTGCAGCGTCGCGCGCGTGACGTCGTTGTTGACGAACGGATTGCCGTCGCGGTCGCCGCCTATCCACGAGCCGAACTGGAAGAAGCGCGGCATCTCGAAGGGCTCGCCCGGGTAGAACTGGCGCAGTGCGTCTTCGAGGCGCTCGAACAACAGCGGCACCGCCTCGAACAGCGTTTCGCCGAAGAAGTGCAGCCCCCATGCCACTTCCTGCGCGACCGTGGGCTTCTCGCGGCGCAGCTCGCCGCTCATCCAGAGCAGTTCGATCTCGTTGCCAAGCTGCGCGACGAGCGCGCGGCGCTCGCGCGGCGTCCAGCGCGGCGACTCCAGATCCATCAGCTTGCGATAGATGCGCCGGTGGATTTCGAGCACCGTGACGCGCTTGGCCTCGGTCGGGTGCGCGGTGATGACCGGGCGGATCTTCAGGTGCTGAAGCACCGTGCGCACTTCGTCGGCGGGCACGCCCGCCGCAGCCGCGTCGGCCACCACGCGCGCGAACGATGCCGAAAGCCGCGCATAGCCGCTCTCGATCTCGATTTCGCGGCGCCGGCGCATGGCGGTGCTCTGCTCGGCGACGCTCAACAGCTGGAACCAGATGCCCTGGGCCTGCAGGCTGCGCCGCCACACGGCGCGTGATACGTCGGGAGGCAGCGGCTCGCCGCGCAGCGCCCGCTCGACTTGCGGCTGGCGGCGCCGCGCCACGTCGCACAGCAGGCCGAAGAGCAGGTCGACCACACAGGGTTCGTAGGACTGCGCATCGAGCGCGGGCAGCGCCGCAGAAGCCGCGGCGAGGCGCTCGAGCGCAGAGGAGGGAGGGGACGCGGCGGCTGGGGCGTGGCGCGGCGCCTCCACGCCGCGCGGCGTCACAGCCGGCGTATCGTGCCGCGCTTCGGCACGTGCTTCGCCCCGGGCGGCCTCTGCCGGCTCAAGCGACGCGGCGGGCATCATGATGAGCCAACGCGAGCGCGACCGTGGAACCCAGCTCGGAGGCGCTGGGTGCGACAAGGAGGCCGTGCGACTTCATGATCTCGGCCTTTTCCGCGGCGCTGTCGCCCGCAGCCGAGATGATGGCCCCCGCATGGCCCATGCGCCGCCCCTTGGGCGCGGTGAGCCCGGCGACATAGCCGACCACGGGTTTCGTCATGTTCTCCTGCACCCAGCGCGAGGCCTCCGCTTCCTGCGGGCCGCCGATCTCGCCGATCATGATCACCGCCTCGGTTTCGGGGTCGTTCTCGAAGAGCCGCAGATGGTCGAGGAACGAGCTGCCGTTGATCGGATCGCCGCCTATGCCGACGCTCGTCGTCACCCCGAGCCCGAGGTCGTTGAGCTGCGCGGCGGCTTCGTAGCCGAGCGTGCCCGAGCGCGAGACGATGCCGACCGACCCGCGCCGGTAGATGTTGCCCGGCATGATGCCGAGCATCGCCTTGCCCGCGCTGATGATGCCCGCGCAGTTCGGCCCGACCAGCATCGTGCGCGTCTCTTTCGGATAGCGCAGAAGGTAGCGCTTCACGCGCATCATGTCCTGGGCCGGAATGCCGTCGGTGATGCAGCAGACGAGCTGCAATCCCGCATCGGCGGCCTCCATGATGGAGTCGCCGCAGAAGGGCGGCGGCACGAACACGAGGCTCGCGGTGGCGCCCGTGGCCTGCACGGCTTCCTTCACCGTGTTGAAAACTGGGCGCTCGAGGTGGCGCTGGCCGCCCTTGCCGGGCGTGACGCCGCCCACCACGTTGGTGCCGTACGCGATCATTTCCTTCGCGTGAAAGGTGGCCTTGTCGCCGGTGAAGCCCTGCACGATCACGCGGGTGTTTTCGTCGATCAAGATGCTCATGGTTGCGCTCCTATTTGCTCTTTCTGGCGCGATGCGCCTTCGACGCCTCGACGGCCTTCTGGGCCGCTTCGAGCAGCGATTCGGCCGCGATGATCGGCAGCCCGCTCTCGCGGATGATGCGGCGCCCCTCTTCGACATGCGTGCCCGCGAGCCGGACCACGAGCGGCACGCGCAGGTTCTTTGCGGCCTGCACGACGCCCTCGGCCACCCAGTCGCAGCGGTTGATGCCCGCGAAGATATTCACGAGGATGGCCGAGACGTTGGTGTCCGAGAGCACGAGGCGAAAGGCTGCGGCCACGCGCTCGGGCGATGCGCCGCCCCCCACGTCGAGAAAATTCGCGGGCTCGCCGCCGGCGTACTTGATGGTGTCCATCGTGGCCATCGCGAGCCCGGCGCCGTTGATGATGCAGCCGATGTCGCCCTCGAGGCCCACGTAGTTGAGCCCGAACTGCGCCGCCTCCGATTCGCGCGGGTCCTCCTGCGAGGCGTCGCGCATCTCCGATACATGCGAGTGGCGGAACAGGCCGTTGTCGTCGAACGTGACCTTGGCGTCCAGCGCGATCACGCGGTCGTCGGCGGTCACGACGAGCGGGTTGATCTCCACCATCGTCGCGTCGAGGTCGCGAAACGCCCGGTACGCGCCCATGATCGCCGCGACGGCGCGGCTCACCTGCTTGATGTTCAGGCCGAGACCGAAGGCCAGCTCGCGTGCCTGGAACGGCTGCAGGCCCACCGCCGGTTCGGCGATCGTCTGCAGAATGGCCTCGGGGTTCGTGCTGGCCACCTCCTCGATATCCATGCCGCCCTGTGCGGAGACGATCACGCGCACGCGCTCGGTCTTGCGGTCGAGCACGATGGCCAGATAAATCTCGCGCTCGAACTTCTCGGCCACTTCGATATACACGCGTTCGACGACCTTGCCTTCCGGGCCCGTCTGCGCGGTCGCAAGGCGCTTGCCGAACAGCGAAGCCGCCGCCTCGTGCACGTCGTGATACGTTTCGCACAACTTGATGCCGCCCGCCTTGCCGCGCGCGCCCGAGTGGATCTGCGCTTTCACGGCCCAGTGCCAGCCGCCCAGCTCGGTGGCGCAATACACGGCCTGGTCCGGCGTATAAGCAACGAGCCCGCGCTGGATGGGCACGCCGAAACCGGACAGCAGTTCCTTCGCCTGATATTCGTGAATGTCCATGATGGTCGTTCCATACCGATGAGAAAAGGGATGCCGCCGAGTGCTCAGGCGACCAGATGCTGCGGTTCGCCACTCACGTAGGCCTCCACGTTGTCGATCAACTGGTCGGCGAGAAACTGCATCGCGCCGTCCGACGCCCAGGCCACGTGCGGTGTGAGGATGAAGTTCGGCAGATCGAGTTCGAGGAGCGGATTGCCGGCTTTCGGCGGCTCGGTGCTCAGCACGTCGAAGCCCGCACCCGCGATCAGTCCTTCGCGCAGCGCCGTGGCAAGCGATGCCTCGCAAACCAGGCCGCCGCGCGCGGTGTTGATGAGGAGCGCGCTGCGCTTCATCGTCTTGATCTGATCGAGCCCGATCAGGTTGCGCGTTTCGGGCCGAAGCGGCGTGTGCAGCGAGACGATGTCCGCTTCGCGCAGCAACTGATCGAGCGGCACGAACGCGACATCGCGCGGCTTGTCCTTCGTCGACGCATGCTCCGCGAACAGCACACGCATGCCGAAGCCGCGTGCAATGGCGGCGGTGCCCCGGCCGAGCGCGCCGTCGCCGACGATGCCGAGCGTCGCGCCGTGCAGGTCGCGAATCGGGTGATCGAAGAAGCAGAACTGGTTCGACGCCTGCCAGCGGCCACGCCGCACGTCGTTGCCATAGGCGAGCAGATTGCGCCGCAGCGCGAGGATCAGAGCGAAGGTGTGCTCGGGGACCGTATGCGTGGCGTAGTTGCGGATGTTCGCCACCGCGATGCCGTGCGCGCGGCAGTACGCCGTGTCGATCACGTCGTAGCCCGTCGCGGCCACCGCGATCATCGCGAGGCGCGGCAACTGCGCGAGTGTTTCGGCGCGCAGCGGCACCTTGTTGGTGATCGCGATGGTCGCGCCTTCGAGCCGCCGCACGACATCGTGCGGCGCGGTCACGTCGTACTGCGCCCAGCAATGCTCGAAGGCGGGACGGCGCAGTTTGGCCTTCAATGTGGAGCGGTCGAGAAAGACGATGTCGTGTCGCATGATTTCGGTGTCCTTCCGGTTTGCAGTGTGCGTGGGAAGAAAGCGCTCAGGCCGCGGCCACGCGGCGCAGTGGCTCGACCGACTCCGCGTGCCCGGCTTCCTCGCGTTGCGCCTTGCGTGTGCGGTCGTGGGTGCGCCAGTACTGCGTGGCCGCGCCGGTGCCGCTGCCCGGGCGGACGTCGATGCCCACATCGAGCATGGCCATTTCCGCGCCCGCGATCGCGCTCGTGAGCATCAGCTCGTTGAGGTCGCCGAGGTGGCCAATGCGGAACACTTTGCCTGCCACCTTCGAGAGCCCCGCGCCGAGCGCGAGGTTGTAGCGCCGGAAGGCCACGTCGATCACGTGCGCCGCGTTGAAGCCCTGCGGCACGACAATGGCGCTCACGGTGTCCGAGTGCCACTTCGGCGCCTTCGCGCAGAGTTCGAGCCCCCAGCCTTCGGTGACCGCGGCGCGCACGCCCTGTGCGAGGTAGTGATGGCGCGCGAACACGTTGTCGAGCCCTTCCTCGAAGATCAGTTCGAGCGAGGCGCGCAGGCCGTAGAGCAGCGAGAGGGCCGGCGTGTACGGGAAATAGCCGGTCGCGTTGGCCTTGATCATGTCGCCGAGATCGAAGTAGCAGCGCTTCGACTTCGCATGCTCCATTGCCTTGAGCGCCTTCGGGCTCACGCAGAGAATGCCGAGGCCCGCGGGCAGCATCAGCCCCTTTTGCGAGCCCGTCACGGCGAGATCGACGCGCCAGTCGTCCATGCGGAAGTCGATGCAGCCAATCGAGCTCACGCCGTCCACGAACAGCAGCGCCGGGTGATGGGCGTTGTCCATCGCGTGACGCAGCGCGCCGATGTCGCTCGTCACGCCAGTGGCCGTTTCGTTGTGGCACGCGAGGATGCCCTTGATCTGATGCTTCTTGTCGGCGCGCAGCACCTCTTCGATGCGCTCGACGGGCACGCCTTCGCCCCAGTCCACGTCAATGATCTCGACCTCGAAGCCAAGGCGCTGCGCCATGTCCGCCCACAAGTGGCTGAATTGCCCGAAGCGCGCGACCAGCACGCGGTCGCCCGGCGAGAGCGTATTGGTCAGCGCGGCCTCCCAGGCGCCCGTGCCCGAAGAGGGGAAGATGAACGGCTGCCCGCTCGTGGTCTTGTAGAGGCGCTTGAGGTCGCACAGCAGGCCGTTGGCAAGCTCGGGGAAGCGTGACGAGCGATGATCCTCCATCGACACGACCATGGCGCGCAGCACGGCGTCGGGAATGTTCGTGGGGCCGGGAACAGCGAGGATGTTGCGGCCCGGGATGCGCGTTCCAGTGGTATTCGACATGTCTGTACTCCTATGTAATGAAGAACGGTATCGGTCGGATGATGGCAGTGGCGAATCAGGTTGCGGAGTGGCTCGCCGCCGTGCTGTGGCGCTCTTTGGGCGCATCGCCGTAAACCGGGAAGCGCGTGGTGAGGGAATGCACGGCGTCGGCCACGCGGCGGATCACGAGATCGTTGGCTGGCGCTTCGAGCACGTCGGCGATCAGATGAGAGAGCTGGCGTGCTTCGACCGCGCCAAAGCCGCGCGTGGTCATCGCGGGCGAGCCCACGCGAATGCCGCTAGTGACGAACGGCTTTTGCGGGTCGTTCGGAATGGCATTCTTGTTCACGGTGATGCCTGCACGGCCCAGCGCGGCCTCGGCGTCCTTGCCCGTGATGTTTTTCGCGCGCAGGTCGACGAGAAAGAGATGCGACTCCGTGCGGCCCGAGACGATCCGCAGCCCGCGCTCCTGGAGTGTTTCGGCCATCGCGCTCGCGTTAATCATCACCTGCTGCTGGTACTGCTTGAATTCGTCGCTCATCGCTTCACGGAATGCGACCGCCTTCGCCGCGATCACGTGCATGAGCGGGCCGCCCTGAATGCCGGGGAAAATCGTGGAGTTGAGCGCCTTCTCATGCTCGGCGCTGGAGAGGATCAGGCCGCCGCGCGGGCCGCGCAGCGTCTTGTGCGTCGTCGAGGTGACAAAGTCGGCGATGCCGACCGGGCTCGGGTAGAGGCCCGCCGCGATCAGGCCCGCGTAATGCGCCATGTCGACGAAGATCCACGCGCCTACGCTGTCCGCGATCGCGCGAAAACGCTGCCAGTCGATCACGAGCGAATACGCGGAAGCGCCCGCGACGATCATGCGCGGCTTGTGCTCGCGCGCGAGGCGCTCGACCTCGTCGTAGTCGATCACCTCGGTTTGCGGATGCAGGCCGTAGGCCACGGCGTTGAAGAGCTTGCCGCTCGCGTTCACCGAAGCACCGTGGGTCAGGTGCCCGCCGTGGGCGAGCGACATACCGAGGATAGTGTCGCCGGGCTTGAGCACGGACAGATACACGGCCTGATTCGCTTGCGAGCCGGAGTGCGGCTGCACGTTCGCATACTCGGCGCCGAAAAGCGTTTTCGCGCGGTCGATAGCGAGCTGCTCGGCCACGTCCACATGTTCGCAGCCGCCGTAGTAGCGTTTGCCCGGATAGCCTTCGGCATACTTGTTGGTGAGCAGCGAGCCCTGCGCCTCCATCACGGCGGGGGACGTATAGTTCTCCGATGCGATCAGCTCGATGTGGTCCTGCTGCCGCACGGACTCCGCTACGATGGCCTGACGCAATTCCGGATCGGTCGCTGCAATGGTCTGCTGGAAGCTGAACATGGGGCACCCTTGTGTGGATGGTCGATGTGGGAAACTTGAGAATGATGGTAGTGGCGCGAGGCCGAAAAGACTCATTCCGGTTTCTTATCCAACCCATAACCAGCCGCGCAAGCCAATAGCCGCGGGCCTCGCGCCTGCGAGGAATACCCCGTCGTAGGCATTGCCGCACTAGCCGCCGCTGGTACAGTGAAGGCATGGTGCGGGCGCTTTTCTGCGCGGCCGCGAGGGGGGGCTGAAGGTTGGCGACGAATAGAGGAAGCGCATGCTTAACCTGACATTGCGGCAATTGCGGGTTTTCGAGGCGGCGGCGCGTCACCTGAGCTTCTCGCGCGCGGCCGAAGAGCTGCACCTCACCCAGCCGGGCGTATCGGCACAACTCAAGCACCTCGAAGAAGCCATCGGCATGCCGGTGTTCGAGCAGATCGGGCGGCGCATCTTCCTCACCGAGGCGGGCCGCGAGGTGTATAGCCATACGCGCTCGATCCAGCAGCAGCTCAAGATACTCGAAGAGTCGCTCGACCAGATGCGCGAAACGAAGCAGGGGAAGATCCGCGTGTGCGCCGTGACGGGCACGGCGGGCCATCTCGCGCTCGAGTGCGTTTCACGCTTTACGAAGGCGTTTCCCGGCGTGCGTGTGCGCCTGAAGTTCGCGAACCGCGAGGCCGTGCTGGGCGCACTGGCCAGCAATGAAACCGATCTGGCGATCATGGGCCAGCCGCCCGAAGGGCAGGGGCTCGTTGCGCAGCCGTTCATGAAGAACCCGCTGGTGGCGATCGCGCCGCCCGATCACCCGCTCGCGCGGCAGCGCGCCATACCGCTGGCTGCGCTGGAGGACGAAATCTTCGTCGTGCGCGAGCCGGGCTCGGGCACGCGGCGCGTCATGGAGCGTTTTTTTGCGGAGCACCGCATCCGTTTTCGCCCCGGGCTCGAGGTGAGCAGCAACGACGCGGTCAAGTGCTGCGTCCACGCCGGCATGGGGCTATCGATCGTGCCGTTGCAGACCATCCTGCCGGAGCTGGAGACGCTGCGCCTGAAGGTGCTGGACGTGGAGCGTTTTCCGATCGTCCGCTACCTGTATATCGTGCATCGCGAGAACAAGCATCTTTCGGCGGCGATCGAGGCGTTCAAGCGGACGTTGATCGACGAGGCGCAGAAGGTGGCCGACACGGCGTAGCGCGTCTCGGTAAGGTGACGCGCACGCGCTGCTTCGCCAAACCGTCTAGCGCGCGAAGAGGAGTTCCCCCTTGCCGTCCACGGAAATGTCGCCCAGGAAACGCCTCGGCGCCTCGCTCGCCAGCTCGCCGAACACGCCCCCTTCGCGCGCGAGGCTGCGCGTGAGCAGGCGCCAGAAGACGCTCGCTTCGGCATGGTTTTCGACGAAGCGGTTGGTGCCCGGCGCCTGCCGCTGGCCGGGCAGCAGCAGCGAGCCGCGCCGCATGCCATAGGCGAGGTGCTCGCCCACGCTGCCCGAAATGCCGATCGTGCCCGCCACCATGCGCGAGGCCGCGAACGCACCCGCGTTGCCGAACACGAGCGCCGTGCCGCGCCGCATACGGTCGCCGAAGCGCTCGCCGGCGTGGCCGCGCACGATGAGGATGCCGCCGCGCATGCCGTCCATGCTGCCCGGCAACGGCGCCGCCGCGAAATCGCCGGTGTCGCCGCCAATCTCGATGCGCCCGCCCGCCATCTCACAGGCCGCGAAGCTGCCGGCGCCCGCGCTCACGACGATCGATCCGGCGCTCATCTGCGCGCCCACGAGGTCACCTACGCCGCCTTCCACGATGATCGTGCCGCCGCTCATCGCGCAGCCAATGCGGTCGAAGCGGCGCAAGTCGCCTTCGAAGGCGATGCACGGCGGCGCGTCGGGCGTCGCGTGCGCGCGGACGTCGAACAGGTCTGCGAGCGCGATGCGTTCCGTCCCATGCCAGAGCCCCACGCGTTCGATCTCCGCTTCGCTCGAAGCGGCCAGCGCCGCGGGCAGCAGGGTGCGCGCGTCGATGCGCAGCGCGGGCGGCTGCTTGATGCGCAGCGTGATGCGCTTCATGGCGTCTCTCCGTGGCCGCACAGCCGGTGCAGATGAAAGTGGAAGGGGCCGAGCTTGCCGCCATAATTGCCCGCTGCGATACGCGTGACGCCCGCTTGCGCGCCGCGCGCGGTCACGGCTTCGATGCCGGCGCGCATCGCATTCGCGACGTCCGTCTCGCTGAGCCCGTCGATCACGATCTCCAGCACGCAGCGAGTCTCGCCGTTCAACGCGGTGCGCGGCGCGAGGCCCGCAAGCGTGGGGCAATACGCGTCGTTGGTCGAGGCGGGCAGCGCCGCATACTTCGAACCGACCTTCGAGCCCGAGCGCACCACGCCGCCTGGAAACGGCATGATGGCGTTGGGCACGCGCCGCATCGCCTCGACCGCGGCCTCGGCGGCGGCGAGCGCCGCGTCGGTGTCGCGTGCGAGCAGCAGCAGGTTGCCGCCGCCCACCCCCTTGATGACGGCAGTCGTTTCCTGCGCAACGAACTCGCCGTCCATGACGGGCACGCGCCAGTAGCGCACGCCGTCGATCATCTTCGAGACTTGCCAGCCGTCGCCGAAAAAGCGCAGGTTCTTGCCGAGCGCGATGGCCTCGCCCTCTGCGATCCCCGCATAAACGGCCGTGGTCGGGCAGGTGAGCACGCACTGGCCGACACGGCGCTCGACCTGTTTGGCCAGTTCCTTGCCCGACATCGAGAAAAGCAGGATCGCGATGCCAGGCCGGCCGTCAGGCGAGGCGTCTGGCGCGAATTCGCGCTCGATGGCGGCTTCGCAGCCGCAGGCGATCACCGAGGTCGCGAAGCCCGTGGCCGCCACCGCCGCGTGGCGCGCCCAAACGGCATTGTGCGCGGTGATGACGAGCCGCGTGGCCTTCATCGGAAAGGCTTCTGCGAAGGTGTCGTCGATCGTCACGCCGTTGATCGTGAGCGGCGGCTTTTCCGCGGTGCCCGGGGTTGCGCTCATGCCGGCTGTCCTCCGGTCGTCTCGTGGTGCACGCCGCACGCTGTTGGCAGCAGGCGCCCGCCGTTGCAGCACGAACACAGCTCGTCGCGGCTTATCGCGGCGTGGCGGATGTTGTACGCGAGGTGGCGCTCGCCATACTCGCTCAGCGTGCGCTCGATCGAGCGGTCGAACTCCGGCTCGACGAAATGCGTGCCGCCCACGGGAGTCGCGACGATGCGGCCAAGGCGCGCAACCAGTTCGCCGTCCTTGAAGACATACTCCGGTGTGCTGAACATGGCTTCACGGTCGGCGTTCTCGCGATACACGGCAATGTCGGCGGCGGCGCCGGGGCTCAGCCGGCCGCGCTCGCGCAGGCCGAGCAAGCGGGCCGGCGCGGCGCGCGTGAGGACCGCGATCTCGTCGAGGCTCAGTTCGCGCGTCATGCCCGCGAGCGCCGACTGATGAACCACCTCGGGATGCAGCTTCGCGAGCTGCTCGTTGCGGAACGACTTGTCCATCAGCAGCCGGATCAGATGCGGATAGCTGGTGAACGGGCCGCCGTTCGGGTGGTCGGTGGTCAGCGTGATTTGCCAGGGGTTCTTCACCATCAGAAAGAGCTCGAGACCAATCGTCCATTGCAGCGCATTCACATAGCTCGCTTCGCGATAGCGGAACGGCACCACGCCGCAGCCCGCGTCGCACTCGATATCCCCCGCGATCCACTTGCGCGGCGAGGCGAACTCGGCCTGCTTCACCTGCTTCATGATGTCGCCGGAGGCCGTGACGGTCTGTCCGAACATGATCTGGCCAACGTCGATGGAGATGTGCGGATTCGCGTTGACGGCCTCGGCAATGCGCTCGGCGGCCGACGAGAACTTGCGTGGCCCCTCGGCGCCGTAGCTATGGAACTGGATGTGCGTGATGTGGCCTGGCAGCCCTTCGAGCGCGTCAATGGTCGCGAGCGTGGACTCGACGTTGCCGGGCACGCCCAGATTGCTCGCGTGAATGTGCAGCGGATGCGGAATGCCCAGTTCGGTCAGCGCGCGCGCGAGCGTATGGAGGACCTGGCGCGGCGTGATCGCGTATTGCGTGTGCGCTTCATCGACGTCGAGGCTGCGCTGGTTGAATTTGAACGCGGAAATGCCGCCCGGGTTCACGACCTTCACGCCCAGCGCCTTCGTCGCGTTGATGGACCACCCCACGTAATCGCGCAGCCTCTCGAAGTCCGCGCCCTGCGCAAGCAGGCGCAGGAATAGCTCGTCGTTGCCCAGCATCACGTAGGCGCCGTGGTCGATGATCGGCGTGTCGCCCATCTCCAGATGCGTGTGCCGCGCGTTCGACGCGATCATCGCCGGCTCGAACGCGGCGGTGTAGCCCATCTCGGCGTAGCGGTAACCGGTCGCCAGCGTGCCGGGCGTGCAGACGCCGCACGAGGCCAGCTCCAGCGCATTTTCGGCTTCCTCGCGCTGCATGCGCAGCCGGTGGTCCTCGGGTAGCAGCATGCGGGCGAGATTGACCTTGCCGCCGCCGATATGCGAATGCATGTCGATGCCGCCCGCCATCACGGCCATGCCGGTGGCGTCGTATTCGCGATCCACGGGCTCGTTGGCGGGAAGCTCGACGATGCGGCCATCGCGCACGCAGATATCGGCGATCTGCCCATTGACCCGGCTTGCGGGATCGAATACGCGGCCGCCGCGCAGACGAAACGTGCTCATGCGGCGTTCTCCCTTCGGGATGCGAGCTTTTCGCCGAGCGTGGCGGCGAAAGCGGCGACAGTGGGCAGCGTGTCTTCGTAGACCGGCGTGAGCGGCAACACGACCCCGCCGTCGGCGCGGAACAGGTGCCCCGGCGAGCCGATGCCCGGCGTGGAGACGGGCACGAAGAGCGTGGGACCGGCACGGTCCGCGCACGCCGCGGCGAGGCCCGGATGGCCGAGCACGATCGTTGGGACCGCGGTGCGCGGCGGCGGGAGGTCCGCGCCGAAGCTCGCGACCCAAACGAGCGCGTCCACGGCATGGTCGGCGAGCAGGCGCGCCGTGTCGTAGCGCTGCGGCGCATGCTCGAGGCCGCTGCGATGCACACCCGTGCGCAGCGGCAGGCCGGAGAGCCAGGTGAGCGTCTGGTTGACGCTCGCGCCGCCGTCGTCGCCGCCGAGCGCGAGGCCGCCCGCGCGGCGGGTGCGGTTGAGCGTTTTCAGCAGACGATCGAAGCCTTCAACGAGCAGCGCGGCGTGCGGCCCTGGCAAATCGGCGGGAGTCCATACGATCGCGGTGTAGTCGGCCGCGCGCATGCGCTCGATCAGCGAGGTCAGGGCGGCCATGCTGGATACGGACGTCTCGCGCGGCGACTTGCCGTTGAGCAGCGCGTTGGTGGTGGCGAGGGCGTCGTAGAGGTCGCCCTGCAGCGGCACGGTCAACGCCTCGACATCGGCCCGGCTTGCCAGCGCCGGGTCGGCCTCGCAGCCGAAGAAGACTACGGTGCGGTGCGCCGGTCCCACGCCAGCCGCATCGGCGCCGACTGCGCAGCGCGCGAAGAATTCCGGATACCGCACCGAAGGCGACGCGCCGATGCAGACGATGAGGTCGGCGCGATTGCGGATCTCGGCGAGCGTCGTCGTGAAGGCGCCGCGGTCCTGCAGGGCAGTCAGGCCGTGCATCAGCGAGCGGCCATGCGCGTGATCGACGATGGCTCCGCACGCGTTGGCCAGCCGATAGAGAGCGCGCGCGCCGGCGACGTCGGTGGCCATGCCGCCGAAGAGCGGCTGGCGCGCACGGGCCAGCCATTGCGCCGCCGTGTCGAGCGCGGTTGGCGCATCGGCGGGCTGACCGTTCAGCATGGGCGTGGCCGACGAAGGCGTGGCGCCGAACTGGGCGAGCCCGCGCGCGGCGCGTGGGCAGCTCGTGCCTGCCGGGGTCAGCGTCTCGCCGCGCGCGACGCTGAAGCGGTCGCACAGCAATGCGCAGAACGGGCAGGTCCAGGGTGGGGAGTGAAGAGTCGCATCCATGCCTGCCGATTTGCAAGGCGTGTGCCATGCGCGCTGCGGCGGGCGGCTGGGCGTTTGCCGTGCGATTCGCGGCTGCGTACGCGCACGGCGCGCGCCGTGCACGGCACACAATGCGCACGGCGTGCCGCGCCTGCGTCACACAGTGTCACGCAGGCATCACGCCTGGTTCACATGCGCCCGCGCGCCGGGGCCCGCCGCTGCCATTACACCCGTGAGCGATTGCGTGCGCACGCCACTGGCATGAAACGTGATTGCTGGGATGTGGCTTGCGCCATGCGCGCAATCAGGATGCGGAAGAAGGAGGGGGTGCAGGGAACGCAGCGGGAATACGCCGCTCGTGCAATGCGGAGGCCACGAGCCACGCACTCGCGCCCGATGCCGCCGCCGCTTGCAGATCGTCTGCATTGCGAATGCCGCCGGCGCCGATGATCTGCCGTTGCTCCGCGCGTTGCCGGACTTCGGCGATCGCCGCGAGCGAAGGGCCTTCGAACGAGCCCACGCGCTCCAGCGTCATGACGATGAGGCGCGCGGGCCAGTGCGACGCATCGGTCCAGCACTGCGGGTCGCCGAGCGGCGTGTCGTGACGGCGGTCGAGCGAGAGGATCGCGTTGGCGGGCAGTTGCGCCAGCGCACCGGCGTGCAGCGATTCGCTGCCGAAGACCGGTGTGAGCAGGGCGCCGCTTGTGCCCAGCGCCGCGACCAGCGTGCTGGCCGCAGCGGGATCGGTGAAGCCCGCGTCGAGCCAGAGTTCGACGCCGGGCAGCGCGCCGGCGAGGCGGCCGAGCAGTTCGCGTTGCGGTGCGCCGTGCATGATGCCGTCGAGATCGGCGACATAGAGGACACGGGCGCCACAGTAGTCGAGCAGGGCGCGTGCGGCATCCACGGGATCGCTGCCGCGGCAAAGCTGGGATTCGAGCGGGCGGTAGCGGCTGCGCTCGCCGCGGACGGCGCGTACCGCGGTGCCGCCGAGTACGTCGATGACAGGAATGATTTGCATGGGGGAGCGAGCAATGACGAAGGTACTGGTCTACGAATATATCAGTGCGGGCGGCGACACGGCAGCCGCTGCCGTGCCGGAGCTGCTGGCGATGGGGCGCGCGATGCGCGATGCCGTTGCGGGCGATCTCGCGCGCATCCCGGGCGTCGAAGTGACCTGCGTGGGCAGCGCGAGCGAAGCCGCCGCAACCGGCCCGCGTGCACCGGCGCTGACGTGGCGCGCGCCGCCGCCTGGGCACGATGCCGTCGCTTTCGTTGGCGCGGAGGCGCTGCATCACGACATGGTCTGGGTCATCGCGCCCGAGACCGGCGGCGTGCTCGCCGCGCTGTGCGGCGCGGTCGACGCCACGCGCTGGATAGGTTGCGACGCGGCCTCGCTGCAAATCGCGGGCAGCAAGCGTGCAACGGTGCGGCACCTCGCGCAGGCCGGCGTCGCGACGACGCGCGCGTGGTCCGCCGAAGCGCCCTTGCAGCCCGACGCGCCCGCGTGGGTCGTCAAGCCCGATGACGGCGCGGGCGCGCTCGACACGCGGTTCTACGACGATTGGCGCGAGGCTCAGTCCGCGTTCCTCGCCCGTCTCGCGGCGCAGGAGCGCGTGACCTTCGAGGAGTGGGTGGAGGGCGATGCGCTGAGCCTTTCATTGCTGTGCACGCCGGACCACGCGGAACTGCTGAGCGTGAACTGGCAGCATATCGGCGTGACGCAGGGCCGGCTGGCCTACGAAGGCGTAACGGTCGGCGCGATCTCGCTGGACAGTCTCGTGGGCCATGCCTGTGCCGAGCTCGCGGCGCGCGTGGCGCGCGCGCTGCCCGGGCTGGCGGGCTTCGTCGGCATCGACCTCGTCTGGCATCGCGAGCGGGGGCCTGTGCTCATCGAAATCAATCCGCGCGTGACCTGCGCTTACGCCGGACTCTCCGCACGGCTGGACACGAATCTGGCGGCGCGCGTGCTGGCGGCGCATCGGGAAGCCCATCGCGAGGTACATCATGAAGAACAGACCGGGGCCGAGCGGATTTGCTATGTCGCCTGAAATCGTGATCGGCTGGGATATTGGCGGCGCGCATGTCAAGGCGGCGCGCGTCGTACAGGGCCGCGTGCTCGACGTCGCCCAGTGGGCCTGTCCGCTCTGGCAGGGCCTCGCGCAGCTCGACGCCGCGCTCGGCGAGGCCGTCGCGCGCTGGCCCGATCTCGCGCGCGCCACCCACGCGGTGACGATGACGGGCGAAATGGCGGATCTGTTCGAGCACCGCGAGGCCGGTGTGAGCGCGCTCGCGCAGCGCTTCGCCGCGCACCTCGGCGCACGCGTGGTGTTCTACGCGGGCGAGGCCGGGTGGTGCGCGCTCGACGGCGTGGCCGCGCACTGGGCGCGCATTGCTTCCGCGAACTGGCTCGCCACGGCGCAGGTCGTCGCGAGCCGCCTGCGCGACGCCGTGCTGATCGACATCGGCAGCACGACCACCGACCTGATTCCGGTGCGCGGCGGGCGAATCGTCGCGCGCGCCGCCGACGACGCGGGGCGCCTGCGCACGGGCGAGCTGGTCTACCAGGGTGTCGTGCGCACGCCGTTGTGCGCGCTTGCGCAGCGCGTCGGCTTTCGCGGCGAGACTTACAACGTGATGAACGAGCACTTCGCGACCACGGCCGACCTCTACCGTCTCACCGGCGAGCTCCAGCCCATGCACGACCAGCATCCCGCAGCGGACGGCGGCGGCAAGGACGCCGCGGCCACGCGCCGCCGCCTCGCGCGCATGCTCGGCCATGACGCGCGCGATGCGACGGACTCTGAATGGATGGCGCTGGCGCACCATTGGCGCGACCTGCAACTCGCGCATCTGGCCGCGAACCTCACGCGCGTGCTGGGGGCCAGTGCGCTCGCGCACGATGCCGTGGTGGTCGCGGCGGGCTGCGGCGCGTTTCTCGCCGAGGCGCTGGCGGCCTCGTGCGGCTACGAGGTCGTGCGCTTCGCGACGCTCGTCGAGGCCCGCGCCGATGCGGCTGCGTGGGCGCAGGTCTGCGCGCCGGGCGCGGCGGTCGCGCTGCTGTTCGCCGGCAGCGCCCGACGCGAGGCGACGAGTATGGCAAGTGCGGCAGGCGCCCATGCGGTGCTCGTCTGACATGGTGGCGAGCGCGATGCCGCCAAGGGAGCCCTTATGTGGGTGGTGAAGCTGGGCGGAAGCTTGAGCCGCGATCCGCTGCTTCGAACGTGGCTGAACGAGTTGAGCGAGCTTGGCGGCGGCCGCGTGGTGATCGTGCCGGGCGGCGGCGGCTTTGCGGACCAGGTGCGCGAGCATCAATCGGTCTGGCGCTTCGACGACGTGGACGCGCACAACATGGCGGCGCTCGCGATGGCGCAGCACGCGCTGATGATGAAGGGCTTATGCCGCCGGCTCGTGGTCGCGGCGCGCGAGACGCAGATCCGGCATGCGCTCTACGAAGGCAGGACCGCCGTATGGGCGCCATTCGACCTGCTGCGCCAGCAGGCCGACCGGTTGACGAGCTGGGACGTGACCTCCGATAGCCTCGCGGCGTGGCTCGCCAACCGGCTGAACGCGGAGCGGCTCCTGGTCGTCAAGTCGTGCGAGATCGATCCGGCGTGCAGTGTGGGGCAACACGTGGCGCAAGGCGTGCTCGACCGGCGCTTCGCCGAGTTTACCCGCGACGCCTCCTATCCTTTCGAAATCCTGAACAAGCACGACTGGCCGCGTGTGCGCGAGCTGCTGCTGCACGCGGCGACGTCCTGACCGGTACGAGCGGCGCAAGCCGCTCACGTCACTCAAGCGGCTTGCGCGGCCTCATACGGCATGCCTTGCGTGTGGCCGCTGAGCGCCGCGCGTAACGCCTGCACGCGCGCGGCTTCGAGCCGGCCGGTGCGCGCGCCCTTGCACAGCGCGCTGCGAAAGCCCGCGAAGTCGGGCAGCAGCGCGCGTATGCGAGGCACGTGCTCGATCCTCAGCGCGCCGGCGAGCCCGACCATCACCTCGTGTGCGCGCGCGATCTGCACCATGCTGTCGAGCACGGCGAGCGGCACGCAGCGAAACAGCCCGCCGGTGTCCTTGCGCGCCGTATCGGCCATCACCGCGGCGAAGCCCAGTTCGCAGGCGTACTCGACGAGCGTGAGGTCGAGCCCGTCGTCGCAGAGCAGCACGGGCACCATCGTCCAGCGCAACGCGCGCATGCGTTCGAGTGTCTCGCGCGCCGCGCGGCCCGGTGCCACACCCGCCTTCACATAGTTCACGCCGCAGCGGCCGATGGCGTCCGAGTAATGGGTCATCGCCTCGTGGTCGCCTGCGCGCAGGTCGCCGATCGTCGCGCTCACGGGCAGGCCCGGGTGGGCCTCGCGCAGCGCGCAGACGATGCTCGCGACGCGCGCCGCAGGCAGCGCGCCCAGGGCGCCCGCGCGCGGCTCCTTGAGGTCGATGAAATCGGCGCCCGCTGCGGCGGCTTCGCGTGCCTCGGCGAGGTCGCGCACACTGGTGAGGAGTCGGATCATGATGCTTCGCGCTCGAAGGCGCGCTCCGTGCGTGAGTAAAAGGCGGCAACCGCCCCGGTGAGCCATTGCCAGGCTTCGCGTTCGGCGGGGCCCGCCGTCCTTTCGATGGCGATCGTGAGCCAGTCCATTTCCGTTTCGATCTTCTCGCGCGGCAGCAGGTGCAGGCGGCTCACCAGCACCGCCGCTTCGATCACGGCGGCCTGGGCGCGATTGAAGCCGGTGAAGGGCGCATGAGTGGCTTCGGCCACGCGCCGCATCGTCAGCACCGGGCGACCCGGGTCGCCGCTCTCGTGCTCGAGGCGCAGTTCGGCATGTGCGAGCGAGCCCGCCAGCCGCACGCAGGGCACCGTGCCGGCAGGCAGCGTGGGCCAGCGCCGGCGGCCCGTCACGCAGCCAGCGAAGACGCGCACGTCGGTGGTGAAGTTCATCACCGCGCAGCCGGTCGCCATGACGTTGTCATAGGTGGTGGAGGGGCGGAACGGCATCAGGATCACGCGCTCGCCTTCGCCGTCTCCTTCGAAGCGTGCGCCCATCGGCGCGACATGCGGCGTGCCGTTGGCCGAACACGTGGTGACTACGGTTTCGTGAATCATTCAGGCCTCCTTGCGCATCGTCGTGCCCGGCGCGCATTGCTCGAGCAGGTTGTCCGCATCGCGCCCGGCGGCGCAGCCCCAGTCGAGCGACTGGTCCTGCGCGTAGCGCTTGCCGAGGCGCGACGCCACCTCCGCGCGCGCGAGTTCCACGCCCATGTAGAAGGCGTGCGCCCCGTCGTCTTCGAGCTTCAGGCGCGGCCACAGCGCAAACGGATCGGTGGCCACGTGATGGCCGTCGCGGTTGTAGACGTGCACCCCCGCGCTCGACACCTGCACCCGGAAGTTCGGATCGCGGATAGCGCGCGCGGTTTCGGCGATCTCTTCGGGCGTGTCGGGAAAGGGCCGCTTCGCGTGCACGGTCATCAAGTCGTCCGAGATTCCCTTGGGCAGCGTGCGCATCTCGCGGGCGGCATACATGACGCGGCGCGCGACATCCGCTTCACGAACGGCGCGGCGTGCATGCTGGCTCACCTGAGTCGTCAGGATGGCGGAGATGCCCAGCTCCACCCCCATGCCGAGCAGGACTGCGTTGATCCCGCTGGTGTCGGCCTCGGTCAGCTCGGTCACGTTACCGACGCCCATCATGATCGGCGCTTCGGGAAACGCGTCGCGCACGCGCTGGTAGCGCAGCAGCGACTTCAGCAGTCCGAACGGAATCGGGTCGAGAATCGGATCGGCGAGAAATGGCCGGCCCAGCGCGCTCACGGCTTCGATGGCGGCGAATAGCGAAGCCTCGTCGCCGGGCTCGCGCGGCACGAGAACGGGGGTCGACTCGACCTCGTTGAGAATCCACATCGTCTCGCTCGAGAGGCTCAGCAGATAGTCGGCGCCGACGCGGCCGCCGCGTACCAGCTCCTTCGCGTCCATCGAATCGACGCTCACCTTGAAGCCGCGCTCCTTGAGCGCCTTGACCGAGTCCGCCAGATGCGCAAACGGGGTGGAGGGCAGGCAGCCCAGGTCGATCACATCGGCGCCGTCCTCGCGCAAGCGCGTGGCGCGCTGGCAGATCTGCTCGACGTCGAGTTTCGGTGCGTCCACGATCTCCGCAAAAATCGCGATGTCGTAGCGCGAGAGATCGACGGGACGCGCCGCGCGGTTGAAATACGCGGGGAGGTCCTTGAGCTCTTCGGGGCCGCGCTCGAACGGAACGCCGTAATGGGCCGAGAGCGCGTCGAGGTCGCCGCGGCAGCGGCCCGGCACGACCACGCGGTCGGCGGCGATGGGCGCACTCACGCGGCGGCGGATCATGTCGGCCGTCATGAGCGCCGCGACCTGCAGGCCGATTTCGCGGATCTCCCAGGTAAACGGCGCGGGCTCGAGGCTGCGCAGCACCCGCTCGAGGCCCGGCTGGGCGAGGCGTCCGGTGAGAAAGACGATGTGTTCCATGATGCATGCGCCTCGCAAGGTTTCAAGCCGGCAAGGCCGCGAGCAGCCCGAGCGTTCGATGCCGGGCGTCGAGCGCCTCGCGCAGCGCCTCGATCGAGTTGGCCACCACGCAGTGATCGATCTGCCGCAGGCGCTCGACGTTCTGCAGCTCGATGTTGCGCGGCCTCAGTTCCACCCATTCCTGGGGGCTTTTCGTGACCACGACGGGTTCGGTGTCGCAGGCAAAGACGAGGCTGGGAATGCCGAGCTTGCCCGCCTGGGCGAACAGGTTGGTCGGCAGCGTGTCGGAGATGCCGAATGCGCACTTGGCGACCGTGTTGCTCGTGGCGGGCGCGATCACGAGCGTGTGATAGTGGCCGGCTTCATAGAGCATGCCCACCGGCACGGCGCTCGCGCTGTTGTCGCGGAACACGCGAAAGCGCGTCTTCAGCGGCGCGACGCCGATCTTGTAGAGCGGCAGTACCTCTTCTGCCGCGCGTGAGAGGAACAGGTCGACGTTGGGGAATGCGGCGGCCAGGGCGAGCGATTCTTCGAGGTAGTGCCCCGATCCGGTGATGGCCCACGCGAGGCGCGGCCTCGCGAGCGTCGCTTCGTCTTCTGTGTCGTGCGGTCGAGTCATCGTTCACCTTCGTTATTGCCATGAGCCTTTGGTCTCGGCCATGAGCCGTTGCCATGGACAGTTGCCGCGCGTTGCGCCGGCAGGTTGCGCAAATTGCGATACACAGTGTCACGGGCCGCGGCGCGTTGCGGATGCACCTGGCCCGGCCTGTGCCTCGTCGCGCCTGCTTGCGCCTGCTTGCGCGCCGCTTCGCTGCCGGTCACGCCCCGCATGCTTGCGACATTCGTGCCTGGGACGGTTCTTGCATGACGTCGGCACAGGCCGCGCGCCCGGGGAGGGCGCAAGGCGAGCCGCGCCGCGAGCGGACGACAGCGGGCCGGCATTTCCCATGGAAGCGAGAGGAGCAATGATGAACGCAATCGACACGAGCATGTTCGACCGGCCGGCGCGGTACGCGGGCGGCGCGGTGCCGCAAACCGAAGGCGAGAGCGCGCAGCCGATGGATATCATCTTCATCGAAGGCTTTACCGGCGAGACGGTGATCGGCATCGACCCGGAGGAGCTGCATGACCCGCAGCCGGTGCAGATCGATCTCTGGGCGGGCTTGCCGCGCAGCCGCGCCTGTGAAACCGACGCGATTGGCGACACCATCGACTACGGCAAGGTCCACGGCGCGCTGCTGGCGCTGCTGGCGAATCATGGCGTGCAACTGCTCGAGGCGCTTGCCGAGAGCATCGCGCAGATGCTGCTGGTCGATTTCGGCGCGCACTGGGTCCGCGTTGCGCTCGTGAAGCCACGCAAGTTCGCGAATGTGAAGGCCGTGGGCGTGACGATCGAACGGCGCCGCGCGCCTGCCGCCGCTGCGCCGAGGCGCGAAGGCGTGGCGCTCGCGCTGCTAGGCGCGGGGATGTTTCCGCCGGAAGGCGGGCTCTGACGCGAGGCGGGGACGGGGACGGGCCGAGCTGTTGCCCGGCCGGCCGTTTTGCTGTGCCGCTCCCGTCTACAGCGCTGAGGTCGTCGAGGATGCAATGAGCGTGGGGTCCATGCAGGCGGCGGCGAACAGCGTCGCCACCATGAGGTCCGCGCTCGTGCCCGGATTGAGACCGGCCGACTTGAGCGCCGCGTCCCATTCGTCGAGCGCGTGGGGCGCGAAGAGACGCTGCGGGCCGCCCGCGAGCCAGGCTGCCGCTTCGCTCGACACGCGCTGCGCGCACGCTTGCCCGTGCTTACGCGCGATGTGCGAATCGGGCCAGCGCGCGAGAAAACCGAGCCAGGTGAGCAACACCGCGTCGGCGAGCGACGTGGGAGAGGCGGTCCGTGCCGCGCGCACTGCGCGGAACGTGGTGAGCCCGAAACCCAGCACGTCGCGAAAGTCCTCGACATACTGGCGCGCAATGCTGTCGCGATCGGCGGCGAGCGACATGGCGGCGCGCAGATCGACGGTGGGCACCGTGTGCACGCTTTGGCTCGGCGCCTCGCCAAGTCCGCCTGGGTTCGCGAGTGCAATCGCCCGGTAGGCCGCGCGGGCGTCCGCGACGGTGAGCGAGCGCAACACGCCCTGCATGGCCTGGATCGGCGCGATGAAGCAGGCGTGAGGCGGCTGCGCTTCGAAGGCCGCGGCGAGCGGCGTGCACAGCAGCACGATGCCGAGATTCGTATTGCAGCCGGCGGCGGCGCGTGTGCCGGCGATGGCCGCTTCGATACGCGCGCCCACTGGCGCCCCGCGCCGCGCGAGCGGGCCACTGGCGGCCTGGGCGCTGACGAGGAAGAGATCGGCGGTCATGCCGTGGCCTGCCGATGCGAAACTGACGTTGCCGGGCTTCGCACATGCCACGTCCTGTTCGCAGGCCCAGAGAAACGCCGCTTCGATGGCCGCGGCCGGGTCGATGGCCGCGAGGTTGTGCCGTGCATTCATGCGACCGCCTCCCGAAGCGTGGCGGCATCGCCGTGCGCGAGCCTGCGTTCGAGCAGGTCGTCGACGATGCAGCCGGCGATATCGAACGGTGTGACCGACTGCAAGCCGCGCCACGCGGCCACGCCGTTCACCTCGATGACCTGGGCGCCGGACGCCGAAGCGTCGCACGGGACCAGATCGATCCCGGCATAGTCGAGGCCGAGCGCGTCGCTCGCGCGCTCGGCGAGTTGCGCGAGTTCCGGTGTGAGCGGCTGCGCTTCGCAGCGCCCCCCCTGCGCGACGTTGTGCACCCAATGCTCGCTCACGCGCCGCATAGCGGTCACGGCCCGGCCGCCCACCACCAGCACCCGCCAGTCGAAGCCGGGCGTGCCTGGCGCGACGGTGGGCGGGACGAAGCGTTGCAGATAGGCCAGCTTGCCGTAATCGCGCAGGGCGGGCAGCGAGGCGCAGCCGCTCTCGCCGCCGCCAAGGCGCATGAGCCCTTTGCCTTGCGAGCCGAACAGCGGCTTGAGCACGACCTCGCGGCCGGCCGCCGCTTCGCGCATGACGATGCGGCGCGCGTGCGGCTCGGATTCACCGGCCCAGGCGGGCGGCGTCGGAACGCCGGCGCGATGCAGCAGGAAGCTCGTCATCGACTTGTCGACGCTGCGCTCGATGGCGCGCGCGTCGTTGTAGACCGGCACGCCGAGTTCGCGCAGCGCGTGCAAGATGCCGAGGCGCACGGTCACCTGCTCGAAGGTCCCGCCCGCGATACCGCGCACGATCACCGCGTCCGGCAGGCCGCGGCCAAAGCCGGGAATCACGAGGCCGTGCGCGGCCCAGGTGGTGTCGATGCGGCAGTCGGCGAGGTCCACGCAGCGGCCCTGCGCCCCGCGCTCGCGCAGCGCGCGTTTGAGGCGCGCGGTGTGCCAGCCCGTTTCGTCGGTCATGATGGCGATGCGCAGCACATGAGCGTTCATGTCAGGCCTCGGCGAGCCACAGCGGGTGAAGCAGATCGAAGCGCGTGGCGCCCGCGTGCCAGGTGCGGCCCGTTGCGAGGCTCGTTACCCACGCCTCGGCGGGCGCGAACAGCGCCGGGTCGATCCGGTAGAAGTCGTAGTCGTACTCCGTGAAAATCTCGGCGAACGAGCGGCCGAAGTCGCGCGATGCCGAAGAAGGCAGGCGCTGCGCGAGATCGCGCGCGGCATCGTCGCCGCCGTTCACCATGAGGTGGACGCGGCCGCCGTAAAGGATCGCGTCGTTGGTGCGGCCCATCGCCTCGATCGCTTCGCGCGCGGGCGGCGGTAAGGGCGCGCTCGCACTGCCCTCGACGATGTCGCCGAGCGCGAAGCCGAGCACGTGCGCCTTGTGCAGCGCGACTTCGAGCGCACGCGCGACCACCTGCGTCGTGCCCGCGCGGCTAGCCGTCGGAGTGAGGATCAGCGTGAGTCCGCTCGGGTCGAGCCCGCAGTCGCGCAGGATCTTGTCGATGACGACTCCGGGCGGGGCGCGATCCACCTCGAGCACGAGGCAGCCGCTCGACGCAACATCGCGATAGCGCAGTTCTTCGTAGAGCGGCTCCTTGCATGCGAGCGAGCGCGCCGGTCCCGAGCCGAGCGCGAAGAACTTCTTGCCGCCGGTTTCCTCCTTCGAAGCGGCGAGACTCCAGCCCGCGTACTGGCTCGCGAGGCACGCGAGTACCGGCTGCGCGCTCGCGATCTCGACCAGGGTGGGCCATTCGTCGCGCGCGCTCGCGCCGCTGTTGGCGCGCATGCGTACGGAGCCGAGCCCGCCCATGCAGATGGCGGCGATTTGCGCGCCGGCCGCGACGCTGCCGGGCGTCTCGATGCCGGCGTCGACGATCAGCACGCCGCGCGCGTCGCGGCGCGCCACGATGCCGAGTTCGGCCTGCCTCTCGAGCAGCGAGGCGAGCAGGGGCTGGGCGAGCGCGTTGACGCTGAGCGCTGCGGTGTGGGTAGCCGTGTTCGTTGCGGACTCAACGATGGGCGAGTGAGCGTTCATGGGACACCTCGAGCAAGTTTTCGATGGCGGCGGCGCGGGCGCAGACTTCGGCGCGCACCGCATGCGCGGATGTGCCCGGCGCACAGGCCGCCGAGACAGTGCAAAGCGGGGTGCCGGCGGCGATCGTGCTGCCGGCGGCCGGGATGTCGTGACACCAGCCGAGCCGCTGTGCCCGCGCCTCGAACGCGGGAGTGACGGTATGGCTGGTTTGCGCGAACACGACCAGGTGGCCGCGCACCGGCTGGGTGTGCCGGGCCGCCTGCGGTGCCGCCATGTGTTCGAGCGCTTCGAGCGGCTCGCCCCGGCAGGCACGCACATGAAGCGCGAGCAGCGGGGCGAGCGGGTCATGGTCATAAAGCGCCATCGTGGCGGGCGGCCGCGCGTTGACTTCGAGCACGATGCAGCGTTCGCCGTCGCTCAGGAAATCGAGGCTGTTGAGCCCTGCGAGACCGCTCGCCGCGACGATTGACTGCACGGCGTGATGGACTTGTGCCGCGAGCGTGGGGGGCACAGGTGCGGGACCGATCGCGCCGCGCCAGGCGAACGGGTGGGCGCCGTGCGGCGTGACGATCTGCTCGCTGATGCCGAGTACCGCGGCGCGGTGCCCATCGGCGAGAAACAGTGCCGACATCGAATGTCCTGCGCACAGGCGCTGGTAATACACATCGGCGCGGTCATCGCGCGCCGGGGCATCAGGCGCGTCCGCCAGGCGGATATGCCAACCGCCCGTGCCTCGGGCGTCCTTGCGTAGCCAGCCGCTGGTGTCGCGAGGGCGATCCATTCGCGTTTCGGGAAATGCGATGCCGTTCTTCTCGAGCAGTGCGAAAAAATGCTCAGGAAAGCGAACGGCATCGTAGGCGTGCCGCGCATTGCCGATCAAAGGCAAGCGCTCGATGCCCGTGTGCAGCAGTTCCGGGCAGGCTTCGAAACCGCTGCCAGCGATCCAGCCCATGACGCCGGACAAGCGGCGCGCGTGTTCGAGCGCGGCGCGCGTGCGAACCGGGTCGAGCATCAGCGCCGCGGGGTCGCCAACCGGTTGCCAGTGCTCGCTTGCGCGCCGCGTGTCGCTGTCTCCGAACAGATCGAGCGCGATCGCGCGCCAGCCCGCGCGCTGCGCCGACTCGGCGAGCATGCGCGCGGACAGCCCCGCGACGACGATGGCGGGCTTGGTCACGTCTGCCACGTGCGCGACGGCATGCACGGGAGGAGAGGCCTGGGCGTCGCGCATCGCTCTTTCAGGCCGTCTGGGTCTCGCGCTCGGCCATCACCTCGCGCGCGAGCGCAAAGGCCTCTTCGAAGCCGAGATAGACCGGTTTCGCCGCCGCGAGCATGTGCTCGAACAGGCGCCGCTGCACCTGATACTTGACGTTGCCGATCGCCAGCGCGCCAACACCGAGTGCCCCGTGCAGGCCGAACGGCTTGCCGTCGTCGGCGACGCCCACACCGTCGATGCCCGCCGGCGGCACCGCGTTGACATCGGCCGCGACCAGCAGTCCTGTGGCCTGGTCGACCTGGCGCGTGTTCATCACCTGCACGCCGGCCGCGGCGGTGGCGAAGACCACCTCGGCGCGTGCGAGCGCGCTATCGAGCGCTTCGGGTGACTGAGCGTCGGCGCCGCGCGTCTGCACGTCAAAGCGCACGTTGATGCGGTTGCTCGCGGCCTGCGCGGCTTCGAGCCCGCGGCTGCTCGCGATCGAGACCAGCGCACCCGCGCGCGCGGCCAGCACGCCCGCGATCACGCCCACCGGTCCCGTGCCGCCCAGCATTACGATGCGTTTGCCTTCGAGGCTCGTGTCGTGCGCACGCCGCATATGCCACTCGACGCTCGCCACGAGCGCCGCGGCCGTCGTATAGGCGCCGCTTGGATCGGCGAACACGGAGACTTCGAACGGCGGCACCATCGCCTCGCGCGCGCGCAGCAGCATGTCGGCGGCCAGCACGACGTCGCGGCCGCCAATGAAGAGGCCCGTGTGCGCGACGCCTTTCGGGCCACGCGAGAAGATCGCGTCCTGCGTGAGCGCGGCGACGTTGTCGATGCCGACATCGGCATAGGGCACCACGACCTGGTAGCCCGCGTCGACGGCCATGTTCACGTCGAACGGACTCATCTGCCGGGTCGGTGTGAACATGTGGAGGATGTAGGGACGTTCCATCGTTGTTCGAGTCTCGATGAGAGGTTGAAAGAGGGCGTCAGGCCGCCGCTGGCGTATGGATGACGGTCGCGCCGGCGTTGCGCCCCTTGACGATTTCGAGCCGCAGTGACGGGCCGACCACGCCGGCCTTGCGCGCTGCCGCCACCGCTTGAGCGGCTTCGTCGTGCGAGGCGAGGATGGCGAAGCCCGTTGGGCCCCACGAGCTTTGCCCGATGCCGCCGCAATGCCGCGCGCCGATCCAGTCGAGCACGCGTGCGACGGCGGGGCTCGTATAGATGCCGCCTTGCGAAGCCGCGAAGTAGTGGCCGATGCCTTCCTGCAGCTCGCTCACGCCGCGTGCGAACGGCGCGAAATCGCGCTCGGCGGCGGCAGGCAGGATCTGCATGAGCGCGAGATGGCACGCGTGGGCGGCCAGCGCCTGCGGAAACGGCGGCAGCGCGGCCATCGCCTTGCGCTCGGCGTGGCCGGACAAGCCGGTGCGCGCGTCGTCGAGCACGAGCAGCACGCGCCATTCGTCGGGAAACGGCAGGCGCGCGAGCGTGGGCGGCAGCTCCGTATCCGAGCGCGGGCCGCCGTCGAGAATCAGGCCGCCCTGCTCGAAGCCCGCCACGCCTATGCCCGAGCGTGCGCCGCGTGCGAGCGCAAGCGCGAGCTGCGCTGCGTCGAGCGAGAGTCCGTGCAGCCGCGCGAAGGCGTGGCCCACGCTGAGCGCGAGCTGCGTGCCCGAGCCGAGCCCCGCATGCACCGGCAGCACATGGCGCAGGCGCACGTCGAGCGGCGCATGCAGGCCGCTCAAACGCTTGAGGGCATCGATATGCGCGCGCAGGCGCGGCAGCTCCTCGCTCGCATAGGGCGGCGCCTCGTAGCGATCGGCGCAGGCCTCGCCGTGGTCGCCGTCGCCTTCGTGTGCAAGAAGACGCATCTCGAGGGTCGTGCTGATGCCGTCGATCACGAGGCCGAGGCTGCCGAAGCGCCGGCCTAGCGAGGCGCCTGGATCGAGAAAGCCAAGATGCAGCCTCCCGGGCGCATTCACCGTGACGGCGCTCGCGTGCCTCGTGGGGTGTTGCGTCGTCGCGTATTGCGTCATGAGCGCTTCCTCGAATCGATGAGCGGACAACTTCAGTCCGTACCGACCGACGCAAGCGTCATGCCATGTGCGCTGTCTGAGTTCGATACGTGCGTATAGGGGGGGCGCGGGTCATCCGCGCATCACGAGCGCCGCCGCGTTCACTGCGCGCCTGTGCCGATTCGGTGACAGTGTGTCACCCGCCGCGCCGGATCCGCACCGGGGAAATGGGCAGATCCGCGTATTCACCGGCGAGGTACATCTCGGTGTTTTCCATGACGAAGCGGCGGAACGACTGGCAGGTGGGCGAGAGCTGCCGCGCGTTCAGATGCACGATTTGCCACGCGCGGTCGATGGGCGTGCCGCTAACGTCGAGCAGCGCGATCTCGCGCGTGCGCAGCTCGAGACGCAGCGTATGCAGCGAAAGCAGGCTGATGCCCATGCCCGCCATCACGGCCTGCTTGATGGTTTCGTTGCTGTCGAGCGTGACGATTTTCGCGGGCGTGAAGAGGTGGTGCTTGAACATTTGCTCGACAACCGTGCGCGTGCCTGAGCCGGGCTCGCGCATCAGGAACGTCTCATGGCGCAATTCCTGCACGTCGATACGCCGGGCGGCGGCAAATGCGTGATGAGGCGCGGCGACGATCACCTGCGGGTTGTACGCGAGCGGTTCCGCGACAGCGTCGAGTTCGCGCGGCGGCCGGCCCATGACCGCGAGGTCGATGGCGTTGTCCTGCAGCATGCGCAATAGCGCTTCGCGATGTGCAATCGTGAAGCGCACGTCGACTTTCGGGAACTGCGCGCCATAGCGCGCGATGAGTTGCGGCACGAAATAGCGTGCCGTGCTGACGAGGCCCACGGAGATCGCGCCGCTATCGGCGAGCGAGAGCGACTGCAAGGCGTCTTCCGCGTCCTTGACCTCGCCGAGGATACGGCGCGCATGATGCGCGAGCGTGACGCCGGCTTCGGTCAGCGTGATCTTGCGCGCGATGCGTTCGAACAGCGGCAGGCCAACGGCTTCCTCCAGCTGCTTGATCTGCATGGAGACGGCGGGCTGCGTGAGATGCAGGTCCTGCGCCGCGCGCACGAAACTGACGTGCCTGGCAGCGGCGGCGAAGATCTGCAACTGGCGCAGCGTGAGCGTGCGAACGAAGTTGAGCATGCCGGATTCGCCTGAAGAAACGTAACGAACAAGCGCGACGAGCAAGCGCGAGGAGAGGTAAGGGATCCCTTATAGGATGACTAAGAATATCTGAATTTCACTGATTCGTGAGTCGCCTTATCGTAGAGATAGCGTAGCGGCGTGCGAATCGGAAGCCGGAGAAGCAGGAGCCGAAGCAAAGGGCGCGATAGCCGCCTGGTGCTCACCTGAACAAGGAGACAACATGAAAGTCCGCACGAAGTTAAAGCGAGACCGCTACGCAGCAAGCGTGATGAAGTATCGCGAGATGGGCCACTGGCAACCGGCCTGCGAGCCGATCGACACCGACGCGCTCGGGCAGTGAGGCCGCCATGCAAAGCACACACGTGACGCTCGACAACTTTCTTGCCGGCGAACTGCAGGGCAAGCGCGACGCCACCGCGGCGGGCAGCCTGCGTATCTTGCTGGGCGAGATCGCGCAGGCGGTGCGCTTGATCGCTTCGATGATCGAGCAGGCTGCGCCCGGCCGGGGCGCACACGATGGCGGCGCGCATGCAACGCTCGACGGGGCAGCGCGCGAGGTGCTGGCGGCGCTGTGCGAGCGCAGCGCATGCGTCGCGGGCTACGCGGCGGCCGGTACGGGCGCCGTGCGGGCCACAGCGGCCGCCGCGCGCGGCGGCTATCTGCTGGCCTTCGATGCGCTCGACAGCGCCGCGCAACTCATGGAAAACGGCCTCGCGGGCAGCATTTTCTCCGTGCGCGAAGCGCTCGGCCCGGTCATGGACGGCTGCGCGCTGCCTGGCGAGGGCCATGTGCAATGCGCGGCGGGCTATGTGATCTATGGCGCCTCGACACTGCTCGTGCTCACGCTCGGGCGCGGCACGCATGGCTTCACGCTCGAGCGCGAAAGCGGCGCGTTCGTGCTCACGCACCGCGCGATCCGCGTGCCTGAGGAAGGCGGCGAACTCTCGGTCGACGGCGCGCGCGAATGCCGCTGGGCCCCGCCTGTGCTCCGTTATGTGCGCGAATGCCGGGAGGGCAGCATGGGCGTGCGCGAGCGCAACTTCAGCCAGCGCTTTAGCGGCTGCGCGCCCGCTGACGTGCATCGCGTCCTCATGCGCGGCGGCGTGGGCATCGTGCCTTGCGAGCAGGGCGAGGGCCAGCGTGCAGACGGCTTGCGCCTCGTGCATGTGGCGCAGCCGCTCGCGTGGATCGTCGAGCAGGCGGGCGGCGCCGCGAGCACGGGCGTCGAGCGCGTTCTCGATGTTCGCCGTTGCGCGATCGACGACTACGTTCCCGCCATGCTGGGCTCGAAAAGCGAAGTCGGGCGGCTCGAACGCTATCACCGCGAGTACGAGCGCGGCGTGGACCGGCCGTTTGTTTCGCCGTTGTTCAACGAGCGTTCCTTGTTCCGCCCGGAAGCGTGCGCCTGAGCGCGCACCAGGGCCGACGAACGCGGACGGGGCAAGCCATCATGTCGATCAAACACCCGATTGTGGCCGTGACGGGATCGAGCGGTTCCGGCACGACTACCGTGATGAACAGTTTCCAGCACATTTTCCGGCGCGAGAAAATCAAGGCGCAGATCGTGGAGGGCGATGCTTTTCACCGTCACGACCGCGCGGCGATGCACATCGCGATGAAAGAGGCGGAAGAGAAGCGCCAGCAGTTCAGCCACTTCGGTCCCCCGGCGAATCTGCTGGACAAACTCGAGGAACTGTTCCGCCACTACGGCGCAACGGGCAAGGGCAGCGTGCGCAAGTATGTGCACGACGAGGCCGAAGCCCTGCAATTTGACGTGGAGCCCGGCAAATTCACGCCGTGGACCGACGTCGAGCCCGACACCGATTTGCTTTTCTACGAAGGGCTGCATGGCGGCTTCGTCGGGCACGGCATCGACATCGCGCAGCATGCGGACCTGCTGGTGGGCGTCGTTCCCATCATCAATCTCGAATGGATCCAGAAGCTCCACCGCGACAAGACGCTGCGCGGCTATTCACAGGAGGCGGTGATGGACACCATCCTGCGCCGCATGCCTGACTACGCGCATTTCATCTGCCCGCAGTTCAGCCGCACGCACGTCAATTTCCAGCGCGTGCCCACGGTCGATACGTCGAATCCGTTCACGGCGCGCGACATTCCGAGCGCCGACGAGAGCTTCGTCGTGATCCGCTTCGCCAATCCGAAGGGCATCGACTTTCCCTATCTGCTCACCATGCTGAACGACTCGTTCATGAGCCGGCCGAATGTCGTAGTCGTGCCGGGCGGCAAGATGGGACTCGCCATGCAACTGATCTTCACGCCGATGATCCTCAAGATGATCGACCGGCAACAACGCGCGGCCTGAATGCACTCGAGGCCCGCCCATGCGGAAAACAGGCCCATAGTGGCTCAATAACAGGAGATACCCTCATGCAAGTGATGTCTCGCAACCTGCCTATCGACGCCGTCCTGTTCGATCTCGACAGCGTGCTGCCGTCGATGCCTTCCGAAACCGGCGCCTCGTTCAATCCGGCCGTTGACGCCGCGCTCGACGCGTTGCGCCAGATGGGCCTCAAGCTCGGCGTGGTGACCGACAAGGCCACGCGGTTCGTCGAGCCGCTGCTGCAGCGCTCCGGCGTTTCGATGTGGTTCGACATCGTCGTCGACGGCGATACGCTCGCGCACTGCAAGCCGCATCCCGCGCCGCTGCTGCACGCCTGCGAGGCGCTCGCGGTGGCGCCCGCGCATGCGCTCTTCGTTGGCGGGTCGGAGAACGACGCATTGACGGCGCAGGCCGCCGGCATGCCGATGATCTGCCTGAGCGACGGCGAGATCGACAACTACGACGTGGCGGGGCTGCCTTGCCTGAGTGTGATCGAGGCGCTGGCCGAACTGCCGATGCTCATTGGCGGGCCGCAGCAGTGGCATCGGGCCAAACGTTCGGCGCGTGCGGAGCCGCGCTCCGACGATAGCGGCGGCCTTTATATCTGAGCGGATGGCGGCGCGTCAGCGTTTGATGTGGACGCGCCGCATTTTGCGGTACAGGGTGTTGCGCGTCACGCCCAGCGCCTGGGCGACTTCGCTGACGTTCCAGCGGTGTGTGTCGAGCAGGCCCATGAGCGCTTCGCGTTCGGCTTGCAGGATGGCGTTGAGCGGCGCCGCGTCATCGCAGTCAGCGCCATTGCCGGCTTCGTCGATGTCGATGTCGTGGCCGTTGTCGTCGGCGATAGCACGGGACACTGCGCAAAGCGGCCCGGACGCACCGGCTAGGCCGGCGGCACGCGTGACGTCAGGGGGCAGGTGTTCGGCAGTGAGCTCCGGCCCGTCGCACAACGCGGCAGCCGTGCGCAGCACGTTGCGCAACTGGCGCACGTTGCCCGGCCACGCATGGTTGAGCAGGATATCCCGTGCGTCCATGCCAAGCGAAGGAGGCACTTCGTTATCCTTATCGAGCAGATGTCGGATCAGCGCGAGCTTGTCTTCGCGCTCGCGCAGCGGCGGCACGCGCAGGGCGACGCCGCTGATGCGGTAGTAGAGGTCTTCGCGGAACTGCCCCCCGGCGACAAGCTCGCCCAGGTCGCGGTGGCTCGCGCTGACGAGCTGGAAGTCGACCTTGATGACGGTTTCCGAGCCGAGCGGCGTCACCTCGCGCTCTTCTAGCACGCGCAGCAGGCGCGCCTGGAGTGCGAGCGGCATGTCGCCGATCTCGTCGAGAAAGAGCGTGCCGCCGTTGGCCTGCAGAATCTTGCCGCGCCGTCCTTCGCGCTGCGCGCCCGTGAACGCGCCGGCGCGGTAGCCAAACAGCTCGCTTTCGATGAGGTGTTCGGGCAGAGAGGCGCAGTTGATCGCGACGAACGGGCCGTCGCGGCGCGCGCTCGCCGCGTGCAACGCGTTGGCGAAGACGTCTTTGCCTGCGCCGGTCTCGCCGTGCACGAACACGGCGATGCCGCGATCGATCACGCGCTCGCCGAGGCTCAGTTGGCTCGCGAGCTGTGCGTCGCCGAACTCGACGCGCGGGCCGCCGGCATGGCGCGCGCTCTCGCGGGGCGCCACGCTGGCGCGTGGCGCGGCGGCCTTCGGCTCTTGTGCGCGTGCTACCGCTCGCGCGTCCGCGCCTGCTTGAGGCTGCCTGAGCGGCGCCTGCGCGACGGCGAAAAAGCGATTGGGCGCGTGCGCACGGTACACGGCGACAGGATGAAACGAGCTGTGCACGCTGCGCGCGACGAGGTCTTCGAGCGTCGCGTTGAAGAGGTCGGTAATGCGCTTTCCCGCGATTTCGGCGAGCGTGGCAAAGCCGAGCTGGAACAGCGCGCTGCGGTTTGCGCCGAGTACCAAGCCGCTGCCGTCGATCGTGAGCTTGCCGGCATGCAGCGTATTCACGAATTCCGGCCGGGTGTGGAAGTGCACCATGTGGGCCTGCGCGAGGCGCGCATCGAGCAGGCGGTTCTCGATCATCTGCCGCGACATGCCCACCAGCACGAGCGAATGTTGCTGCTGCAGGTGCGAGCGGCTCGTGACGTCTAGCACGCCCGCAATTGCGCCGCGTTCGTCGAACACGGGCGCGGCGGAGCAGGTGAGGCTCGTGTAGCGTGAGAAAAAGTGCTCGTGCTGACGCACGGCGAGCGCATCGCCTTCCGCGAGGCAGGTGCCCATGCCGTTGGTGCCCGCTTCGCGCTCGCTCCAGACAGCGCCCGCGCAAAAGCCCCAATCTTCGACCTGCTCCGCAAAGCTCGCCGACGAGACGAGATGCAGGATCACGCCATCCGCATCGCTCAATACGACCGCGAGATCGGCGTCGCCCAGTTGCTGGTAGAGCGTCGTCATCTCGAGCTTCGCGCAGCCGATCAAATCGGCCTGGCGTTCGCGGCGCTGCGCGAGCTCCGCGCCCGTCAGCACCGGCGGCAACGGGCACGCATCGGGGTCGAGCCCGTAGTCCTGGAGGCAGCGCGTCCACGAGCGCACGATGGCCGCGCTCGGCTCGTAGTGCCCGAGCCGCTCGCGCAATACGCCTTCGACGCCGCTCGTGCGGGCTGGACGCTCATCACGCAACTGAGCACGTTCTTCAGCATATTGGGCTGACTGCATGACACATGTCTCCGGGGTCTGCGACTGCCACTAGCGGACGAACCGGGCGGCTTCGCCACCCTGCATCCGATTATTCGCCGTCGAATTTCCGGTGACAATTCGCCTCGAAGTGCTACCTCTTAGTGGGTAGAGGCGTGTCTTGCAGCACGATACCGTGGGTAGTTCCGTCGCTCAGCGCTCGCGCAGCGAGCCGTGCTCGTGGCGCCATACCACGGCTTCGAGCCGCGAGTGCAGGTCGAGCTTGCGCAGGACGTGCTTCACATGGACCTTGACGGTGCCCACGCTGATGCCGAGCTTGCGCGCGATGACCTTGTTGCACATACCCTCGACGAGGTAGTCGAGCACCTCGACCTCGCGTGCGGTGAGGTCGGACTGGACGGGCGCCATGCGCTGGCCGCCCGAAAGGGCCTGCACGAGGCTGCCCGTGACCGCGTCGCTGAGCACGGCGGCGCCCGTCAAGGCCTTTTGCAAGGTCACGCAGAGGTCCTCGGGGTCCATGTCCTTGAGCAGATAGCCGTGAGCGCCTGCGCGCAGCGCGGCGACGACGTCCCGCTCGTGGTCCGAAACGGTCAGCATGATGAAACGGGCGTTCACGCCGGCGTCGCGCATCAGCTGGAGGGTTTCAATGCCGCTCACCTCTGGCATGTTCAGGTCGATCAGCACGATTTCGGGCTTCAGGCGCGCGGCCAGCTCGACGCCTTCGCGGCCCGAAGCCGCTTCGCCAGCGATCGAGAACGACGAATTCATCTGGATGAGCTGCGCGACGCCTTTGCGAAAGAGTGCGTGATCGTCGATGAGCAAAACGGTATGCGGGGGCATGGAGGCTTCCTTGGCGCGTTGTCCAGACTACCTGTCTCTACTGGAACGGCGTGCTACCCGTCTTGCGGCGCATGCGGGCTTTTCGTGCATTCACGTTTGCTGCAACCGGATCTTTTCTTGATTAGAAGGTTAAGTCTACGCGTGGATTCCCGATGGACAAAATTGATTGTTGAGAAAAAAGCGGGCCGGCCCACCAGGAGCCGGCCCGAATCACTTCTCACTTCTCGCGACCGCAAACCGTTCAGAAGTGACTGCGCAATTCTTCCGAGATCTCGAAGATGTCGCCGACGATGCCGTAGCGGGCGATCGTGAAGATCGACGCTTCGGGATCGGTGTTTACCGCAATGATGTTCTCCACATGCTTCATGCCAGCCATGTGCTGCACCGACCCGGAGATGCCCATCGCCACGTACATCTTGCACGCCGCCGCGGTTTTGCCGGACTGCCCCACCTGGTGCGCCTTGGGCAGCCAGCCCGAGTCGGCAATGGGGCGCGAGCAGCCGAGCGCCGCGCCCACGGTGTCCGCGAGCTCCCTGAACTGCTCGACGTGCGTCTCTTCGCCGATGCCGCGCCCAATCGAAAGGATGAATTCGGCGCCCGGAATGTCGACGTCGCCGCTCGCGGCCGGCTCCTCGAAGCCCTTGTGCGCGCTGCGCGGCGTGACGGCGGGCGCGGCGAACGGGCTGAGCGCCGGGCTGGCGGGGTTTTCGGGCGCCTTGAAGGCGCCGGGGCGCAGGGTCACGATCGCGGTCTCCTTGCCGGGAAACTCGATCTCCATGTTGACCTTCTGGCCGTAACCCGAGCGCGTCGCGACCCAGCCCGCGTCGTCGCGCGCGAGCGCGAAAGCGTCGGTGGTGAAGCCGTAATTGCCCTTCGCGGCCAGCGGCGCGGCGTAGCCGAGCGTGTCGATCGTGTGCGGCAGCAGAACGAGCGAGGGCTTGCGGGTCTCGATCAGTGCGCGCGCAACGGTTTCGTAAGTCTCCGGATCGAAGGCATCGGCGCTCGTCTGCACGGTGACGATTTCGTCGACGCCCGCGAGCTTGAGGCTTTCCACATACGCATCGGGTTGCGCGCCGAGCACGGCGACCGTGACCGTTTCGCCGCTCGTTTCCTTCGCTGCCGCGGCGGCGCCGAGCATTTCGAGGCTGACCGGGCGCAGTTGCCCTTGACGGTGTTCGACCATTACCAGAATTCCGCTCATTTCGCTTCCCCCCTGAATTCCTTGATCAGGCCTGCCAGGCGTGCCGCCTGCTCGGCGGGCGTGCCCTCGATCATTTGCGCGCGGCCCGCGCTCGGCACATAGACGCGCCTGATGCGCGAGAGCGATCCCGCCGCACCGGTCTCATCGGCGGCGAGACCGAGTTCGTCGGGCGTCAGCGTTTCGATGGGCCGCGCCGCCGCCTGCTTGATGCCGCGCAGCGATGCATAGCGTGGCGTGTTGATGCCGAGCTGAATGGTCAGCACGGCGGGGCACTGCACCTCGACCGTGGCGTACGCGCCGCCTTCGAGTTCGCGGCGCGCGGTGGCCGTTTTCGCGCCGGGTGCATAGTCGAGCCCTGCCACGACAGCCGCGTGCGGCCAGTCGATGAGACCCGCGAGCGCCATGCCGGTCACGCCATAGGCGTGGTCGGACGCCTGCACGCCCGCGAAGATCATGTCGGGCGCTTCCTTGCGTGCAAGAGCGGCCAGCACGCGCGCAATGGCGACCGGGTCGGCGTCTTCGAGCGCGTCGTCCCACACGCGCACCGCGCGGTCGGCGCCCTTGGCGAGGCACTTGCGCAGTTCGTCGTCGGCGCTGTCCGGGCCGACCGTGGCGACCACGATTTCGACCTCGCCGTTCGCGCCTTCTTTCAGGCGCATCGCTTCTTCCAGCGCGTAGTGGTCCCACTCGTTCAGGTCGAAGACGTGGAAATCGGCGCTGACATCGCGGCCGTCGTCGCTCAGCTCGAAGTCTTCATCGAGCGAGGCAACCTGCTTGATCGTGACTAGTATTTTCATCTTGACTCCATCGTTGGCCTCGAAGAGGGCGAATCGGATTGCCCGGATTGCTCGTACTGCGGCGCATCGTCGTCAAGCGGATGCGCGGAATCGGTGTTGCGCTGCGCGGCGTGCGCGGCGGCCGCGAGCGTCGCTGGCGCGACCGCCGACGACACGACGGGACCGAGCGCGTGCCCGAAGTGGGCGAACAGGCGCGCACGCGCTTCGCGGTCCGGATCGAAGCGCATGCGCCAGCGGTCGGCATCGGTGAGATTCGGATGCTCGAACACCAGCACGCGGTGCAGCGGGTAAGGCTCGTGGCGCAACCGCAGCAGCACGCGCCGGGAAGCCGCGCGGTTGAGGATCACGCTGCGGCGCACCTCGGCCGCGGGGTGAGCGGCAAGCCGCGCGAGCTGTGCCTGCGGGGTCGCGGGGTGGTGCGCGATGGCGGAAAGCACGTCCACGTCCTCGTCGGTACACAGGCGGCGCATCAAGGCGCCTGGCAGGTCCTCGCGCAACGCGACGCCTGCTCGCACCCACGCCACCGGATCGGCCGCGAGCTGCGCGACGAGCCGCGCCGGGCAGTGCGCGTGGCGGGCCACGGCGCGGCGCACTTCGGATTCGCTGTCGCTTACGAGCCGCTCGAGCCATTCGGGCGGGCAGGCCGGATTGCGCGCGAGCGTGCGGCGCACCCACGGGTCGGCGTTGCCGGTCAGCCAGTCGACCACCTGGAGCGGCAGGTCGTGGCGCGCCGCCACGACGCGCCGCACGATGGCCTGAGCGTCGAAGCACAGGCCGATCAGGGCGCCCGCCGGCGTGTGCGTATTGAGCGCGGCGGCGCGGCGCACACCGGGGTCGGCGTCGCGGGCGAGCTGCGCGAGGATCTCGGGCGGCGTGCGCGCCTGGAGCGCGAGGCTGCGCCGTTCGGCGGACGAAGAAGGCAGGGTGCGCAACAGCGCCTCAGGGCAGCACGGATGGCGCAGCACCTGGGCGCGCACTGCGCTCGCATGCGTGCTCTTCCACAAATGCAGCAGCGTTTCTGGATCCGTTGCGAGATGGATGGCCAGCAGACGTTGAAGCACGGCGATCTCGCGCTGCCCGACGAGCGTGAGCAGGTCCGAGGGCACGCCGACGTTTTCGCACAGCGCGCGCAGCACTTCGATGTCCTCGCTGCGCGCCGCGAGCTTTGCGAGCAGCGCGTGCGGCGCTTTGGCGTTACGCGCGAGCAGGCAGGCGAGGCGCGCTTCGGGCGCTTCTGGCGCTGCGTGTGCATCGGCGAGCAGGGCGAGCGCGTCGCCTGGTGTCGCGGAGTTTCTCGCGAGCCGCAGCTTCAGCGTCTCGTCGTCGTTTGCCGCGGCGAGCCGGGCCAGCTCGGCCAGCACGGCGCTGTTGGCGAACGTGCAGGCCGCCAGCGCGAGGCACTCGCGCCGCGCGCCGAAGAGGCGCACGCCAAGGCGCTTGCGGTCCGCTTCGCCGGCGTGCGGGTACAGCGCAGCTGCCGCGTACACGTCGTCGGCTGCGAGCGCGAGTTCGATCAACTCGCGCCAGTGCCGCCGCATCGTCGGCGTGCGCGCGCGGCGCCGTGTGGGTGCGCTGGCGTCACCGCGTGCGCGCACGTCGGGCGGCGCGTGCCGCTCGTGCGTCTCGCACGCAGGGCGGGACGGGGTCGCGTAGCTGGGCATCATGGCGCGCTGTCCTCGCGGGCGTTCAGGCGGCCGCGATGGCACGTACGCCGCCTTCGGGCGCGGCACCGTCATCTTTGGAATCGGCGAGGCTCTCCGCGACCAGCTCGATCAGCTCGCGCACGACGAATTTGCCTTCGTAGCCGCTCGTTTTCAGCGCATCCTCGAACATGGTCAGATCTTTGGGGCAGCAGACCACGAACACCTCCAGTCCTTCGATGCGCGCGGCTTCGTGCATGCGGTTCTGCGACGGCTTTTCCTTGCCCACCGGATCGCTCATCCAGATCCGGCCGCCGCCCGCGCCGCAGCAGAACGAGTTGTCGCGCGAGCGGGGCATGTCGACGAGTTCGCACCCGAGTGCGGCGAGGATCTGCCGCGGCGCATCGTAGCCCTTGTTGAAGCGCCCGAGGTGGCAAGGGTCATGGAACGTCACGCGGTAGCCGAGCTTGCGTTTGGGTTTCAGGACGCCTTCGGCGAACATGCGCGCGACGAGGCTCGTGTAGTGCTCGATCTCGAACTTGCCGCCGAAGTCGGGGTACTCGTTGCGGATCGTGTTGTACGAGTGCGGATCGGTCGTGACGATGCGCTTGAAGTGCGATTGCCCAAGCATCGCGATGTTGTTCTCGGCAAGCAGCTCGTACAGTCCTTCCTCGCCCACGCGGCGCACGTCGTTGCCCGCATTCGATTCGCCCTCGTAGAGAAGACCGAAATCGACCTCTGCGTTGTGCAGCAGCGTGGCGAAAGCCTGGGTCACGTGCTGGTTGCGCGGATCGAACGAAGCGTAGTCGCCGACGAACCACAGGAGGTCAACGGGTTCCTTGCGCGCGTCCTTGATCTGAAACGGCAGTGGCTTCGTCCACGCAGCCCTCTTGCGCTTCGATTCGTTAAACGAATTGCCGTTCTTGTGGATGGCCTGCAGCGTTTTCTGCACCTGCGGCTCCATCTCGCCCTCCTCGACGAGCTTGCGCCGCATCTGCACGATGATCGGCACATGCTCGACCGCAACGGGGCAGATCTCGACGCAGGCCATGCAGGTGCGGCACGACCACACGGTTTCCATGAACACCTGGCCGATGCCCTTGCCGTGCACGTCGAGCTTCACCTCGTCGGGCAGCGCGTTCTTCTGCAGCGCTTCGTTGGCGAACTCGCGCAGCGAGAGGATCACGTCACGCGGCGACAGTGGCGCGCCCACGGCGTTCGCGGGGCAGGCCTCGTGGCAGCGGCCGCATTTCGTACAGGCGTCGAGGTTGAGCAGGTGCTTCCAGGTGAAATCGGTAATCGTCTTGTAGCCCACGCTTGCGCTGTCGGCTTCAACGCGGGGCAGGCGCTGCGCCGCGAGCGGATCGCGCATCATGAGCGAGCCCGACGCCGTGAAGATGTGCTTGACCTTCGTGTACGGGATCAGCGCGATAAAGGTGAGCGCGAGCAGGCCGTGGAACCACCAGAGCCCGGTGCGCATGACGTACGCTGCCGAGGCGCTGATGCCCACGCCCTTGAAAATTTCGGCGAGCAGGGCGGCCACCGGCGACCACCAGCGCGTGTCCCACACCACCGCGCGGTCCTGCAGCCAGACGAGGCGCAGCCCGCTCAGCACGAAGCCGGTGATGCCGATCAGCACGAGCGTCCAGAGGAACGCCCAGTCTTCGCGCCGATAGCCGCTGCGATCGTAGTCGGGGTCGCCGGGCTGGCGGTCGGGGCGCTTGTAGTCGAGCTTCGGCGGCTTGATCCAGCCGCGGCGCGCCATCATGTAAATGAGCCCGGCAATCATCGAGACGCCGGCCAGATTCATCGCGAGCTTGAACAGCAGATAGAAGTTGCCGTTCCAGAAATGAAAGCCGAGGAAGCGCGCGGTGACGTCGTAGTCGACGGTCACGGTGGCCGTGCCGAGAAACAGCACCGCAAAGCCGTAGAAGATCATGCGGTGCGCGCGGCCCGCAGCGGGATCGCGGCGCGCGACGGTGCGGTGGCTCAACACGACGCGCACCATGTCCTTGAAGCGCGCCTGCAGATCGATCTTGCCGAACGATTTCGACAATGGCTGGCCGCGCCGGTACTTGCGGATCTGCACGTAGACGCCCCACGCAAACGCACCAACCGCCGTGAGGCCGATGAGATAGAACAGCGCGATCGCAAACGACGGGAAGCCCTCGAACAGAATGCGCGTGACGGTCGCGGGGTCGAAAGTCGCTGGAGTCTGCATGGCTCGTCCGTTTCATGAAGGGGGGAGTGCGCTTTATGCAGGCAAAGCGCGTCCATGCCAGGCGGTCGAGCGCGCCTGACGAGGCCGTGGCGCCCGCTGCCGGGCGCGCACGGCGGCGGGCCAGTCCCGGCCGGCCGATAGCCGGCCAGGGCCCGCGCCGCCTTACTTCTTGTAGTGGATCTGGTAGGTGCCTTCAGGCATATGCGGCGTGCCCCAGACGGCCACTTCGCGCTTGTACGGCAGGGGGAACTGCGCGTTCGCCTCTTCGATCTCGCGCGCGAGGCGGTGACCCGTGAAGGTCGCGTCGGCGATCAGACGCGGCGCTTCGGCATCGCCGATCAGATACACGCCCTTGATGCCCTTGCTCTCCCACTGGTCCTGTTTCGCCTTCACCTCGCGGTAGAGCGTGTCGTTCGAGCGGCGGCCCGTCACGAGCACGAGCGAATCGAACTCGAGCCAGCGGTGGGTCTTGTTCGCGTCGCGCGGCAACGCGCCCGGGCCCCGGTAGGTACGGCGCGAACCGTCGCCCCAGATGTTGTAGATCTCGATGCGGCCTTTTTCGATGCGGCTCGCGAAGTGATCGCCCATTTCCGTCACATGCAGTTCGTGCAGCCGGCGCATCATGTTCGGATACTCGAGCGTGAAGTGCATGTAGTTCGCGAGATGCACGCCGCTCACGATCGTCACTTCGTGGCCCGCTGCGGCGAGCTTTTCGGCGAGGCTCGGCGCCATGAAGTACGTGTCGGCGTTGAGGATCACCACGCGCTTGCCGATCGGCTTCTTGCCTGCGAGCACCTGCTCAGGCGTCAATTGATCGGGCTGCGAAGCATCGGCGCCGGGGATCGGATCGTGCGTGAGGCAGTTGGTGCCGTCACCCACCCAGTGCGACCCAGTTGCGATCACAACCTTCTCTGCGCCGTAGTCGAGCACGTCGTCGGCGGTGAGCGGCTTCACGCCGAGCGCAAGCTGGCTCTGCTTGTTCTTCTTGAGCAGCTTGGCGATCTGCGTCTCGCGATAGTCGCGGTGATAGCCCCATTCGCCGAGACCCGGCAGCGCGACGACGCTGTTCAGGTGGCCGCCGATCTTCTCTGCGGAATCGACGAGGTGGACCGTGTAGCCGCGCTGCATCAGCACGCGCGCGCATTCCGAGCCCGAGGGGCCCGCGCCCACCACGAGCACCGAGTCGCCCGACTTGCATTCCTCGAACTTCTCCGGGTGCCAGCCGCGGCGATACTCTTCGCCGGCCGTGGCGTTCTGCGTGCAGATCATCGGCGGGCCGCCGATCTCCCAGCGGGAAATACAGACATTGCAGCCGATGCAGACGCGAATGTCGTCCACACGGCCTTCCTCGATCTTCTTCGGCAGGAACGGGTCAGCGATCGAGGGACGCGCGGCGCCGATGATGTCGGCAAAGCCCTTCGTGACGATCTCGGTCATCTTCTCCGGATCGGTGTAGCGGCCCACGCCGAGCACCGGCTTCTTCGAGACCTGCTTGATGAATTTGGTCCACGGCACCTGGTGGCCCTGCAGGTAGAAGCGCGACGGTCCCGCATCTTCGCCCCACTCGGCAATGTCGCCGACATCGACGTCCCACAGGTCGACGAGCGGATCGGCCATTTCAACGAACTTCATGCCGTCGTTTTCCACTTCGACGCCGCCGCTGCCATAGAGCGAGTCGACGGCGAAGCGCGTGGCAATGGCGCAATCGCTGCCCACGGCGTGGCGCACTTTTTCGAGCGTTTCGAGCCAGAAGCGCGCGCGGTTTTCGAGCGAGCCGCCATAGCCGTCGGTGCGCTTGTTGTAGTAGGGCGAGAGAAACTGCAGCGGCAGATACGAGTGCGCGCCGTACACGTAGACGATGTCGAAGCCCGCGTCGCGCGCGCGCAGCGCCGCCTCTACGTAGTATTGCTGGACGTCGCGGATATCGTCGAGATCCATCTCCTTGCAGTACGTGAGCGTTTCGAACTCCGAAGCGTACTGGCTAGGCCCGCGAGGCGTAGCGCGGCTTTCCATGCAGGGCGCGTGCGAGCCGCCGTACCACATTTCGATGCCGGCGAGCGCGCCGTACTTGTGCACCTCCTCCGTCATTGCGCGCAGGTTGCGCACGTCGCCTTCGTCCCAGATGCGTGCGGAGAGGCGGTGCGTGTCGTCCGACTCCGGGTGGATCGAGCAGTACTCGGTGTTCATCGCCGCCCAGCCGCCTTCGGCCTTCATCGAGCGGTGCGCAGCCTGGAAGCCGGGCAGGTTGCTGCCCGCGCCAATGCAGTGCGGGACTTGATAGAAGCGGTTGCGCAAGGTCTTCGGGCCGATCTGGATGGGCTCGAACAGCACGTCATAGCGGGGATCGCGGGACATGGGGACGTCTCTCCTTGTGTGTTTGTTGGCTGCGTGGGGGCGATGCTCAGGCCGCTACGCGGGTGCGCACGCGTTGCGGGTCGTAGAACGGCGTGCGGGTGACGGTGCCGGTGAAGTTGCCGGCGGCATCGCGGATCTCGACCTTGGTGCCGAGCGCAATATGCGCCGGTTTCAGATGGACCATCGCGAGCGACTGCATGAGATAGCGGCTGAAGGTTGCGCTCGTGACGACGCCAACCTGTTCCTTGCCGATGTAGATCTTCGAGCCAGCCGCAACCGGGCCATCGTGTTTCACGAGCACGCCGGCCTGCTTGAAACGCTCCTTGCCGCGCGCGTTGAGCAGCGCGGCCTTGCCGACGTAGTCACCGGGCTTGTCGACGTCGATCATCCAGTCGAGGTTCAGCTCCCACGGCGTGACGTCGCCTTCGGGCATGTCGAACGGGTAGAAGAGCAGCGCCGCCTCGATGCGCGCGAGTTCGAGCGAGGTCCACGAAGCCGGGACGATGCCGAGCGGCTTGCCCGCTTCGAGAATGGCGTCCCACAGCGCGATGGCGTCGCTGGCGCTGCACGAGATTTCGAAGCCCTGCTCGCCCGAGTAGCCGCCGCGCGAGACGATGATCTTGCGATCGAACAACTGCGTTTCGACGTGGGCGAAGTACGGCAGCGCGGCGAGATCGATGCCGATATGCGGCTGCAGGATGGCGGCGGCGCGCGGACCTTGCAGCGAGAGCATATGGACGTCGAAGTCCTGATGCCATTCGACATTGCGGCCCTCGGCTGCGCGGCGCAGGCGCTCCTGGGTCGAGCCGCCGCCGTGCGAGATGCGATAGTGGTTCGGCGCGTCGTAAATCACCATCAGGTCGTCGCAGATCACGCCGCGCTCGTCGACTTCTGCCGCGAGGCGCGCGGTGCCGGGCTTCATCTTCGTGACGTCGATGGCGCAGATGCTGTCGATCACGGCACACGCGTCCGGGCCGCTCACGCGGAGGATGTTCAATGCGCTGATATCGTAGAGGCCCGCAGTCGAGCGCACGGCGACCACCTCGTCGCTGGGGTCGCTGTTGTAGTACCAGGGTAGCGGCATGTCGTTCCACATATCGCCGTCAAGCTTCGATCCCAGTTCGCGATGGCGAACGTTCAAAATTGATTGCCTGGTCATAGCGTTTTCCCGAGGTTGAACCTTACGTGAATGAAGGCCGACGAGTCAGGGCTGATTGGCCTCGACGAGGGCCGCCGGATGACAGGTAGTCTCGGTCGTTAAAATCGGCATCACAATCGCTCCGTGGCGCTACCTCCGAGTGGGTAGGCGTGCTACTTAGCCTGGGCGCGAGCGGGCGCCTAACGCTTGGCAAGACCTTGCATCGCGTGACAGTCGAGGGGCGATAACCGTGTGCCTCATGCCGGTTGCACGGGCCATCCACGGCACCGGGGCGTTCATTTGGCATCGTGAGCGGCACGCCGAAGCACCCTCGCGGGCGTAGCGCAGGGCCTACCCCCTATGAATCATTGATCTCCTTTTTTGGCTCGCCGATTCTGTTCAACAGATTCGCTGCCACGCTGCGCCTGTCCGGTTCAGGGTCTTCCCTGAGCAGCAACGCACACCCGACCGGCAAAGCGATCATCTGACATGAGGATCAATGGGCATGAACGGACCTAAGGCCATTCCAGTACGTGTCGAACGCGTAGAGCACATCACCGCCGATATCCGGCGCTTCACGCTCGTGCCAGAGGACGGTGCGCATTTGCCGGCGTATTCCGCTGGCAGCCACGTCGTCGTCACGATGCGCGGCGACGCGCGGACCTGGCGCAACGCTTACTCGTTGACGAAGCCTGCGGGCGCACGCGACGCGTATCAGATCATGGTGCGCCGCGTGCCCGCCTCGCGTGGCGGCTCAGCGTTCATGCACACGCAGGTGCGCGAAGGCAGCCGGCTAGAGATCTCGATGCCGTCGAACTTCTTTCCGCTCGCCCGGCGCGCGGCGAAGCATGTGATCGTCGCGGGCGGCATCGGCATCACGCCGTTTCTCTCGATGTTGCCGGAGCTGGCCGCGAGCGGCGCGCACGTGGAGATGCACTTGTGCTGCCGTCCCGAGGACGCCGATGCGCTCGGTGCGCTGATCGCCGACCGCATCGTGGGCGGCGTCGCCATCTACACGGACGTGCAGGATTCGCAAACGCGTTTCGGTTCGATGCTCGCCGCACAGCCGCCGGGCACGCATCTCTATACCTGCGGCCCGGTGGGCTTGATGGAAGGGCTTGCAGAGGTCGCTCACTCGCTCGGCTGGCCGGATAGCCATTTCCACCAGGAGAGCTTTGGCGGCGCATCGCATGGCGAGCCCTTCGTCGCGGTGCTCGCGAAGAGCGGCTGCGAAGTGGCGGTGGGCCCCGACCAGAGCCTGCTCGAAGCGCTCGAAGCGGCCGGTATCGACGCGCCCTACATGTGCCGCGGCGGCGCATGCGGAACCTGTGCGCTGGAAGTGCTGGAAGGCGAGCCCGAGCATCGCGACTTCTTCCAGAGCGCCGCCGAACGGGCGACGAACTGCAACGTGCTGCCGTGCGTGTCGCGTGCGCGCAGCGAGCGTCTCGTGCTGAACATCTGACGAATACGAGGAAGGCCAACGCCATGTCGATAGCATTCAAGCCCGATGAGTCGTTTCGCGACGCTTTTACGTATCGCAACAGCGACGAAGCGATCCTGCGTTTTCCGTTTCCGTTTCCCGAAGACAAGTACATGTACTCGGTGAATATCGAACCGCACGTGCCGGGTGCGCCCGGCACGGTGCTTCACGCCGCGTTCGATGTCGACGAGCACTACATCGCCGAGTGCCGGGACCGCGCACTCACGCTCGAACGCGATCCGCTTCGCTGCCAGGTGCTGGACCATATGGAGGCCGCACAGTGGGATACGCTCGAGCTCATCATGGAGAGTCTCGCCCACGACTACCCCGAGCAGTTCCAGCTCGAGCGTGACGGCGAGCGCTGGACCTGGACGAACCGCCCGCTCGGCCTCGAACAGCAATTCGTGTTCGGCGACGCCGCCACGCTGCCGTGCCCGCCGTTCGAGTACATCACGCGCCAGGCGCAGGGCGACTTCTGCCTGCTCGATCATCGCGAGGACAACCTGTTCATGGACGGCGGCACGGTGACCACCCAGGCGGACTGGTCGCTCGATTTCGATCTGGGCATGAGCTTCATGGAATGGCACGGGCCGGTGCCGCTCGCGCATCAGGCGGGCATTTTCGAGCGCGCGCTGAAGTTTTTGTTGCGCCTGCAATTAGGTGCGCCGGTGCGGCGCCTGAACTGGACGATGACGGTCAACCCGCGTCTCGACACCTCGCCCGAGCAATATCCCGAGTGGGGTCCCGACCGCGCGAGCATCACGCCGGAAAACGTGGGCGGCAAGCTGCACCTGCGTGTGGAGTTGCAAACGTTGTTCAGGCTGCCGCGCAGCAACGCCATCCTCTTCTGCGTGCGCTGTTACCTGATCGGCCTTGGCGAGCTCGCACGCGTGCCGAAATGGGGCAAGCGCCTGCATCGCGTGCTGGGCACGCTGCCGCCGGAACTGGCGGAGTACAAGGGGCTGGTCCGCTATCGCGAGACGGCTACGCAATGGCTTTCGCAATTCGACGACGGCACGCCGGCCTCGGCCGGCACCCAGCCCGACGTCGATCGCTTGATCCCGCAGCAGATCCAGGCGCGACCTGGGCAGACCCAGGCCGGGCCGAGTTTCGCCAGCATTTGAGCTTTACCCGTGACCACGCCGCGTGCCGTGCACGCGGCTCGCGGCCACGAGCGCATCCCCACATTCCGTATCCTGGCCGCCACCCACAGCGGTCCCTCACCAGAGAAAGGAAAACCGATTATGAATGCGATTCCCGAAGACCTTGTCGTCGAAGCGGAAGGGTCGTTACAGCGCAAAATCAGCTGGACCGGCGCGTTCTGGGTGGCAAGCGGCGTCCCGGCGCTGGTGCTGTTTTCGATTGGCTCGATCGCGGCGACTGTCGGCAAGCTGTCGTGGGCCGTCTGGATCATCTCGATCGGCCTTGGCTTCATCCAGTCGTTCTCGTACGCGGAGATCGCCGGACTCTTTCCGCACAAGTCGGGTGGGGCCTCGGTCTACGGCGCCATCGCGTGGGTGCGCTACTCGAAGCTGTTCGCGCCGCTCTCGGTGTGGTGCAACTGGTTCGCGTGGTCGCCGGTGCTCGCGATCGGCTCGGGCCTCGCGGCGGGCTATGTGCTCTCGATTCTCTTCCCAGCCGACTCCGCCATCAACACCTGGCAGATCACACTGGTGAGTCTGGACTGGCTGCGCTCCGGACTGAGCTTGCGCATCAACGCGACCTTCATACTCGGCGCGGCGATCCTGCTCGTTACCTTCGCGATCCAGCACCGCGGCATCATGAACGCGGCGCGCATCCAGACCATCCTGGGCGTGGCAGCGCTGATCCCGCTGATTCTGGTGGGCACGGTGCCGCTCCTCACCGGCGATGTGCCTTTGCACAACCTGTTTCCGCTCGTGCCGTTCGCGAAGGACAGTGCAGGGCAGATCATCGACGGCACCTGGGGGCGCGCCGGCATCACGCTGATGGCGGGCGGGTTGTTCGTCGCCGCGTGGTCGACCTACGGGTTCGAGACGGCCGTTTGCTACACGCGTGAATTCCGCAACCCGAAGGTCGATACGTTCAAGGCCATCCTGTACTCAGGTCTCCTGTGTATCTTCGTGTTCACGGTGGTGCCGCTTTCGTTCCAGGGCGTGCTCGGCCTCGGCCATCTCGTGACGCCCGACGTGAAGGACGCCGCTGGCAACGTGGTGACGCCCGCCGTGTATAGCGGCATGCTCTCGCCGGATATCTACAGCGGCATGGGCGTGGCCAAGGCAATGGCCCCGATGATCCGCGGCGGCCTGCTGGTCGAGCGCGTGCTCGTCGTGATGCTGGTGCTCGCACTGGTGCTCGCGATCATGACCTCGATGGCGGGTTCGTCGCGCACGCTGTATCAGGCCTCGGCGGACGGCTGGCTGCCGAAGTACCTCTCGCACGTGAACGAACACGGCGCGCCCACCCGCGCGATGTGGACCGACCTGTGCTTCAACCTGGTCCTCCTGATGATGTCGGACTATGTGTTCGTGCTTGCGATGTCCAATGTCGGCTACATCATCTTCAACTTCCTGAACCTGAATTCCGCGTGGATTCACCGTCTGGACCGCGCCGACTGGCACCGTCCGTTCCGCGCGCCCAACTGGCTGATCGTGCTTGGCACGCTGTTCTCCTTCGTCAATCTCGCGCTGATGGGCATGGGCGCAGACACGTGGGGCCGGGGCACGCTGGTCTCGGGGCTGTGCTTCGCCGCGCTGATCGTGCCGGTGTTCCTGTTCCGCCACTACATCACCGACAAGGGGCACTTCCCTGACGCGATGAAAGAGGACATGGAACTCACGGGCGGCGGCAAGGTCGTGAAGCGCGCCGGGATACTGCCTTACCTGACCATCGCGGCCGGTGTTGCCGTGGTCGTGGTGACCCATAGCCTCGCGATCTACTGATAACCGAGCACACGGAGGGCGCCCCCGATGATGACCTCGCTTAACAAGAGCCGCCCGGTGTATGCGCCGCTCGAGCCCGTTGCGCAAGGCACGCAGCACTGGTTTGTGACCTCCGGCGCGACCGACGCGGACCGCGCCAGCGCGCTGAACACGCTGAGTAGCTTGAGCACGGCGGGCGGCGCCGCGCCGCTCGAAGTCTGGGCGGTCGACAAGGACATGGCGCAGGCGGGCGCAGGCGCTGCCTGCGCGCTTGCGAACGCCGTGGCGCACCGCTTCGACGCCGAAGACGAATTGCTCGCCGCGCTCGGCAAGGCGCTGCGCGGCGCCCGCGTGGGCATCCGGCTCTACGCGCTCGGCACCGAGCCGTTTATCTGGTCGGTGGGGCAGGTTGCAGAGCGCTGCGGCCTCGCGCCCGATGCGGTGCAGGTGGCGCATAGCGGGAGCCTGATGCGGCGCGTGTACTGCATCCATTGCCGCGCGATGAACGAGGGCGTGACGACCAACGTGGCGGCCTGCGGCGGGTGCGGCAGGCACCTGCTCGTGCGCGATCACTTCTCGAGGCGGCTGGCGGCGTTCATGGGCGTGCAGGCCGACGCCGAAGTGCCCGGAGAACTGCCCGAGATCGAGCACGCGTTTCGCTAGCGGCAGCGACACGGCGATCGCCCGGCGTACGCCCGATGAGGGTATGCGCCGGGCGGTTTTCATTTCTGCCTGCCTCCCGCCTACCCCCAAAGGAGAACTCCCTCTTGCGGATTGCTTACGGTCAGCCGCGCGCCATACTGGAATCGTTCAGCCTGTTGCCGTTTTGCATGGGGGAAATAACATGGAACCTGTGACGACCGTACTTCTCATCGACGATCATGCGCTGTTTCGCGCCGGTGTGGCGCAGCTCATCCAGATGGACCCGGGCTATCGTGTCGTGGGCGAGGCCGGCTCGGGCAGCGAGGGCGCGGCGATGGCGCTGGAGATCAAGCCCGATGTGATCCTGGTCGACCTGAACATGCCGGAAATGAGCGGCGTGGAAACCATTTCGATGATGCGCGAGCAGGGCGTCGAGTCACGCTTCGTCATGCTGACGGTGTCCGACAACGAGCGCGACGTCGTGGCCGCGCTGCGAGCCGGCGCACACGGCTATCTGCTCAAGGACATGGAGCCTGAAGACCTGTGCCTGAACCTGCAGAAGGTCCTGAAGGGCACGGCGGTGCTCAGCGAGGCGGTGACCGGCAATCTGGTTCAGGCGCTTTCGGGCGGCCACTCGCTCCACGCAAGCGAGACCCTGCTCTCGGCGCGCGAGCAGGAGGTGCTCGACTATCTCGTCGAGGGGCTGTCGAACAAGGCGATTGCGCGCAAGCTCGACATCAGCGTCGGCACGGTCAAGGTTCACGTCAAGCACCTGCTGCATAAGCTCGATCTGCATTCGCGGCTCGAAGCCGTGGTCTGGCGTCACGAGCAGATCGGGCGGCGGGCTCCGCTGGGCGGCTAGGCGCCACGCACTTCAAAGCACAGGGTTGCCTTTGCCGATGCGCGTCTGCTGTGCGAAGGAGGCCGGCACGAACGTCAGCACGATGGACGAGCCGGGCTCGTTCGAGTGGATCTCGAGCCGGCCGCCGAGACTGCGCGAGCGTTCGCGCATGATCGAAAGTCCGTAATGATGCTCGCCGCCCGATTCCGTGGTGATGCCGCGGCCATCGTCCGCGATCGTGACAGTGACCTCGCGCCCGTTCGACGCGAGCGTCACGAGTGCGCTCGATGCGCGCGCATGGCGCACGACATTGGTCAGGGCCTCGCGCACGACCTGGCCGATGTGCAACTCCTCATTGACGGTGAGCCGCACGCGGCGAATGCGGTTGTCCACCGAGATCTGCACCTCGCTGCGTGAGGACAACTCCTCGGCGACTTCCTCGAGAGTCGCGGCGAGCCCGCGCGCATGCACCGACGTGCGGAACGTGGTGAGCAGCTCGCGCAACTGGCGATAGGCGCTGTCGATTCCCTCGCGGATCGCCCGCGCAATCTGGGCAGCGTCGCTCTGCGCAAGCTCTTCGGGCAGCACGGCTTGCAGCCGCGCGAGCTGGATCTTCATGTACGCAAGCGACTGTGCGAGCGAGTCGTGGAGTTCGCGCGCGATGGCGTTGCGCTCCTCGAGCAGGGTCATGCGCCGGTCGCGCACGTCGCGGCTCAGGTTGGAAATCGCGTGCGCGAGCACGCTTGCGATGGTTTCGAGCAGATGCAGATGGCGTTGCTCGTAGCGCGTGTCAGCCCCGCCTTCGCCGATCAGCACGCCGTATGTGCCGGAAGGCACGCGCACCGGCGCTGCGAGCACGGCCAGCCGTTCGCCGCTCTCGCTGTCCGGCAGCGAGCGCACACCCGATAGCGACATGAGCTCGCTCACGACGTGCTCGCGCACGATGTGGGGCGCGAGGCCCGCCGGCGCCACGACGGTATCGACGCCGAGCAGTTGCGCCGAGGTCTCGGAGAGCACGAGCGCGATGCGCTGCACTCGCAGGATGCCGATGAGGCGCTCCAGCAGCGCTTCGAGCGTGCCGCCGGAAGGCGCGTCTTCCGCGAGTTGCGCGCAGATATAATGCAGCAGGTCGAGCGACTGGTCCGCGAACGCGATATGGTCTTCGACAATGCGCTTGAGCAGGGCCGATTCGTCCTGCTCGCTGCGCAGCCGGGCCGCGAGGGCGCTCATCACGGTGAGCAGACGGTCGATCTCGTCGCGCCCCGCGGGCACCGCATGTCCGGTCTGGGCCAGCGTGTGCAGGAGCACGGCAGGACGCAGGACCAGCGCGCGCCGGGCGCCCCACGCGAGCGCGAAGATGCCGGCGAACATGAGCGCGGCGATGCAGGCTTCGAGCAGCGTGATGACGGCCTCCAGCGCGTCGCTCTGGCTCTCGATCCCGGCCCTGAGCGCATCGAGCAGCTCCGGCGTCGGTTGCGCGCTGTCGAGCGCTCTGAGCTGTTCGGCAACGAGCGGCGTGGGCGCACCCTGTTGCCGCCAGTGCTTCAACAACGTATCGTTGCGTACGAGCGCTGCGGCTTGAACGTTCAGTCCGGCCGCAGCGTCGGGCGCGGCGGCCGCAATGCTCGCGGCGATGCGGTGCAGCCGCGCGGCGTCGCCGAGCGAAACGGAGGCCTGCTCGTAAATACCCTTGTTGTCCAGCTGCACGCGCGTGCAGACGAACAGCAGCGCGATCAGCGCAACGAGGCAGGCGAGGACAATGCAGGTTTTCGCGTAGAGCGGGTAGCGTCGCAGCCAGGCGCGGTCGGCAGCATTCATCTGGAGACAGGTAGCGAAGAAGGTGCGGGCGGGTTCTGAGCGCCAAGCCCGTTTTATGGATTCGCGAGGTCAACGCATGATGACAGTTTATCTGTTTTCGACAGCATTGCTGGTGGCGATAGTGGGGGTCGTGCTGCCGCGGCTCGGTCCGGGCCAGGGCGTCGACATTCTGCTCTATATCGCCGTCGTGCTTGCGCTCGCGCTGGCAAGCGGGCTGCTCGGCCTCGCCTTCACCTTTGGCGCGAAGCGGGCGGTGCGCCGCGGCATGCGCGTTGCGGCGGCGCCCGAACTCACCGCATTCGCCGAAAATCTTTCCACACCCGCGGTGCTGCTCGACAACGACGCGCTCGTGTTCGTCAACGGCGCGTTTCTCAAGCATGCGCGCTGGGAGCATCACGTCGACGAGATCGTCGGCATGCCGTTCGGCAATCTCGTGCATCCGCAGTCGATGCTGGATTTGACGAAGCTGCTCGCGCAGGCAGGTGACGACACCGAGCGCACCGAGGGCTCGCTGCGCCTCGCATATGGCGACGGCACGTTTCGGCGCCATCCCGTCACCGTCCTGCGCGGCCGGGGCTCGCGGCTCACGCTGCTGCAGTTCCCGGCGCCTTATGCCAGTGCCGACGTGCAGCGCAGCGAGGCGCAGATCCAGCAGCATTGCCAGGACGTGGTCGCGCACTTGCCGCAGGCGCTCTTTCGCATCGACCGCGAGCAGAATCTGATCTTTGTGAACCCTGCGTGGCGCAGCATGCTGCGTATCGTCGGAGGCGGAAGCGACTTTCCGCCGCTTGCCGGGTTCGTGCATCCCGAAGATCGCGCTGCGCTGAGCGCGAGGCTCACCTCGCTGATCGACGGACAGTTGGGCGAGCTGATCACGGTCGTGCGCATGATCCGCGCCGACGAGACCATGTTCCATGTCGAGCTGCGCTGCAAGAGCGTGGCGGACGCGGAGGGTCAACTGATCGGCGCGGTCGGTCTCGCGCTCGATGTCTCGAACAGCCGCCGCAACGAGGAGGCGCTGCACGCGAGCCGCCGCAGCCTGCGCATGCTGCTCTCGAACGTGCGCGCCATGATCTATCGCGGGCAGAACAACCGGCACTGGTCGATGGAGTTCGTGAGCGAAGGCTGCTTCGAGCTGACTGGCTATGAAGCGAACGAATTGCTCGACGAGTCGGTCATGAGGTTCGTCTCGCTCATCCACCCCGAGGACCGCGAATTCGTCTGGAACGAGATTCAGTCCCGCGTGGCCGTGGGCGAGCCTTACGAGGTCACCTACCGCATTGTCGACCGCGCGGGGCAGACCAAGTGGGTCTGGGACCAGGGGCGCGGGATCTTCTCGGCACGCAACGAGTTGCTGGGCCTCGAAGGCTTCATCATCGAAGTGACGCGGCGACAGCTTGCCGAGGAAAGCACGCGGCGCAGGCTCGTTTTCGACCGCTCGACCGGCCTCACAAATTCCGCGATGTTCATGGACCGGCTGAGCTTTGCCATTGCGTTCGCAAGCCGTAGCGGACAGCCGTGCGCGGTCCTGGCGGTACGCATGAGCGACTTCGAGAAGGTGACCGGACGCTTCGGCGCGGAATACGCAGACCGCGTGCTCGTGGAGTTGGGCCGGCGCTTGCAGGCGATCCAGGGTGACATGAACTGTGCGACACTGCTCGATAAGCAGGATTTTGCGATCATGCTCACGGATTTTTCCGCGGCCGCCCTTGGCTGGTGCGAGTGCGCGGAGCAGGTCGCGGCGCTGATGCCCAACGACAGCACGGCTGCGCTGGATATCGTTGCGGAATGCTTGAGGGTGAGTGTCGGCGTTCCGGTGCGTGTCGAGGGACACGAGTTTTGTGTCACGGCGCAGGTCGGTTGGGCGCTCGCGCAAGGCGAATCCCCACGTGCGCTGGAGATGCTCGACAGCGCGCTCGCGTCGGGTGAAGCGTCGGGCGCTGGCCGTGCGAACGGGACGGCGAATCAACAAGGACAGGCAGATGACCAAGCACGATGACGAAGCAGTGCCGGCGGCCGCACAGGAGGCCAGCGATCAATCGATGTCGATCGAGCATTTCATCGGCAAGGTCGTGCGCGAGAACCGCACGAATCAGGGGCTCACGATCGCGGAGCTTGCGGAGCAGAGCGGGCTCTCGCGCAGCATGGTCTCGAAAATCGAGAACGGCCAGGTGTCCACCAGCCTCGAATCGATGGTGAGCATCGCTCGTTCGCTGGGTATTTCCTTGTCGACGCTGTTTCGCAATTTTGAAGGTCAGGAAGGCAATGCGCAGCACGTGAAGGCGGGTAAAGGCATGGAAGTGGTCCGGCGCGGCACGACCAAGGGGCACACCTATCATCTGCTGGCGTACGACCAGGGGCCGGTCAAGCTGTTCGAGCCTTTCCTCATTTCGATGGACGACGAGTCGGAGATCTTCCCGACTTTCGAGCATCCTGGCACTGAGTTCATCTACATGCTGCAGGGCAAAATGGAGTACCGGCACGGCAATCGCAGCTATCTGCTGCAACCGGGCGATGCGTTCACGTTCCGCGGCTCGGTGCCCCACGGGCCGGAACGACTCATCAAACTGCCGATCCGCTTCATCACGATCATCATGTACGGCCACGCGGGCAGCGCGGACTCTTGAACATCGGTTCAGGTCCTGCGGACTATGGGGTTCTGTTGCATCAAAGCGTTCGGCTATGATGTGAAGAACAAGATGAACGGGTTTTGAAAATCATATAGCCGACCTCCCGCCGCAAGACACTTGGATGGAAAACGCCTTTGGAAGTGTTCAGCGAGCATCTATCATAAGCGCTTAACCGGTGTTGCGACGACCGGTTGAATCCGCCCAATACGTATCGATCCGCTATACGGATCGGCTGGTTGATGCTGGCATCGAGCCTTCAGTGGGTAGCGTGGGCGACTCCTACGATAACGCCCTGGCTGAAACGATAAACGGCTTGTACAAGGCCGAGATGATCCATGCCTCGGGCCGTGGCGCAATTTACAGGCCGTTGAAATGGCGACGCTCGAATGGGTGGACTGGTTCAACAATCGCCGGCTGTTCGGCCCCATCGGCGACATTCCCCCTGCCGAGGCAGAAGCCGCTTAGATTGTCGCGCTACATTGCATGATGCGTGACTGGATGATGGTCGGTACCGGTGACCGATAGGCTAGACCCGCTCCTGAGCGTCGCACCGCCAAATCGTCGATAGATTGGTAGAGCTGGGAAAATTCCCGTCGGAATCGACCACGAAGCGTTCCGCGACGCGGATATAGTGACATTCACCACCTCAAGCACCCAGGATACCTTGCATATGTTCTCTGCCGCAATCTTCGACATGGACGGATTACTGATCGATTCGGAGCGAACGATCATGAATACGTGGATAGCCGTCGGACACGAACTTGGCGTTCATATACGGCCTGTCGACTATGCCGAGATCATCGGGAGATCGCTGCCCGAGTGCCAAGCGATGCTGGCGAGAATGTTCGGAGCGGAGCCGCTCTTTCAGGAAGCGCTTACGCGAGCTCGGCAGCGGCTGCACTCTCCGGCGAGTCCACCGGTGTTTCCACTGAAGCCGGGAGTGCATGCCCTACTGACTGCATTGGTCAATGCTGGGGTCCCATGCGCCGTCGCGTCGTCATCAAGCAGACAAGAGATTCTATCCCGGCTTGCACGGGTCGACGTGCTCGGTTTCTTTGATGCGATTGCTGGAGGGGATGAAGTTGCCCGTGGTAAGCCCGATCCGGCCGTGTATGAGCTTGCGGCTTCTCGTCTGCGTAAATCGTCGAGCGATTGCCTGGCGTTTGAGGATAGTGAGAACGGTGTGCTTGCCGCACATCGCGCAGGGATACGAGTCGTGACGGTGCCGGACCTGAAGCAACCGCCGGCTGAAGTAATCGGGGTTAGCTTGACGATGCTTCAGAGCCTTGATCAGGCGATCGAGTACGCTTCAGCGTGGTTCGGCATAGAAGATCGTAGGCTTCGATCGCCTGGCGAAACTCGGACCGCAAGCGATGAATGCCGCCCATGACGCCGTTAGGCGAAGCTGGAGTTGGCGCGCCGATTTGAAGCGCCGCATGACCTTCTCGCGCACCCGCGTTGGCTGATGCGAATTCTCCGCCTGGTTTTTCACCCCATTGTGCTGCCGGTGCTCGACATTCAGACAGAGTTCAGCGTTGGCCGCCGTATAGCTGCGCAGCTTGTCCGTCACGATCACGCGCGGACGTCCGTGCCGCTTGAGCAGCTTGCGCATGAGCCGTTTGGCCGCTGCCTTGTCGCGGCGGCTTTGCACCAGTACTTCAAGCACCGCACCGTGCTGGTCGACCGCCCGCCACAGCCAGTGCTTCCTGCCACTGATCGTCACGACGAGCTCGTCGAAGTGCCACTTGTCGCCGCGTCCAAGCGCCGTCGAGCGGATGCGCCTGGCGATCACCAAGCCGAACTTTACCGCCCACTCCCGTACGGTCTCGTACGTCAGTTCGATACCTCGCGCGGCCAGGATTTCCTCGACCATGCGCAGACTCAGCGGGAAGCGGTAGTACAGCCACACCGCGTAGCTGATCACGTCAGGCGGAAATCGATAGCCTTTGAACGAGATTGATGCGTCGGCCGACGGCAGAAGGTTTTGTCGCGATAACGATTACAAGTTAAGAAAAGCCATATATGAATAGGACTACTTATACTACCAATGACTAGAACTGCTCGGCAACAGTTTGTCGGGCGCCGTCACCTTTCATCTGCCCATTGGCGATTATATGAACCACCTCGATGCAACCGAGCAGGATGCGCGCGCACCGGAAACTTTGGAATCCGAACATGGGGCGGGTACGCCGCTTGATCGCGCGGTGGAATTCGGACGAAATCTACGTTGATTAAAATTCCGTTCGCGCCAATCTTAGAAGCGACGGCTTGACGCGTTCGATCTAGGTCCAGCCGTTGTTGAAACGAATAGCGCGAGGCGAGCGCTACCCTCGCACAGTCTTGAACGGTCACGTGGTGGGTTAATTGGCGCTGCGACCTCTCGCCGCGCAGACTGTATTTGCTTTCATCGCACGGTGCCTTTGAGCCAAGTCACCGGTACCGTTTGCACGAGGCGAGCGCCCATGCGGCGCAGGGTGTCGCTGGTCCCGTGGTGCTTGGCAAGCCTGCGACAGCGTGGGAAAGAACAAATGCAGGTTCAGGCTCCGACCCATGTGGACATCGCATGGAAAGCGCAGGTCACCGACGGAATCTTCAATGCGGCCTTCCAGCTTCCCCTTCAATCGTTTTGGTTTGACTACAGCTGCGGGTTCACATAGATAGCGATGAGGTAGCTGGCTGTATGTTTGTGACGTGTGAAAGTAACCGTGTGCCTGCGTTGAACGTGCCTTTCGGCGGGTTGCCGGGCAGGGGGGTATGGTCAGCGGTTCAGCGACTGCTGCCGCGGGACGTCCTGATTCTCAGGGTGTCGCGGCCGCGCTCGCGGGCCGTTCCAACAATCGTGATGCTGGACCTGCGCGAAACGGCCGCGACGCTTGAGCAGTTCGTCGAAGGGGCGGTCGTCGTGCGCGACGCCGCCATCCTGAGCACAAGGATGGCACAGGAAGTCGACAAGTGGACGCTCGAACCGCTTGGCGAGATCCGGGTGGGAGTGACCGAGTACGAACATCGCAGCACAGGCAAGCTGCTGCTCACGGTGACCCGGTTCACGACGGCGGCGGGGCGCACGTTATCGGTGCCGTACGCGCTCGCGACAAAGCCCGCGCGCGGCAGGCGGCTCTGGCACGGGAAGGCGCCGGACGCACCGGCCCCTGCCTGATCCTGGCTCGCCGTGGAGGCACATCCGGACATGGGGCGGGGCATGGCGCTTGAAGAGCCGGACATGCGGCCGCGTGTGCGGGGCGGCGTCGTGCTGTATCTCGATTTCGACGGCGTCCTGCATCCGGAGGACGTGTGGCGCCGGCCGGGCTATGGCCCCTACGTCGCCACGCCGTCAGGGCATGTTGTGTTCGAACACGCCGGGCTGCTGGCGCAGTGCCTCGAGCCGTACCCTGAACTGCGCATCGTGTTGTCCACGAGCTGGGTTTGCGTGTTCCGCAGCGTGCGCAAGGTGGCCCGCCGACTGCCGCCGGCACTACGCCGACGCGTGGTCGGCGCGACCTTCCACGGCCGGATGGATCCGGTGTGGTTCCGGTCCGTGCCGCGCGGCGTGCAGGTCTGGGGCGACGTATGCCGGCGGCGGCCCGAGGGGTGGATTGCGCTGGACGACGAGGATGCGGGTTGGCCGGCGGTGTGCCGGGCTCACCTGGTGCACACCGATCCCGTGCTGGGCATCAGTGCGCCGGCGGTCCTTGCGGAACTGCAGGCGCGGCTTGCCGCGCTGTGCGGGCAGGAAACAGGCTGGCCGTGATAACCCGCCTTATCACGGGAGAACGATGGGCGCGGGACAGGGCGGCGGGTCGTGGCTGACACATCGGCAGATGTACCGCGCGTGACGTCACGAACAGGTGGCGGGCGGCGTGCGACAGCACGCCCCGCGTTCAACTGGCGAAGCGTGCGACGCGCCCGACGCAGACCGACCATAGAGGTTTGAGATGATCCAGATCGAAACAGTGGCGACGCGTGTGCCCGGACTGTATGCGGCCCTGTAGGAGTTGGGGCGCCGGGCGATTGAAGCGCTGCGTCAGGCCGATCCAGCCCTCGTCGATGCGCTTGTCGGAGCGTTTGAATCGGAAGCGGGGCGTCCGCCTGGCTTGCCAGCCGGACGACCGGATTCGGCGGACGCTGCGCGCTTGAACTGCTGGCACAGGGAGAGCGCGCACAGGTGGTGCATGTCCTCAATCATCTGCGATATGGTCTCTGCGCGTGAGCGGAACATGACAGATACAGGCTTCCACGGCGCGTTGCTCTGGCCACTGCCAGCCGAACTGCGGAGTGGTCCAGGCAACCGCTATTTCATCGACACGGAATTCACCGACTTCCGGCAGTGTCGGCTGATCAGCCTTGCCATTGTTGGCGAGAACGGCAACGAGTTTTACGGCGAACGTACCGGCTTCGATCCGGCGTGGTACAGCGAATTTGTCCGCGCAGTGGTGCTGCCGCAGCTTGGCCAGTTCGAGGGACGCGCGATGCCGTTTGAACGGCTGCGCGAGGCGCTGCGTGCGTGGATGGTGAGCGTGCCGGGCGACGCCGCGCCGGTGCTCTGTTACGACTACGAGACCGATCTGAACCTGTTCCGGTTGTTGCTGGGCGGCCCGCTGCCGCGAGGCTGGCGAATTGAGAATATCGCGGGCCGTCGCGACCGGGAGCGGCGTGCCGCGTACTTCGCCCGCCATGGTGGCGAGCACCATGCGCTGCATGACGCGCGGGCCAACGCGTACGCCTTTGACGGCTGAACACGGCTGACGTGATGCGGGCGCTCGAGGGCCACGGTTTTTGCAATCGGACGCATGCGTCTTTCCATGAATATTGCAGGTACGCAGGCGGGAGGCCGGGATGACCAGGGACCGTGAGTGGTTTCCACGATCCGATGTACTACAGATTGCTCGGCGCCTGCGTGACCGGCGGGAAGCGGTAGGGCTCACGCAGCGCGAACTTGCACGCAATGTAGGCGTGGCCGAATCGACGTACGTGCACTGGGAAAGGGGAAGGCTGCCTGGCTCTGTTGCGGAAGGTATGGTGCGAGCGCTGGAAGCTGCCCTGCAGGTACCACAAGGATGGCTGCTCGGTCAGGAAGTGCTGCCGTTGCCGGAGCCGGTATTTGACGCGGCAAAAGTGCAGACCTGCGGGAGCGGCTGTGATGGCGTGCCGACGCGGATTTCCCGCGCCCGATGTCACGAACTCGGCCCGCATGCAAGGCGCCTGCGCGAGGAACTCGGCCTTTCGGTCGCTGAAGTGACGCAAGCCAGCGGTGTGTCCCGCCCGACACTCCTGCAGTGGGAAGGGGGAACGTTCCCGAAGACGCTCACCGCAGATCGGCTTCGCGCCTGGGCGCGTGCACTCCTGCTTGCACCGGAGCAACTGCTGGCGCTTCCGGCGCCGCATCCAGGCGTGCACGATGGCAGGTGGTGCGTGGTCATCGAGGCAGAAACGCTCGAAGACGCAATCCATCGCGTCGCGCAATGTCTGGCCACCCGTGGCCGGAACCTGCTCAGGCCGGGGCAACCGCTGGACAAAACAGCGAGCCGGAAAGCGGACCTACTCGCCCACCGTTATGGAATTGGCGCGCACCGCGGGCCACTGGTCGCCGTCGCCGTCCCGTACGGAATGGCTGCCACGGAGGTGCGCAAGACCGTTGCACGCATGATCACACGATCGGCACAGTTCGCGTTCGAGATTCCGGTGCTGGATGCCATTGCGGAGGGGGGAGGCTTTTCGTCAGCGACCGATGCCGCCGATGAACAATTGCGTGGCCTGCTGGGGCCGTCGCTGTCCATGGAGCGTGCCGCGGCCTTCGCTGGCGAGATATTGTCCAGCCGGATCGCCGGTGCCGATCCCAGCATGGGCGCGGCCCGCGCACAGCACCCCGGTGAAACTGGTGAACACTTCGCTGAGCGGCCGGCTGTGCGAAATATGCGGCACACCCGGGCAGACGGTGAGCAGGGCTGGGTGCAAACCCGATGCCCGGACCACTCGAACGACAACTGACCAATGGCGTTGCACAGAGACCCAACCGTTGCCGGTCAGGAGGACACCCCGGCTTCGCCATCTTTTGCCCCGCAAAGCCGTACACGCCCCAGCGACTATTTGAGAACCGAATCCATGATGCCCGGGATCGACGCTTGAGCAACGAATCAAAGCCGCAAATGCCCGTTCTGGACGCGCCAGTGCCAACACTCTTCGTAGACTACGATGGAGCGCTGCATCGCGGCCACGCATTGCTTGACCAAAACGGCGAGATATCCCTCGATACAGGAAACCCGCTGTTCGAATTTGTGCCGCTGCTGGTCAGCCTGCTCGAACCCTGGCCCGACGTCGAAATCGTCCTTACAACATCCTGGCTCAGCAAACTGTCCGTTGAACAGGTGGTTTCATACCTGCCGGCGCAACTGGCGAAGCGGGTCGTCGGCACAACGCAGGGCTACAGGGCGCGTTTCGGCGACTGGAAGATTGGCATCGCGCGGACCTACATCATTCGCACGTACGTGTTCAAACATCGCCTGAAGAACTGGATGGCGATTGATGATTCCGTTTACGGCGCACGCGATCTGAGTACCGACTTTCTCGCGCTGGAGTCACATCTCGTCCTGCTCGACTCCCGACGCGGCATCGGCGACGCGCAGGCACAACAACGGATCCGGGACTGGCTTGCCAAAGTACACGGTGCTGACACGGGGGCGGCCTGATGACGGCGTCCCGTACTGATAGTGAGGCCATCAGCCGCGTCCTCGAAGGTCGGATGCTGGCTGGGCACCTGCAGCTGGCGAGGGATTCGGATTGAAAGCACAACGCGGCATTGAGCGGACCGGCAAGAATACAATCGCTCCGTCGGCGGAGGCCGTCGCGGCGATCGTCAATGGAACTTCTTTGCCGTCGAGCTTGCCGGTCAGCCCCTGTACCCCGCCTACCTGTTCGACGAAACCGGCAACCCGATTCCCGAAGTTGCACAGATTCTGGGCGTTTTTGCAGGCTACAGCCCGTTCCGGATTGCAGCGTGGTTTGAGTCGACCATGCGGCATGCTGCATGGCAGGCGTCCTCGCGAGGCCCTGACCTTGGACTCCCAGGCAGTCGTCGCGGCATCGAAGGATCACGTTGTCGGCCCGGCGCATCGATAGCGCCGGGCATGATGAGACGGTCACCAAAAAGGAGAGGCGGATGCTTCGAATCACCATTGAGTTGTTACCCGGGGACGGGAAAGTGAAAAGCGCGTCATCGCGACGGCGGATATCGCGCGGGTGAGCGACGGGCCGCTCGCGGATTACCGGGTGACCCTGGAAGATGCAGTGCTCGGCGAGGTGGGCGAGTGCGCCGTCGTGCGCAGTTATCCCAGATGGGCGGGCAGCGTGTGGGACCTCGTGGCCCGCGGCATTTCCGCCGCGCTGAATGAGGATACCGAAGCATTGCCAGCTCGGCCGACGAAACCGCAGGTGACGGTTCACACGAACGACGCAGGCTTTCGCTACGTGCGTCTGGATGAAATTCCCGAGCCGACCCGAACCTTCTTCGACCGGAAGCTCGCCGGTTCGGGCATTCCCGATCACGGCTGCGCTTATGCGCATGACTGGTTCGACTTTCTTGGCGGCCATCGCTGAGGCCAGGGGACACGGCGCACGATACTTACTGCCCGTGGAAGTGCGGGGCGGGCTGATGGGGCGGCCTCCACGAAATTTTCAGGCAGACCTGGGCATGAATGAGCCGGGCAGTGAGGATTGCCGGTGGCAGCCTCAGGTCATTCGTCAGCCATCCACACTCGCTCGACCATGAATGGCCGTCACTGCGGTCGAATGAGTACTATCGACCCAAAGGCGACGGTCGTACCTACAAAAAGCGGGCATTCAACGCGCGGGTTCGGCCACGTGTTTTCCAGGGAGAAGCGGCGGCGCACACGTCGACTGGGACGCATGATTATGAGCCATTTGTAACTACGCCCATCACCGTCTGAAAAAGCTCGTCCGCCCTGTTCGTCGAACCTATAGCGCCTCGCTCACGAGCCATCTTTTTGTGTTCTGGAAGGTTCGACGCGGCGTAAATCATAAAGGGCGTTTTGTCGCCCATCGCACGTAACTTCTCAAGGAGAACATAGCCTTCCTGTGGCCCTTCTTTCCTACCCATGTCAGAGATGATCGCAGCAAACTTATTTGTTTTGAGCAACTCAAGGGCTTCATTGGTAGAAAGCGCCAAAGAGAACTCAATGCCCTGAGACTCGAATGCCTGCCTTTCAAGTGCGTTGTTCTCCGGCCGATCATCGACCCAGAGGATGCGATTTCTCCATTTCTCATGCTTTTTCTGACGTGGCACGTTCGACACGACATCAACGATATCGCGAAGCTGCATATCCGTTACGCCTGCACTGTTTCCTGGCTGCTTGGCGGACGCTGCGGCCAACGACGCTGCAGTGGCCATTTGGGCTTTTATGTAGTTGTCTTCATTCCTGAAATCAGATGGCCCGTACAGTTTGTTGTGATGCTTCGCGACGAGCCAGAGGAAGCCGAAAAAAACCAAAACGGGGAAGAACACCATGAAGTAAATCAGCGGAGCCACTTGTCCCGACAAGCCAGATCCAAAGCCCACGACAAGAGACGCAAACCCATATACGAGCACAATAAAGAGCCCAATGATGCCTAGCGGACTCTTCGTAAAGCCCACGGCCGTTTCAGCGAACTTTCCAGTTTCCATTATGACTCTCGTTATGGATTATATGTTTTCGAAAAACGCTTTACGTCAATGTCGAACGATCGCTCCTGGGAAGAAATCCGTTTGGCAGATCCTGGCCGGTCTCAGGCTCATGCCGCCAGTAAATCAGTCCGCGGGACTTACGACACCCTATTGCGTCGGCGTTGTCCAATGTATCTACTTCCCACCCAAACGAACAGAGTAGCGAAGGCTACTCCGCCGGCACGATCGAAAGCGATGAGGCGTTCCGTTGCGATTCCAGACGCAACTCATAGTCCGGCGACGCTAAACACGGTGCACCCTGTAATGGAACAAGCCGATCGAAGAATTCTTTCATATAGTTTCAATCTGCGGAAGGTGGACCTGATTGTCAGCAACCTAGGGCGGGATGTCGAGTGGCCGAAAGTGGCCGCACTGCGTCCCACGACCGGCCACGTCGCTCGCCCCCGGCCCACGACTCATGCAACAGGCATAACCGACCCATGAGAGACATCCAGTTTTCTCAACTATGGACATCCGCGCAAGACGCCTGTTGCCACAACTTGCTTCGCTACGGAGAAACAACGTCAAGCTTTGCCATGACGCCGTCCGTATTGCTCAGTGTGCAATGCCTCCCGATCTCGACTACATTGGTCAGTATCGCGAACCTCACTTCATCATCGAACGAGATTTTTTTCGACGACATCCTATCGGCCTGAATGGCACCTTCTATAGTTTTATTCGTTACACCATCTGCCAACTGATTGACCGGCTCGCATTGGAGTCGAAGTGGACTACCATAGAACACACCGTCAATGCCTTTGGTCGCATCGTCATCGATTCCTCGAAGAAAAATAATTCCTCCGATCCGAACGCTATAGACGTCATGCGAGAACATGCCCTGTGCATCACACAATTCATAGGAAGACGGGTTTCCATCAACTCCGTTCATCGTGTGGCATACGTTTTTTCCATTTTGTGCGGTCAGTAGTGGTTCAGCGACGGGGGCATTACGTTTGTCGGTTTCCTTCCGTTGGGCTATCGCTTGACCTATTTTCTCTTTTTCTTGTGATGTAAGAGGTGTGATCGTGGCGACGTATTTTGGCTTAATGTGCAAATCATAGTGTTGATCAATAGACCAATTCTTCTTTGCCTGCGCACAGGCGAGAGTCACTTCGGCACTAATCAATGAATCAGGCGGGACGTCGGCCATGTATTTTTGTACGGACTCGGGCATTGGGACGGACCTAACCAGGTCTCCATTCGCTCTTCTTGTATTAACTGCTAGAGACGTGTATTTTCCATCATTGCAATCGATTAAATAATGAGCTTCACCAATCTGGAACGCATAGTCAGTTGAAGGCTGCTGCAGTTCCTCGTAGGTGTCTCTTTCCCAAGCAGTTATTTGACCGTTGTCACCTTGCTTAACGGAGTTCAAATCCACTTCAGCTTTGGAAAACAGTGTTAAGGGGTATGGTGGTACCGCTTTGACCCACTGCGGTTGCGTGGTTTGTTGAGGATCGGCAGGGAGTGTCGATAGCGGATCAGCGGACTGTGCTGCTTGACTAATGCCACTGAGACATAGGAAGGCGATAGAGAACGTGATGCGGAAAAATTGCAGCTGCATTGTCGCCTTCATGATCGATGTTGGTGTCGGCATGAATTATGAATTGTGATTGGTCGAATCATACCTTCCGTTTCGGCCCTATCTCTGCAATTAACGGCAAAATTTCTGAGTTCTTGAACCCGAATGAGATCGAAGTCACAACACGAACTCGACGATCAAGCAGTGATGTTCAGAAGCATGGTCGAGCGTAAATTGATCCGATTGAGGTCCACACACGCCCCATGATTGCGGAAATTGTTCGGAATTTAGCCGACGACGCTGGATGACCGGTCATGGCTGACCGCAGCCCCACGCGGTTGGCCCTAGCGACCCGCTTCCGCCAGTCGATCTAAGCTGCCGAGACGGCAGCTTTCAAGGTACAACTGTCGTTCGAACAGTCACGTTTGCCGAGGCTTGCATCTCGAAAGCAACCGCATGCTGCAGTGCGGCGACGAAATGATCCAGCTCGAGCTTGAGCATCACGCCATTGAATAGCTCGGCAACCAGCCGCGAAGGCGATGGCAGGCATGGCGACGTACGGGCCGCCTCTAATCGAACCGGTCGCTGACCAGAGCCAGGCCCACCACAGTCGGTGCTCCACCGAGCTGTACCATCGGCACGAAGGCTGGCGACGCAGCCTCACGAACCTGGGTCCCTGCACCGCCACTTCGCGCGCGTAAGTGATCGCTTATCCACCTGCGTAACAGGTTCGCGTTCAGTCCGTGCTCCAGCGCCATTCCCGACACTGATACATTCGGCTGCAAGCACGCCTCAACCAGTTCTTGCTTGGCCTGCGGGTCGAAGCGTCGGCGTCGCCCGCCGCGCTGAAAGCCTGCTACCAGACGTGCCTTCAGATCGCTGATGTCTTCTGCCATAGCGTCCACTTCGTAGTTCAAGTGGACGCTATCGTCGCCGCTCTAGCCTCGCTGGAACAGGGCGTCGATGAACGATCGCTTACCTTCTTTCAGGTCCGCTCATGGACTCACCTTTCGCCGAAATGCTCGGGAATCCGTATTCTCGAGATCGTGTGGACCTTCACCTGGTGAGCCCACGGTCCATCGATTGTCCGTTGATCCTGCGAAACGGCCGCGCCGTAATCGAGCGAAATGTTGGTGACAAGAACGTCCTCACCATGGAATACGAAAGCAGACGGCCAGAGGAAGCCGATGGGTGCCCCGTCGCGATCGATTTCGCCGAAGTCGCCGAGCTTGGCAATCACCCGGCCCTGCGTCGGCTCGAGCACGAGAATCTCATCGGACTGGTTGCACACGACCCAGATGTTGTCGTGCCCGTCGATTTTCAGACCGTCGGGCCCGCCGCCGACGCGGTTGACGAAGACCTCAGGCGTGCCGGGTTCGAGCATCGGGCCAGTCACCGGTATCTTGACAATCGTGTCGTTCGCCGTATTGGAGACGAACAACGCCGTCTTCTCGTTATTGAACGCCATATCATTCGCACCGATGCCCGGTGGTAGCCTCGTCGGCTTGAGCAGCGGGCTTGTGACCCACGCCGACCCTTCGCCGCCGTATGGTCCGACTTTCCAGATAATGCCCTGGTGGCCGTCGGTCACGTACACATTGCCCGCGGCGTCGAACATCAACCCGTCGAGGCCGGGGTCCTTGCCCGTGACCGTCATGAACACGGATGATGCACCCGTCCTGGGATCGACGCTCAGAACCTTCCCGGACACGTTATCGACCACAAGCAACTTGCCCGTCTGGGGATGGAAGCCAATGTCAGTCAATATTCCGCTCGTGCCCCCGATGCCGACAGTCCGTAGGTACTTGCCCTGTGGGTCGAACACAACGAACGTTCCCCCAAACGTGGTGACATAGATGTTGCCCTCGCGATCCACGGTGATCCCCGCGGGATGCGCTTCACCGGGGGGCAACGTGGCGAATCTCTCGACCGTCCCGCGCTCCCAGGCCTGCGTGGTGAGCGGCGTCGCCAGCAACACCAACCATATCAGCATCGGTAACATCAGCATTGACTTGGCTCTGTTCATTCTCTGTCTCCTAATATCGAGGGTCTCTGGATTCGTCGCCGGTCAATACGACTTCGGCAGACCGAGCGCGAGCAGCGGCAGCACGCTTTCGCGCAAGCCGCGCTCGACGCGGTACTCCTTGGCGTAGCCGACTCCGTTTAGATCAATCGTTTGGCCTACTTGTAACGACGCATTAGAATGTCTCGAATCGATGTATTTACTATAGAGCCTTTTTTGACCTCCATGCCCCAGCCACTATCCGGCGACAACAATCTCGACGCGGGTGCAGGAACAGATACCAGCCGTTGACGCGTTGACGGACCAACGACCGCAACACGGCTGACGGCACTCCGGCCATGGTTTGCGCGGAAGGGCCGTTGTCGGGTGCGGAGCCGACCTTCAAATGTCCAGCCGAGAGCGAGGTCGAATGGCCGGACATGGCCAACTGCCGCCCGATTGGCCGCCCGAAATCACCGAAGGCTACCCGCCCATCGTAACCGTGAGGGTGATGTCCTTCTGGATATCCAGAGGCGACGACCCGGGATACAAGTCGTTGGCCTGCAGGTGGAACACACCTCCGTAGCGGATCGTATGCGTGCCGGGCGGCAACTGGAGCATCAGAAAGTAGCCCGCACCCACGGACGTACCATTCCCGCCTTGCGTCTCGAAGATCCATGGCGAGGGCGCATGGAAGTGAAACTGCTGGGTCTCAGCGAAGTAGGCCGTGATGTTGGGCACCTGCTGGCCGTCAATGAAGCAAAAGAGGTCGCCAATCCGGCTGGCGAATTTTTCGGCAATGGCCTTCTGCCCTGCGTACGTTGTCGCCCGGAACGGCGGGTCATCGAGAGAGGATGCCTCGACATCGAGCATGGTCAGAAAAACGGCCTTGCCAGCCGGGATGACCACCGCCGATTGGTTGCACGAGCCGATAGTGTCCGGAGCGGACCAGAACCAGACGCTACCGGTCTGATCAGCCGAAATCGGCCGGTCAGTGGAGTTGCATGCGGCAAACGGATGCTGAAGCGGCGCCAGCGGCAATGCGAGAGCCCACTGCCAAAATGCTGCTGCCCATTCAGCGTAGGTTTGCCCGCGAAACGTGCTGCCGGGCGGAACGATCTGGGCAGTCGTGACCGCTGAGGGCACAACGGCGTTGTTGGCAACTGCGCCCGTCACAGCACCACCACTATCGCCTCCCCCGCAGCTGGTCAGGTTCATTGCGACCGCGGTAGCGAGGGCCGATGCACTGAGCGCGCGCTTGGCGAGTGAGACCAGGTTTTCCATCACGACCTCCGATGAGTCGAAGCGTATTCACTGGAAGGAACGGAAATCGCGTGGTCAAGGGAATACGGCGGGCAGCGACCAACGCGATGCCGGACGGCAATGGCGCAATAAGTTGGCCGGAGATGTTGCGAAACGACTTGTGCGATTGCTTGAGTGAGCGCGAGCCTTGAACGGCCATACCACACCCACCCCGGATGAATCGAGAAGCAGACGCATTCAGAAGTGCCCGGCACGTCGATCGCGACGTAGACAAGTACGTGCGTACGTTGAAGCGGAGCACGCCAGGCACTACTGACGGGGTTTGTGCTGAAAGCGAGTGCGCATAGTTGCCTGTTCGTCTTGATTCACTACGCGCCCCTGGACACCAAACAAGAAGACAGAGGAGAACATCTCAATATCTGGATAGAGCGTAGGGCAGCAGGGGGTTGATTACAACCTACGCTGGAAGATAATTTGCAGGATTGCGAATGACTGTAAGTCGTTACCGGGAACCCAGAGCAGTGCATGCGGCCGCTCGCGGTGATGAAACTGACGTTCGAATGTCCGACCTAGCGCCGTTGCGAGCGACTCTTCATGGCCGGGTTCTGCCTGATGGCGACGGGGGCTCTTGGCCGCCACCGTGCCGTCGGCGAATGCACCAACCCGACCCATCGCTGTCTTTCACCAGTGGACATGATGAGCGGCAGTTTCCGTTGAGAGGGCGGTTATCCCGATGTCAGCGCCAGGGGCAAAGCCCGCATCCTGACTTTTTCCGATGGACCGCCCCCGCACGAGCGTGCGACCCTAACGCACATGGCCGAGCCATCGAGTCGGCCTCTTGGGGGGGCGAATGAACGAACGTGCTGCGTACCCTGCGCATCGGGCGACAAATTCGAGCGCGATGGAACTCTGGACCGCGCGAGTGGGCCGGACGGCTTTGACGGTGATCGCCGGCGGTGCGGTCCTCGTGCTTTCGGCGTGGATCTGCTTCCTCCTTGGATCCAGGCTGACGGTTGCCGCAACGGTCTGTGTGACCGAGCTCGCCTTATTGGCGCTCGTCGGCAGCCTCACGTCTTCAATTCTGCTGTCGGTGATCGCTGTCGGCAGCCTCGACTATTTGTTTACTGAACCCCTTTTCACATTTCGCCTAGACCTAGCCCGCGATGTCTGGGCGCTGACTGCGTTCTTCGTCACCTCGTTGACAGTGAACGGGCTCGTGCACCGCTTGCGCCGGCTTGCCGCAATCCATCGAGAACAGGCGATGCTTCTCGATCTCACCCATGACAGCGTGACAGTGCGCGACATGGATGACTCAATTACCTACTGGAATCGCGGTGCCGAGGCGCTCTTTGGATGGAAAGGCGACGAGGCGCTGGGGAACGTGTCGCGTTCGCTGTTGCGCTCGCGCTACCCCGTCGACCCGGATGAGATAAAACAGACTTTGCTGGAGACTGGATACTGGGAAGGCGAAGTCATGCACCTGGCAAAGAGCGGCGCAGTCGTCACGGCGCAAACGCGTCAATCGGTATTGCGCAACAAACAGGGCTTGCCCACCGCGATCCTGGAAACCAGTACCGATATCACTGAACGCAAGCGCAATGAAGAAGCGTTGGGTTATTTGGCCCGCGTCACTACAATCGGGGAATTTGGGGCCTCGCTTGCACACGAGGTCGGGCAGCCGCTCGCATCGATCGGCGCGGACAGCGCGGCCGCCCTGTCATGGCTGAATCGCGAGTCGCCCAACATTGAGAAGGCGTTGACCTCGTTGCGCCGTATTGACGCCGAATGTCGGCGCGCAACCGAGATCATCCGCCGCGTGCGCGGGCTGACGAAGCGAGAGCCACCCAATATGACGCGTCTGGACATCAACGACGTGGTTAGAGAAGTCGTCCCGATCATGCAGCGCGAACTCTTGAATCACCAGGCGACGCTGAAGACAAAGCTTGATCCTCATCTGCCGCCGGCGCTCGGAGACCGTATACAGCTCGCGCAAGTCACGATCAATCTCGTCATGAACGCGGTAACCGACCGCCCACGCGAGCTTGTCATCGAGTCACGCCGCGGCGACGCCGGTGACGTCATCGTCGCGGTGCGCGATTCCGGCACGGGCATTGAACCAGGAAATGCCGAGAGGCTCTTCCAGCCGTTCTTCACGACCAAGCCCGAGGGTATGGGCGTGGGGCTATCAATCTGCCAGGCAATCATTGTGTCGCACGGGGGTGAAATACGGCTGAGGAACAACGTTGGCCATGGTGCAACGGTCGAGTTCAGTGTACCGGCGCTCGCCGCGCCCGACGTCGCAAATCAGCAATAGGCGACAGGTCCGCCAACGCCGCGCCTCTCCTTCGGACAAGGTGGCGAACCAAGCGGGTTTCCCAACGCGAAACCGTTCGCGAACACACGTGTGCGCGGTGGAGCTGAGAGGACCGTCAGTCATCGACGATCTGGCGCAGCCTGGCGTCGGCCTTGATGCGCGACCCGGTGGCCTTTGCGATCCACTGCAGCGCCTCGCGGCGGCCACTCGTGGCGTCTTTTGGTAATGGAGAATCAAACGACTGCTATCGAAGCTGGATCGACCACGTCACTGCCCCCCTCCCGGGGCCAAACGACAAGTGCTGGCCGGGGTCCTGCCTGCTGGCGAACGCTGGCTGGGCCGCTGCCGTCCCGTCGGCGAATGCGCCAAAACGACCCGATGCGGTCCTTTAAACCGGCGCGACTCCGATGGCTGCTTACGGACCCGATTCGGCCAGTCAAGCATGCGCAATGCGGACGCTCACAACGACGTTGCGCTGTCTATGTCTACTCCGGCCAATGGTTCTAGAATGGCTGCTCTCACCTCGAAACTGCTCCTGATGCTTACAATCCGCCCACTCACCAGCGAGTCGCACAGCGATTGCGCGAACGTGTTGCGCATCTTTCTGGAGGCACCTTCGTACACTGAACTCGTCGAAGGTCGGCCGCCCTCCGAGAAAGATGTTGACGATTTCTTCAATGGCAAGCCAGCCAGTAAGGATGCGGCGGACAAATCAGTCTTCGGATTTTACGTTGAGCCAGACATGGTCGGCTGTGCTGAAGTGATTCGCTCATATCCGAACGATGACTGCGTATGGATCGGGTTGCTGCTTTTTTCAGGAGCGCATCAGAGTCGAGGCTACGGACAAATTGCGCTGGCTTTGATCAACGAGATGGCGCGTGAGTGGGGCTACCGGAGACTGCAACTCGCCGCTATTTCGACGAATCCGCGCGCGTTAGCGTTCTGGCAACGCGAGGGCTTTGAGACCGCCTATAGCACGACCAATCCGAGATTCATCGGCAACGTCATCGTGATGGAGCGACCAATCAGATAGCGGCGTCGAATGGCTCAAACTAGCCGGAGTTCACCCTTCGCGCGACCGTACAACTTGCTGCAAAGCGATCGAGCTCCGGCATCCAATTGGATTGGGCATGCGTCATGACGACCACGCCGAATTTTGCAAAACGATTCGGTAGCCGTCGTGATCTTCAAATGTTCTACCTGACACGTCCCAATAAGGGTTGAGCGACGTCACGCGAACAAAGCCGTTCTCGGCGAGGCGATCGCAAGTCGACTCCCACTCAGCTCGATCCGGGGCATAAAACACCAGCAAATCCTCACATGTTGGTGTTGGCGCGACCGGATGTTTGCGGCACTGTGTGAACTCGAAGTGATAGTCCAAGCCGGAACATCCGAGCATCACCCCGTCGAACCCCTGATGGTCTTGAAATTTTGCCAGTACAACGAGGCTGAGCGCCGCGCAATACATACTTTCTGTCCTCGAAAGGTCGCTGACAGGTCTGGCAATTCTGAGATGTGCTTGCATCGGAATTCTTGTCGGGATCGTTGGCCAAGAGTGTCGAAACGTCGATCCCTAAGGATACGTCGAACGTAAATTGTCGCCAATTCTCAGTGCCTCGCTGACTGACCGAAAGTGGCCGCACTGCGTCCCACGACCGGGCACGCCGCTCGCCCCCGGCCCACGTCTCATGGAACAGGCATAACCGACCCATAGCGGACCCGCAGCCCTCTCAACAACGGCCACTCGGCAATCACCAGGTGGATATTGGACTGCGCCAAAGTCGCTTAAGCCCACGAAACACACACTGGTGCCAGCTTGCAGCATTTGAGTCCGTGTCCGGAGACACTTCATCGGCTACTCGACCCCAAGATGGCGTCCGTCTCGCCGCAAAATCACTGGGTCGCCTCTATAAACTGGCCGCCCTGGTATTTGTAGAAGCGCGAAACATCACTCTTGTCTCCATAAACGTCCCAGCGTACCTGGATGCCTACTGGTGCCTCTTTCCACGAAATTGCCAAATATTCCGACTTTTGATTGGAATCACTTGCCAATTCGAGATCTTTGAGACAACTCTGTACCTGCAAGGCAAAGCGCGGCACCGCAGAACTCCCGTGCAATTCCAGTGCGTAGAGAGTTCCTTCCTCACCCGCACCGCAGTACCCCGAGGGATTGGTACTAGACGACTGATTTACAACGATGAGAATGTATTCCTTCCCGTCTATCAAGCGCGAGTGGTCGGCCGGAAAGCCAATGCTCGAAGACTTCTTAAGGGCTCGACTGAGAGCAGTTGGCACTTGAATGGGCAATATCTTGTGCTTCCCGGCGTCGACCGTAAAAAGGCGGTTCTCTTTCTGTTGCACCAAACGACCACCTTCAAGGTCAATTTGCGCGGGTGGAGGAACTTTCGCAAGTGCGCTGGCGCTACCTACACCTAACGCCACCAGAAAGGTAAATTGTTTAATTCCCGGCAATGTGATCCGCATAGCAAATCCCAGAGTAGAGCCAGACGTGATCTTTATCACGCCCAGCCTTCATTTTCCTGTAAGTTTCTTTGTCGCGTTCGTGCAATTGATCGGAAGTCTGCCCAGCGTTTGCCGAGTTTGACATGTCCCAACCAATGTTTGAGGTGGACGGGTCGCACATGATGTCACCACTGCGGTCCCATGCCTGCGTTTGAGGGTTCCATTCGTAATACTTGCTGCCGTTCCACAACCCGAAAGTCTCGCGTGATAACTGCTCCTGAGTGTACGGATGCGCCTTGAGGAGCACTTTTGCCTTTGCTTGCTTGTCCTGGAACAACGTCACGCCGACCTTAACGTTTTCCTTCCAGTTCCAGACTTGTTCGTAGTTTGGCGCCGGATTAGTCATCTGTGTTAGCCCATAGCCGGAATCGCCCGCGACCACAGGTTCATTGTCAGCGTTAATGAAGTGCTTGAAATGACTCTCCTGATCGATGACCTTGTCGAAACCGATGGTGTCGGGAAGTGTCGACACGAAGGCCACCACGTCTTCTTTGGTGGGATTCTTTCCTAAGACGAACACAGTGCGCCGGAACTCCGAGCCACCCGCCGTGACCTCGACGGACAACTTACCTCCAACGATCTTGTTGTCGAGATTTGCCTGCCATGACTTGTCGTTGCTCGTGAAGGTGCCATTAGCAGTAAATGTCTTTAACTTCTTTCCGCGCTTCGCGCTTTCGCGTAGACCGCTAACCTGCGCATCCCACGCAATGGTCCATTTCCATTGATAGGGCGGAGAGGCATCCGTCTTGATCTCAAAAAAAATCGATGGGAATTTCGGTATCGCGTCGATATAGAACTTATCGCCTGTCGCCGGACGAACCCATTCGCCCGCATCGTTCTGAATCACGACCTTGACAAGCGATTTGTCGTTCGCAGATGTTGTCGATGCATGCTTCACGTGTCGGATGTGATGCTTATGCTTCTTCGGTTGAGTCATTATCGTCCACCAGCTTATAGATGGTTAGAGAAAGGCTCTCTGGCTCGTCCGTATAAACATGCTGAGTCAGTCCTTCACCGTCGCTGTACCCGGACCATTTCTTACCGGATTCACTCTCAATCTCGTAACGTGTGTGCGGCAGCGGAGTGGTCTCATCATCGTCGAGCAAACGGAATTGCTCGTGGTAGCGAGACGCCGCACCAGAATTTGGCAATCCGGGCAGCACGTACCCTTGAGCGGTGGGGCCGCTGAATGAATGCTGGCCGCCCTTGATGTCAATCTTGCCGGGTGCGTGAATCTCGATGTTTCCATCCTTGATGCGGATATACGCACCTCCAGATGTCAACAGGATTTCCTGCTTTGCCGCCGCCTCAATGTTATCCGTTACTGAGAGCAGCTTTACAGCTTTTTGAGCAGTGAGTTCGATGTTGTCCGAGTGCGCCTGGACTTCCACCATGCCCTTCGCAGCAAAGAGCTTCATCCCCGCATTCTGCACAAAGAGGCTCAGCCTCTCCGAAACACTTGCAATCAGCGATTTTCCGGTTGCGATATGCGTGCTCTGGCCGCTGACGAGATTGGTCTGGGCATCACTCGCGATATGAACAGACTTCTGCGTGGACAGCGCGATGCCTGCCGGGCTACCGAACAGCATGACTGGTCCCTTGAATGCGTTGGCGTTGCCTGTTCCACCGCCCGCCGTTTTTCCGCCCGATGATGAACCGGATACGCTGTTCTGCGTCGCGTCCGTGAACATTTTGAGTGAATCGTAGCCGTCGTTCAGGCTTCCTGCCTGATGTGCCGTGCTGGCGCCTGACATCGCCTCCAGCACGCTTTTCGAATTCACAAGCTGCGAAGTGGAGTCGCGAGCATCGAGCGGCTGGCTGGCCGCGGGGTGGGTGGTGACATAAAGGCCTTGACCCGCGCGCACTGCTCCAAATGCGTCAGACTTCAGGTCAAAGCCGCTGCCCAGGTAACTCCCTCTCGTGTTGCCGGACTGGTCGATGAGGTAACCCAGTTGTAGCTGGGCATTCGTGCTCGACGAGTAAAGTTGAAGCCGGTTCTGGCCCGTCGAGTCGTCAAGCACCATCTGGTTATAGCCGCTGCCCTGATATTCCTTCGATTTGTAGCCGGAGAGTAAGCCGTTGGAATGCCAGTGCGGTTGCGTCTGGCCGTTGTAGACCTTCCCTGTAACCACGGGCCTGTCACAATCGCCGTCAACCCAGTTGATCAGGACTTCTTCGCCGACCCGTGGCACATGCACGCTGCCGTATCCAGCGCCCGTATCGGACATGGCAACCCGCACCCAGCACGACGCTCGATCGTCGCCGTCGTTGAGCCGGTCCCAGTGGAATCGCACCTTGATACGGTTCAACGAGTCGGTGTAGACCTCTTCGCTTGCCGGGCCGACCGCGATCGCCGTTTGCAGATGCATCGCTGGTTTGCGGTGCTCAAGCGGACTGCGGTAGGGCACGATCCTGAGGCGGGGCTCTTGTAATCAAAGGTGCGGGTGGTCAGCATTGAGCTTTGCAGCGTGCGCGTGCAGGACCACTGCGCCAATGCATCCGCTTCTCTGCTGATGCCCGCCCAGTAAAACTCAACCGTTTGCGGTGAGAGCGCCGGAAGGTGGTAAATATCGTCTACGACCACGAGCGTGTGCGACTTGCCATCGCTCGCCTGCTCGAAATAGCGGAACAGGCCTTCGCCCTCCATGACGCGATGAACGAAATTCCAGTCGTCTTCATACTGTATGCAAAACGAGCGAGCAGGAAGGGGCTTGCTGAATGCAAAGCGAAAAGCACCTTGAGCCTGCGGATGCATGTTGAAGACATCTGTGAGGATCGCGTCGGCCGGCTTGTCCTGCCAGATTCGTGCATCCTTGCGAAAGCGCAGGAAGTGCATCCATGACGCAAAGGCGATCTGGTAGCTGGTCAACCCGCCGTCCGAGCCGAGCCGGCGTGCGGTGTGTACGTAACCGTGATGAGGCAGGTAGGACTTGTCGCTCTGCTGGATCCACAGCGCTACCGGCTGCGCAATCAGCTTCTTGAGTTCGATGGCGTCGGAGGGCGAAACAACATCGGCCGTGAATTCAAAATGACGGCCAATGCGTGAATAACCCAGGACCCGCTGAGGCAGTAGCAGGTCACTGCCAAGCGGATTATCCAGTTTCAGCAGGCGGTCGCTTTGTAGCAGCCCACCGGTCAACGCCCCGATTAAGTCCCGCGCACCCATACTGCCTCTTCGTGTTGTTCACTGCGCTTAATATGCTCGAGCGGGATTTTACGGGATGCCAGAAAGGTCGGCTAGAAACAATATTCAATAAAATCAGTCCTTGAGACGCATTTCCAATAATTTATATGCGCACCGCATATAGGAAATAATTTTGCCAAAGAGTCATCGTTTAGATGGTAAATCCGGCGACTGCCGGCTCAATGCCTCGGTAAAAATTACTGGGGCCCGCATTGCTAGTCATCCACGCAGCGCCGCCAACGGTCCGTTCTTCGCCGGCGGGAGCCGATCCTACGCTTCGGCTCGACGGATTGCCGCGATTAGTGAACCGGCGGGAATCGTAGAATTGGCGAAAAATCGATCTTCCACAGGACGAGCTCGAACAACTGACCAAAGTTGTCCGAAGACAAGGTCGCGAGGATGGCAACGCCATCCGAATCTAGAAATGCCATCTGGCAAAGGTCATCGCCGAGACGGCGCTCCCCTTATTCTGCGAATCGAACCGAATGCTACCCATTCCGCCATCGCTCAGATCTTCGACCAGGCAGTTCGAGAGCAAATCTCGGAACGAGTCTTCCTGCGAGACCTCATGAAGCATATGCTCAATGAGCGCTCGTTCATCGGGGCCAAGAGCTCTCAGATTCATCGTGGTGGACTGTTGTTGCCAACGCGGCCGACAGCGAAAATTGTTGAAGATCTACGCGCGGATGTCGACTGACCGTTCATGGCCGAATCCGACCGAAGCACAAACCAATCGCTGACAGATCAACTGCCGGTCTCAACGAATACCGGGCGGTGGCCCAGACGCGTTTTATGCCTCATTACGGGTTACTGGTCCGCATGTGTTTCCTGTACCCGCTTCTGATGGCTGAACCGCTCCCGGTACGCCGCCGGACTTGTAAGCGCGATGCGACGGAAATGCCGGCGCATTGACTCTTCTGAGCCGAAACCCGCGAACTCGGCGATCCTCGCGAGAGGCAACGCCGACTGCGCTTCGAGCAGTTCGCGGGCGACCGCCACCCGTTCACGGACGACCCATTCATAGGGCGCGAGCCCGGTGGCATCATGAAACTGCCTTTGCAATGTACGTGGACTCATGGCAGCTCGCGCGGCCAGCGAGCTCAGTGTATGCGGTATTCCCGGATGCTCGCGTACCCAGTCCATCAGCTTTGCAAGACGCCCGCTTTCGTCCTGCGGCATGGGGCGAGGCACGAATTGCGCCTGACCGCCCTCACGATGCGGTGGTACCACGAGCCGCTGGGCGACCCGGTTTGCTATCACGCTCCCATAATCGCGCCGCACCAGATGAAGTAGCATGTCCAGCCCCGCGGCCGACCCTGCCGATGTAATGACCTGCCCCTCATCTGCGTACAAGGCGTCCGCCTGGACGCTCACATGTGGGTAACGTTGCTGCAGTTTAGCCGCGTAGCGCCAGTGGGTCGTCACCGTCTTCCCGTCTAGCACGCCGGCAGCGGCCAGTACAAACACACCTGA